>QZIL01000052.1 GCA_003599025.1 Nitrospiraceae bacterium | reverse complement strand
GAGGTCCCCTTCTGTCTGGAGCGCCATCAGGTTCTGTAAGATTGACGCAGGGTCGCCTGTCATCGCGATCTTGAGCCGCGTCTCAAAGGCAATGCCTGAGGTCTCAACAAATGCCTTCAGGACCTTGCCGTCAAGCTGCTTAATGTCCAGCAGCAGTTGTTCAAGGCTTTTAAACTCCGGGATTGCGGCCCTGATACTTTCCGGCAGGGATTTAAGCATATTGAACAGCTCCTGCAAATCGGAGCTCCCGGCACGGGAGGTGGACAACTGGGCAAGCATATCGAGTATTTTGACAGGGATGTTCTGTTTTGCTGCTTCGGATGCGGTGTCAGAGATGCCCATAAAGCGCATGGTGACATTGTTCTTGCCGCCGAGTATTTCAAGAAATATATTCTGCCCTCTGGTCAATGGGACTTCTGAAAAGGCCCTGATGACCGTCCCCTGTGCAGTCCCCTTATCGCTTCCTGCAGCTGCAAGGCGCAGGACAGCGTCCCCTTTATCAGTAACGTCAATTACCTGGGCCTTGATAATGGAGCCGACTTTGAGGGTGAATCCCTTTCCGGATGACTCTGTAAGGGTCAGGAGGCTGCGAATACTTCCTATGCCGGGGTTATCAATCATATGATTTACAAGCCGGGATGCTTTGCTGCTGATTTATCTCCCGCCTCTTTATCATTACGGGAACATCGCGACTATCCTTTAGCTGCAGACTGCTTTTCAGCGGGCTTATGGCAGTTAAAGCACTGGTCCTTGGGAGGGTGCGTCTTCTTCTTTGGATATCCCTTGTCATCTGCGTGGCATTCCAGACAGCCTGCCACTTCTGTAATTCCAGCATGTTCGTCATCAGCCGGGATAGGCAACACGGTCTGTAATGACAACAGGTACAGTGTCAGCGGGACAAGCAGTATTAGAGTCAGATAAAATAAATGTCTTTTCATGGTTGAATAATCCTTTTCAAATGTAACAAATAAATTTGTTATTTAACAAGGTGCGGTTATATTAAATGACCCGGTCTTTCAGTTTTTTGTTATAATGGTTAATCAAAAAAGGGGGGGACATGCAATGGCTGACACAAAAAACTTCCCTCGGCTCATTCCCGCACATGGCGGCTATCGGGAGCTGCAGTCTTACAGGATGTCGGAGATTGTTTATGACGCAACGAAAGTGTTCTGTGACAGGTTTATAGACCGTCGCTCACGTACTCATGACCAGATGGTGCAGGCGGCCCGCAGCGGCAAGCAAAACATCGCCGAGGGCAGTATGGCGTCGGGCACTTCCAAAAAGACCGAATTGAAGCTCATAGGAGTAGCAAGGGCGAGTCTTGAAGAACTGCTTCTTGATTATCAGGATTATCTGCGACAGAAAGGGCTGACGCTCTGGACAAAGGAACACCCTCAAGCGGTTGCTGTGCGGAAACTGGCATACAACAAGGATAAGTCCTATACGACCTATAAGACTTATTTCGAGAATTCGTCGCCAGAAGTTGCAACGAATTCTCTCATCTGCCTGATCCACCAGGCAAATTATCTGCTTGATCAGCAATTGAGATCGCTCGAAAAAGATTTCTTAAAAGAAGGCGGGTTCACTGAACGGCTCCATCGCACTCGATCCGGGATGCGCAATTGGAGAAAAAAGTCCTGAGAACTCCTGCATTTTACATTTCCAATATCCTTGTGATATGTTTATAAACTCGGAGGGATGAAAAAATGAAAGTCAGGAAAGTTGTACTTGCATATTCAGGCGGACTCGATACATCCGTCATTATTAAATGGTTAAAAGAAACTTATAATTGTGAAGTAATCGCCTTCTGTGCTGACCTCGGACAGGAGGAGGACATCAGAGCAGTCAAGACAAAGGCGCTGAAGACCGGGGCCTCAAAGGCGCACGTGGTTGACCTCAGGGAAGAGTTTGTAAAGGATTATGTGTTCCCTATGCTCAGGGCCAATGCGGTGTATGAAGGCACGTATCTGCTGGGCACTTCAATAGCAAGGCCGCTCATCGCCAAAAAGCAGATCGAGATTGCCAATAAGGAAAAGGCGGATGCGGTTTCGCACGGCGCGACCGGCAAGGGCAATGACCAGGTGAGGTTTGAGCTTACTTATTTTGCCCTGAAGCCCGGGATCAAGGTCATCGCACCCTGGCGCGAATGGGAATATGATTCAAGGGAGTCATTAATAAGGTATGCAAAAAAGCACGGCATCCCTGTCCCTGTGACAAAGAAAAAACCATACAGCACTGACAGGAACCTGTTCCATATCAGCTATGAAGGCGGCATTCTGGAAGACCCGTGGGCTGAACCGCCGCAGGACATGTTCACCCTGACCGCGTCCCCGGAGAAGGCGCCTTCAAAGGCGCAGTATGTTGAAATTGGATACGTGGACGGCAATCCCGTGTCTGTTGACGGTAAAAAAATGTCTCCAGCCAGTCTCCTTAAAAAGCTTAACATGATCGCAGGCAGGCACGGCATCGGGAGAGTGGACCTTGTGGAGAACCGTTTTGTAGGCATGAAATCAAGGGGCGTATATGAGACCCCGGGAGGTACAGTACTTCATATCGCTCACAGGGCGGTTGAATCACTCACCCTTGACAGGGAACTGATGCACCTCAGAGACTCGCTCATTCCGAAGTACGCTGAACTTGTATATTTCGGTTTCTGGTTTTCTCCTGAGAGACAGGCCCTGCAGAAGCTTATAGATGAAGCGCAGAAAGGCGTAACAGGAACAGTGAGGCTGAAACTGTATAAAGGCAACTGTACCATAGCAGGACGGAAATCGCCCGTGTCTCTGTACAACCCGGAGCTTGCGACCTTTGAATCAGAGGCGGTCTATAATCAGAAGGACGCCGAGGGCTTTATTAAATTGAACGCCTTAAGGCTGAAGATAAGATCAAAGATAAAAAATAGAAAGTAAAAAATATTGATAACCTGAAAATGAAATATATGAAATATGTCATCCTGAACTTGCCTGTCCTGACTTGTCGGGGATTCAGGATCCAGAGGCTTGCAATACCTTGAAAAGACTGGATTCCGGATCAAGTCCGGAATGACAACACAAGCCTTTTCACTATTGTGACACAGTCTGGAAAGCGGGAATGACGGCATTGGAGCAGTTAACTGCAGGAGTAAGAATAACGTCCGGTTTATTGTAATTAAATTATGACTGAACTTGTTTATTGGCTTGCGTTGAATTCACTGCCTGACATCGGTCCGGTAAATGCCAGGAGGCTTGTTGCGGCTTTCGGCAGTCCTGAGCGGGTATTTCAGATGCCTCAGGATGAGCTTCAGAATGTGGAGGGAATAGGTGAAAGCAGGAGCCGGAGCATTGCCGGTTTTGATCAGTGGGATACAGTCCGGAGGGAATTGGAGACCGCGGACAAAAAAGGAATTAAGCTAATGACCCTTCAAGACAAAGAGTATCCTGCCGGGTTGAGAAATATTCATGATGCACCTCTTGTCCTTTATATAAGAGGCGACTTGATGGAGGCTGACAAATATGCCATAGCCATGGTCGGCTCGCGGGCTTCAACTGACTATGGCATGCAGACAGCTGAAAAAATGGGGCACAGGTTTGCCTCATCCGGATTAACGGTGGTGAGCGGAATGGCGAGGGGGATAGACAGTGCTGCCCATAAAGGCGCGCTGAAGGCCGGGGGCAGGACGGTTGCTGTGCTCGGGTCAGGGATCGATGTGCCTTATCCTGCCTCTAACAGGGGCCTTATGAAGAGTATTGAAGAGTCAGGCGCAGTTATAAGTGAATTCCCGATGGGGACTGCTCCCGGGAAAGAGAATTTTCCCAGGAGAAACAGGATCATCAGCGCCTTGTCCTTCGGGGTGGTAGTTGTCGAGGCTGCGCGCAATAGCGGGTCTCTAATTACTGCTGCATATGCACTTGACCAGGGCAGGGAGGTCTTCGCAGTCCCCGGCAATATAACATCGGTCAATTCAGGCGGGACAAATGACCTGATCAGGAAAGGGGCCAGGCTTGTAGAAAGCGCTGAAGAGGTCATAGAGGAGCTGAGGCCTCAGTTAAGGGGAGTGCTCAGGGAACATGCGGTACCTGAGAAAAACCTGCCGCTGATGACGGATGATGAGAGTACGCTGTATCATTACCTGGGAAGCGGACCCAAACACATAGATATGATTACAAGGGAAAAGAGCATTCCTGCCGGAAAGGCACTGTCAATATTATTGAACCTTGAGCTCAAAGGTGTTATAAGACAGACAGAGGGGAAACATTTTTCCCTTAATTGATCTGATATAAGTTTAAGGAGTTATTTACTAAATGAAGTCACTTTTAATTGTCGAGTCTCCAACAAAGGTAAAGACCCTCAGCAAGTTCCTCGGAAAGGGCTTTGCGATAAAGGCTTCTGTCGGCCATATAAAGGACCTTCCCAAAAAAGAACTCGGTGTAGATATCGAAAACAATCTTGAACCGACATATGTGGTAATCGAGGGCAAGGAGAAGGTGCTGAAAGACCTGAAAAAGGCGGCAAAGGATGCTGACAGGGTTTATCTCGCACCTGATCCTGACAGGGAGGGAGAGGCGATAGCGTGGCATATTGAGGGGGAGTTGAGCGGGGCCCCTGACAAGGTCTTCAGGGTCGTATTCAATGAAATAACTGAAAAGGCAGTGACGGAGGCGATCAGGCATCCAAGAAAGATAGACATGGACCTTGTGGATGCCCAGCAGGCACGGAGGATACTTGACAGGCTGGTCGGTTATAAGCTGTCGCCTTTTTTATGGCGCAAGGTGCGCCGTGGGCTGAGCGCAGGCAGGGTGCAGTCAGTTGCCCTCAGGCTTGTAGTGGACAGAGAAAAAGAGATTGCTGCCTTCATAGCAACGGAGTACTGGAGCATTACAGCCGCCCTTGAAGGAAAAGAACCGCCTCCGTTTGAGGCAAAGCTCTTCAGAATCAATGATGAAAAAGCTGAGATCAGCAACAGGGAACAGTCTGATAAAATTTTAAAAGACCTCGAGGGCAGGGACTTTTCTGTCAGTAAAATAGAAAAGAAGAAGAGGAAGCGATCCCCTGCACCTCCTTTTATTACAAGCACCCTTCAGCAGGAGGCGGCCCGGAAACTCAGGTTTACCGCCAAAAAAACCATGATGGTGGCTCAGCAGCTTTATGAAGGTATCGAGCTCGGAGGCGAGGGCTCCGTGGGTCTCATAACATATATGAGGACCGACTCAGTGAGAGTTGCAGCAGAGGCGCAGGAAGAAGCGCGTGCCCTGATAAGGGGAGAATTCGGCAATGACTATTTACCTCAGAAGCCCAATGTTTATAAAAGCAAGAAATCAGCGCAGGAAGCGCATGAAGCCATACGCCCGACTTCTGTAATCAGGACCCCTGCCAGCATTAAGAATTATCTTGCCGCTGACCAGTATAAATTATACAAACTGATCTGGAACCGGTTCATTGCCAGCCAGATGCATTCCGCCCTGCTGGAACAGACATCGATTGATATATCAGCGGTGTCCCGGGACAAGGCTGCAACCAGTTATATATTCAGGGCCTCTGGAACGGTCGTTCAGTTCCCCGGATTCATGAAGCTCTATACTGAAAGCGGCGACACCGAGTCTGATGAAGAAGGCCTGCTTCCATCACTGGCAGAAGGCGATGTATTGAAAGTATCGGCCATAACACCCAAACAGCACTTTACCCAGCCGCCTCCACGGTTTTCTGAAGCCTCTCTTGTCAAAGAGCTTGAGGCCAGGGGCATCGGCCGTCCCAGCACATATGCAAGCATACTCTCTACAATACAGGACAGGAAGTATACAGAAAAGGATGAGGGCAGGTTTAAACCCACAGAACTGGGGATGCTGGTGAGCGATCTGCTGGTCGACAGGTTTTCAGATGTTATGGATTACAACTTCACTGCCAAAATGGAAGACAATCTCGACAGGATAGAAGAGGGCGGGTTTAAATGGTTTGATATCGTTATGGATTTTTACAGGCCTTTTGACAAGGACCTGGCAGAGGCCATGGAAAATCTCGGCAAGGTCAGGCCTGAGGACATTCCCACGGACCAGGTATGTGACAAGTGCGGAAAGCCCCTTATCATCAAGTGGGGAAAACACGGCAGGTTCATCGCATGTACAGGATATCCTGAATGTAAAAATACAAGACCTCTTGAACAGGAGGGTACCGGCGGACAGGGTGCGGAAGCGCAGGAAACTGCGGAGAAGTGTGAAAAGTGTGGCTCTCCAATGGTCCTTAAGTCAGGGAGGTTCGGAAGGTTCCTGGCCTGCAGCAGATATCCTGAATGCAAGACCACAAAGGCCATCAGTACAGGCATCAAATGCCCTGATGACGGCGGTGACATCGTGGAGAGAAGGACCAAAAAAGGGAAGGTGTTTTTCAGCTGCGGGAATTACCCCAAATGCAAATTTGCTACATGGTATAAACCTGTAAACAGAAAGTGCCCTCAGTGCGGTGCGGCCTTTCTGATTGAGAAGAAGACAAAACAGGGCGAATATATCGCCTGTCTTAACAAGGAATGCAGGTATAAGGAAGAGCTCCCTGAAGCAGACAGCGAACAGGGCACATCCGAAGCCTGAAACACTGTAATTATTCTTCCATTGTACTGAAGTTGCAAGTATAATTATCTATTCTCTGAAAGACGATAAACAGGGACCCTTTTTACCACCAGAGGAGAACATATGCCGTCGGAGAAACCACTGAATTGCTGGGAGGTCAAGAAATGCGGACGGGAACCGGGCGGGCCCAGGGCCGATGAATTGGGAGTATGTCCTTCAAGCACGGAGCAAAGACTGCATGGTGTTCACAGCGGACATAATGCGGGCAGGGCATGCTGGGTCATAGCCGGGAGCATGTGCGGGGGGAAAATACAGGGGACCTTTGCCGAGAAGTACCAGGACTGCAGCATATGTGATTTTTATATGAAGGTCAAATCCGAGGAGCACCGGAATTTTCTGATGATATCAACGCTCCTTGCAAAATTGCAGTTGTTCTGAAAACGGCAGTTATATCCACAGACCCGCCTGCCGGACGGGCAGGTTTCACAGATAAAGACACAGATATATATGGGACTGGCACATACAGGCTGGCAAGCTATATAAATAGTTAGTATCTGTTGCGGAAAGTGATAATTTGATATTAACATGTCATTTCGAGCGAAGCGAGAAATCTTAACCTGTTGCAGTACCGGAAGATTTCTCCCTCTGGTCGAAATGACAATCCAGCCAAGGCAGCAATTTATAGTTTCCGCAACAGTAACTAGTTAAGCTTTTATACATCTGTGATAATCTGCGTTAATCTGTGGATTAATATTTTTTCGGATATATCAGTCTGTATGGCATTTCCTGCACAGCTCAAAACCGCTTCCGACATTTAATCTCCAGAGCCTCGGTGAATCAGAGGCGTGAGGGTCATGGCAGCTTACACATGAAAGTTCTCTGTCCTGTTTTAGAGGGTCCCGTTTACCGCGGGTCGGATGAAAATATGTTCCCCCTACGGCTGCAACTATATGCCTTCCACTGCCTTTATCCGTATGACAGTTAATGCACAGGTCCCATATGGGTTTCAGGAGATTTGACGGATTTTCCGAGGCATGCGGACTGTGGCAGATTGAGCAACTGCCGGTAGTATACGGCCCGTGAAAATATTTCCTGCGTTCCCACTCCTCTTTCTGTTCTATATGGCAGCCAAAACAGACCTTTGTGTCCGGTTTCCTGACAGCATACATCGGGGCTGCTGCCGGGTCATGGCAGCTCAGGCAGCTCCAGACAGCGGACGGCCCGTGAATAAAGGGATAGGCATTCAGTCTTTTATGGCATGAGTAGCATGTGGAAGATGAAGGGACATTCCCGTATTTCAGTTTTTCAACAGGGAATGCTGCCACACTGACAGGCTTTCTGTCTGTATCAGCCGGCTTGAGGACATGACACCCGCTGCACTGGTCACGATTTGTCGTATGGAAATAATCTTTTTGAAAACCGGGCGGCGGGTTTTTATAGGCACTCTCAAAGCCTGACCTGCGAAAAACGCTTATGGAAATATTTTCAACTTCGGTGGTCCCTTTATATGCTTTAATGTTAATCCTGTTTATTCCTGTTGTCAGCAGGACTGAAAAGCATTCGGTCCTGCTGTCCGGGACGGTCCTCATACTCTCTCTGTCATTTGCAAATACTTTAATTAAATCCGCAGACCCGGCTGGAACATTGAGAGACACACCAAGAATATCGAACTCCATAATCGTCCTGTCAGGGGGATAATTAATTGTGATGACATGACTGCTGTCTTCAGCAGACAGACCAGCGGAAAGGGAAACGACAAATATAATACAGAGTATTATTGGTCTCATATGGTTATCTCATACAGGTCCTGTCTGTCTATTATAAGAGAAAGGAGTTAAAGAAGCTTAATTATTTGACTGAGGGATTAACGAGACCTGGAGGTGTTGCTGAATGCACAGGTTGCCACACCATTTATGCCCCTGTTAAACAGGTACAGCATGACCTCCAGATCTCTGGTGTTTATGCTATGTCCGTTTAAGGGTATTATAAAGTGCATTGAGTCTGATTACAATAAAAAAAGGGGCGGCTTTAGGCCGCCCCTGGTATGTTTGACAGAATCTATGTTACATGAGATGTCCGATACACGTATTACCGTGTGAGTGGCTGTTCGTGCCGTCAGGACAGGTCGTGTTCCACCAGATTATGGTGTTGAGATTCGTAGCGCCAGTGAGATTGGCATTTGTAAGGTTTGCATTGGTCATGTCTGTATTTAACATGTTGGCACCTGTGAAGTCAGCATAACTCAGGTCAACCCTGTAAAACGATGCGCCTGTTAAATTTGCGTTAATAAGAACAGCTCCGCGCATGCATGCATTGTTCATGTCCAGTACGTACAGGTTTTCGCCTGTCATGTCACATTCATACAGATCAGCATATGGTCCGAGGTAAATGCCGCAATCAGCACTGACTCCGGTGCATACAACCGGTCCTGACCCGGGGCCGCCGAGAGGACTGCAGACACTGGGCTGGCCTGAGCATGTCCAGTTGCTCTCTATCTTGCATGATGAACTGCAGCCGTCAGCGGACAGGATATTCCCGTCATCGCAGGTTTCAGTCCCGCTGATTATGCCATTTCCGCATACAGCGGTATTCCCGGTATAGGTACATGAACTGGGCTGGCCCGTACAT
This sequence comes from Nitrospiraceae bacterium, assembly GCA_003599025.1. Lineage (GTDB taxonomy): Bacteria > Nitrospirota > Thermodesulfovibrionia > UBA6902 > UBA6902 > UBA6902. The sequence continues at coordinate 11,674 of QZIL01000052.1, read as the reverse complement.
GTCCAACCAGTCTCTTTCTTGCATGTGGAACTGCACCCGTCTCCGGAAATAATATTCCCGTCATCACACGTTTCAGTTCCGCTGATTATGCCATTACCGCATACATTAGTATTTCCGCTTGTGATGTAGGTACAAATCAGACCGCCGTTACTATCGAATCCTGTAACAAAATAATTAGCAGGACAGGAAAGACCTGCAAGTGCAAGAAGCCCTGACGGTCCCTGCGGGCCTGTATCTCCGGTATCGCCCTTGTCACCTTTGAGTCCCTGGAGTCCCTGCGGACCGGTATCTCCGGTATCACCCTTGTCACCTTTGAGTCCCTGAATACCCTGCGGACCGGTATCTCCGGTGTCGCCCTTGTCACCTTTGAGTCCCTGAAGACCCTGAGGGCCTGCGTCTCCGGTATCGCCCTTGTCGCCTTTAAGTCCCTGAAGACCCTGCGGACCTGCGTCTCCGGTATCGCCCTTGTCGCCTTTAAGACCCTGAATACCCTGCGGACCGGTATCTCCGGTGTCGCCCTTGTCACCTTTGAGTCCCTGAATACCCTGCGGACCTGCGTCTCCGGTATCACCCTTGTCGCCTTTAAGACCCTGAAGACCCTGCGGACCGGTAATGCCGGCTGGGCCTTGAATGCCCTGCGGACCCTGTGGCCCCTGCGGACCGACCGGACCGGGCACCGGGTCAGTTTGTTCAAGACTAATTATGCGCTGCAACAGAAGCATTTCAGATGAATCAGCATATACAACCATCTGCGCCGCAGCAGGAGCAGATGCAATGACTGTATTATTATGAATATACTGGACCTTCAACGCACCTATATTTGAGCAGGCTGATCCGGAACCGCTATGATCATCATCGTCATCACTTGACTTTGTTCTCAGGGAGATTGAACCATTCAGGAGAGAACCCCGTTTCTTCTCATAGATTTTACAGCCGGTATCAGCCCTCACCAGGCGGATCAGATCGTTTTTTGAAAGCTCTCCGGCAGGATTGATAACTGCAAATTCAACCTCAATGTCGGTCCCTTCCACTATGCTGATTTCACCTGTAGTGCTTGCGGTATTCAGAATAGTCAGGGTCACAGTATAGCTTTGCGCATGGACCTTCGACATCCCTGATATAAGGACAAGCAGACAGACAGCAGTGAATAAAATAACGACTCGTTTTAAGGGGATAGTACCATATTTATTTTTCATGACAGCCTCCTTTGAAATGCATAGTAGATATTAAAACAGGGTGCAGTCCAAGGGAGCGCCCCTGTCTTTAAGTCAATAAGAAATCTTTTATATATAATTTGCTGTAAAGCGAACCAGTTATTCGAACTGTCGGGACAGTGAGTCAGCTCTGCAATCAGTCAAGGACAAATATAGTTTCTAAACCAGCTGCAATAAAAATGCCGTACTGCTGTCTGCATAAACCATTTCATTTATGCCAAAGACGATAACAGTTGCGAGCAGTGTGAATAATAGCCAGAACAGTAATATGTTTTTCATGTTTACCCCCTATTCTGACCTGTAATAAAGCAATGAATATGCCAGAGAATGTATTTTTATAATATTTGTAAAGAATATGACAGGAGGCTATTTATCTATGCCGTGTTCTGAAAAAAGCAATGCCGAACCTCTTGAAAACAATGGATTACATTTAGCAGGGAACGATGTGAAGCTGCTATACGGATATGCCATGATCAATGACAGCCCATGCCGGACATGCACTGATGGGGAAACGACTGGTCATATGACCGTATAAACATGGTCATTTAGCTGATGTCAAACGTTTCTCACAGAAAGGGCCTTTAGTTATCTGACAATCTCAGGGGCATCAGATGTTGAAGGGTTGCAGTCATCATCTTTCAAGTTATGAGGGACCTCAACTGCCCCCGGATTACGTAACGGGTCATTGTCATCGCAATCAGCATCAATGGTGTAACCGTCTCCGTCATTATCAGGGAACACCCCTATTGTCAGGGTAATGGTTTTTTTAAAGGGGTCATTGGAAGGAATGTCCGCGCCGGAAACGGCTGTCTTTCCGGATACAGGCAGCAGACCGAAAGATATGGTGCAGGTCTGGTACAAATTCAGCGTTTTTCCTGAGCAGTTGTCTGATGTCATACTGAACGGAGGCTTTGGAGCAGTAACCTGTCCGACTATGAGTTCCCCGATGCCGTCATTTTTTATTGTGACGGTCCTGTCAGGCAGTCGGCCGGAACTGATGTTACCGCCAAAAAAGATGATCATGGGGCTGATCGAAATATCAGGGACCCCCCTGGCCATAAAGCCCCTGTTTTCAGCGCCGTAAGAACCGAAGCCGATTATGTCGCCCCGGTCATTGAGGCTGTACGTCTGGCTCCACTTCCATACAGAGGGCAGCAATGAAAAAAAAGCTGTACCATTATAGAGAAAGCCGACTGTATGTCCGCCTTTATAGGTGCCCCATCCGGCAACAGTCCCGCTGTTGTTGATGCCGTAGGCCTCAACCGACTGCCAGCCAGGTGCCAGGACGTCTGCATACACACCGTCTTTGTATGTGAAGCTTTTTGGGCTGTTTCCTATATCGAGGCCGGAGCCGGCAACAGCGCCATGGTCGTTGATGTGGAAAGCCTTTGCCTCATGCAGTCCCGGTGCCAGAACAGTCGTATAGTTGCCGCTCCTGTAAACAAACCCCATCGTCCTGTTGTTCCCGTCAATGCCATATCCGGTGATCTGTCCTTTATTGTTAATGCTGTAGGCATATGCCTCGCGCCATCCCGGAGGCAGTATATCTGTGTATGTCCCCCTGCTGTAGAGAAAGCCCTTAAAGAATTTTCTTTCACGTCCGTATCCTGCAATATCTCCATTATTGTTGATTCCGTATGCGTATGCCTCACGCCAGCCCGGAGGAAGTATTTCCGTGTATACCCCGTTGCTGTAGAGAAAGCCCTTATAGTCGCCGGCCAGTCCCTGGCCCACGACATCCCCGGTATCGTTGACAGCTCGCGCGTATGCTGATTCCCACCCGGGGGGAAGCAGGGTTTTATAGGTACCGCTGCGATAGAGGAAGCCCCTGTGCCTGCCGCCTTCATCCCTTCCTGTCCCTACGATGATGCCGTTGTTATTTATATCGTATGCCTCTGACGACTGCCATCCCGGCGGATGTATTTCAGTATATATGTAGCTGCCAAACGACGGTCGGGGCATCAGGACATAACATGGAGCAAGTATGACTAACAGGGTGTAAAACAGGATGAGAGGCTTTCCCTTGACCATACAGACCTTTCTGCTCAATATGATGATAATGGGAGCGGACTCGCAATTTATAGATTACAATCAGAGTATAGCAGACCGCTATTTACATGGCAATTTGCAAAAACAGATTTATAGATTTATGATTGTGATGTTTGTTAGATTAAAAACAATAGTCATTCCGGAAAATAATACAAACGGCCCGGTTTTTTATTACGATCACTATGAAATATGACCTGTCTGCATTAATTGAACTGTCCATTACATTATGCCTCTGTTTTGTCCTTGCAGCCGGCTGCAAAAAATCTGAGCCGCCTTCAAGCGGGAATGACAATGTCCCTGATGCAAAGACCCTCCGTATCGGTCTTATCCCTGAGAGGAACATATTTGAGCAAATGGAACAGTACGAGCCGCTTGCAGAATATATTTACCTGAAAACAGGGACAAGAATCGAACTGAAGGTGCTTACACGTTACGGGAACATTGTCGACAACTTTATCTCTCTTAATCTGGACGGCGCTTTCTTCGGCAGTTTTACTTATACACTGGCACGGGCAAAGCTGGGAGTTGAGCCTGTTGCGAGGCCTGAAAACGAAGAAGGCATTTCTACATACTACGGCGTGATATTTGTAAGGAAAGACAGCGGCATAAAGAGCGTAGCAGACATGAAGGGCCGGACATTTGCCTTTGTGGACAGGGCGACAACTGCAGGGTATCTCCTGCCAATCGCCTTTTTCAAAGACAACGGTATCAGCGACTACAGGACCTTTTTGAAAGAGGCGTATTTTACAGGGACCCACGAGGACGCGATATTCGATGTTCTGAATAAAAAAGCGGACATAGGGGCCGCAAAAAATACAGTGTACTATGAAATGGCCAGGACCAATAGCAGGATAGAGGACGAACTGACTATCCTTACAAGGTCGCCGGATGTTCCGCAGAACAGCCTGGCATTGAGAAACGGGATCGATAGTTCCGTAAAAAAGATGCTTAAAGAGACGCTTCTGAATATGCATGATGATGAGGAAGGAAGGAAGGTACTGAAAAAGTTTAATGCCAGAAGATTCGTCGAGACGAAGGACTCGGATTACAAAGGGGTATATACCTATATAAAGAAAGTAGACATGTACTTCACCCTGTCCGGATACGGGGACGGTCCATGAAGAAAAAGATCCTGATCGGGTTGGCCGTCTTCTCCCTTATTTATCTTCTGGGCGGTATATACATAATAACGACAATAGAATCGTCAACCTCTACACTGGACAACCTGATAACTCTTCATCAGGTGGAGATCCTCAGGGAGCATTTATTGATCCAGATCAAAAGGGTCCAGGCAGATATCAACCTCAAGAACACCCGCTATGCCAGAAGCATGGACACGATTATTTCCAATGTAAGAAACATGGAACACATGGCGCACTCCTGTCTGGACTGCCATCATTCCAATGACATGACCTTCAGGCTCGAAAATATGCAGCAGGAAGTCGATGATTACAAGAAAGCGATAAGCAGACTCTTTACAATCAGGGCCAATGTAGAGAGGCTGGAGGAGGAGGAAGACCGTGCCTTCCGCACAGGGGAGCAGCTCATCAATACTGTCAATAGCATGATAACCATGGCGAGCAGCAAACTGGAGAACAGGACACAGACCTCTCTGAAGGAAATTGAAGACACCAAAATCATGTTGTACGCACTCGTGGCCATGCTCCCCCTGTTTACCGGGGTGCTGGCATTGTTCTTTGTAAAGAGTATTACTCATCCCGTTAATGTGATGCTGCAGGCAACACGGAAGATTAAAGGCGGGGACCTTGACCATGAGATAGTGGGCCTTAAGGACGAATTCGGTGAGGTAGCTGCCTCTTTCAATGATATGTCCCGTTCACTGAGTGAGTCTATGCGTCGTATCAGTGAAAGTGAGAAACGGTACAGGATGCTTATTGAAGGCGCAGGGGACGCTATCTTTATGCTTGATGCTGAGGGGGAAAACACCGGCAGGATAGTGTCAGCCAACAGTGCGGCCGCGGAAATGCACGGATATACAGTTGATGAAATCTTACAGCTGAACCTTGTAAGGGACATTGACGCTCCTGATGACGCAAAGGACGCGCCGGAGCGTATTAAACGCATAATGGACGGGGAATGGATAAAGGCGGAGATATATCACCGGAAAAAAGACGGCACTGTCTTTCCGGTCGAGATAAGCGCGGGCAAGCTCGAATACATGGGCCATAAATACATTCTCGCTATTGACAGAGACATCAGCGAACGCAAGAAATCCGAAGAGGCGATAATCAGGTCCTATATCATGTTTGTGACGGTGCTGGACAGTATTGAGGCGATCATCTATGTTGCCGACATGAAGACCTATGAAATCCTTTATATAAATAAATATACAAGAAATATTTTCGGTGACCTCGAAGGAAAGATCTGCTGGCAGGTGCTTCAGACCGGGCAGACCATGCCCTGTAACTTCTGTTCAAACGATAAGCTGCTTAAGCCCGACGGGACACCGGCCGGCGTTTACCAGTGGGAATTTCAGAACACTGTGAACCACAGATGGTATGAGATTCGGGACAGCGCCATAGAGTGGATAGACGGCAGGATAGTAAGGATGGAGATAGCCACTGATATTACAGAACGTAAAAAGCTGGAGGAGACCCTTAAAAGGGCTGAGCAGATGAGGCTTGTGGGTGAATGGGCCGCTGGTCTGGCACATGAGATCAAGAATTCTCTGGCAGGGATAAAGATATCTGTGGAGGTGCTGGGGTCAGAGGCAGATATGCCGGAAGAGGACAAGGAGACTGTGTTCAGGGCCGTGGAGGAGATCAGGCGTATCGAGATGCTTTTGAGAAGCCTGCTCAGTTTTGCAAAACCTCCAAAGCTCCAGCTCTCATTAGCTGACATCAATGAAATTCTGGACAAAACAATCGACTTTTCACTTAAGCAGTCTTCTCTGTCAACTGGAGACCCTGGAATAGAAATCATAAAGCAGCTTGATCCGGGACTCCCCGGGACACTGGCTGACACGCAGCAATTGCAGCAGGTATTCACGAACTTACTGCTGAATGCAAGGGACGCCATGAGAGACGGGGGCACGCTTACAGCCAGGACCTTCCATGACGAGCAGGACGACTCCATCCACATAGAGATATCTGATACTGGAGAAGGAGTAGATGTGACGCTTCTGGACAAAATCTTCCAGCCCTTTATCACAACCAAATCAAAGGGTACAGGACTGGGACTGGCCATTTCCAAAAGGATCATAGAGCAGCACGGCGGCAGCATATCAGCGGCCAATAATCCGGGCGGGGGGGTCATATTTCATATTGCCTTTCCTGTCAGGCATGAAAAACGGGGGTGACTGAATGAAGAGCAAGGGCAAGGTATTCATCCTTGATGATGACGGGCTGATTCTTTCGATGCTATCAAAGGTGTTAAAGAATGAAGGGTACGATGTAAACACCGAATCTGAAACAGACGAAATAGTCAAAAAGGTCAGGGCCTGGCAGCCGGACGTCATGCTGCTTGACATCAGGCTGCCTAAACGGAGCGGCATTGATATTCTCCGCGATATCAAGGCTGAGGGACTGAGCACCGAGGTGGTGATGCTTACTGCAGACGATACTGCCGAGACAGCTGTCAAGGCCATGAAACTCGGGGCCATCGATTATCTGACCAAGCCTTTCAATACAGACGAGGTAAAGATCGTCATCAGCAATGCAATGGAGAAGGAAAGCCTGAAGCAGGAAGTTGCCTATCTCAGGAAGGTCTATTCCGAAACCTATGAGAGGGCCTTTATCGGAAATTCTGGTGCTATGCAGGACCTGATGAAGAAGATGGACAAGCTGGCGCAGGCTCGTGTTTCGACTATTCTGATAACCGGGGAGAGCGGCACCGGCAAGGAGGTCGTGGCAAGAAACATTCATCACCTTATGCACGGGCCTGCAAGCACCGGGTGTCCTCCTTTTATATGGATCAATTGCGCTGCCATGCCGGAGTCCATCCTCGAAAGCGAACTGTTCGGCTATGACAAGGGCGCGTTTACAGACGCCAAACATGACAAGAAGGGCCTTTTTGAGCAGTCAAAGGGCGGGTCGATCCTCCTTGACGAGATAGGGGACATGAAATTTGAACTCCAGAGCAAACTCCTCAGGGTGCTGGAGGAGCGGACCATCAGGCGCATCGGCGGAGACAAGGACATCCCTATTGATGTTACGGTCCTTGCTACTACAAATAAAAACCTCGCTGACGCGGTCGAGAACGGCAGCTTCAGAAGGGACCTGTTCTTCAGACTGAGCACTTTTTATATGCACATACCACCGCTGCGGGAGAGGAGCGAAGATGTCCCGATACTGGCAAGGTATTTCCTGGAACATTTTGCCGAAAAATACAACAAGAAGAACATCATTGATATCTCTCCTGAGGCAGAAAAGATGCTGCTCTCTTACAACTGGCCCGGAAACGTGAGGGAGCTAAGGAACCTTGTTGAACGCTTTGTCGTGCTTGAGAACATTGAGGCGATACTGCCTGTGCACCTGCCGCACTGGATAACCGGCCCGACCAGGACAGCAGCAGGACCGGGCGCGGGCAAATTCATTCTTCCGGACTCAGGTATCTCCATTGATGACTTTGAAAAGGACCTTATACAGCAGGCGCTCGAAAAGACCGGCAACAACAAGGCCCAGGCTGCAAAGCTGCTGGATATGACTTACGATGCCTTCAGGTCCCACCTGAAGAAATACGGCCTGTCTTAGAGGACCGAAGCGGGGTTCCGCTGACAGCTCAAAGGCCGGCTGCTGAGTCATGCGGTCCGCTAGTCAGGCTCAGTTCGCGGCTACATATGTTGCAATCACAAGTAAAACGATCATGCCGAGCATTGCCGTGGCAAATACATACTTGGCAGCTGATATAACAGCTGATTTAAAACTGCCTTTTGTTTTGCTGTTCTTCATGTTTTCCTCCTTATAGTTCTCTTTAATTCACCGGATATACTCAGTATCCGTTATACGTAAATGCAACGAGTATGCCAGAGGTGCTGTGTTTGACAACTATCTGAAAAACAAGAATTAATTTGTAAGGCTGCTTTGTTTTGCCAGTCATGCCGTTACCTGATATCAGGTAAAGTCACCATGTCCTTCTGGTTATCTGACCGGATGCAGGATTATTATTCAATTCCTTCCCCTTATCATAAGCAAAGCTGCTATGGACCCGCTTAGGGAAACCGTTTTAGATTCAATGCGTTTTCACTCTGAGATACGGCTGTGTAAAAAAACATGTTATTGGATTATTAATGTATGTAATCAGGAACAGGAATTGCTTTTGTATTCATTGAAGCTTGTGCTAAAGAAACACAAGCCATATTTTGATGCGGTAATAGGCATCCTTAAAAAATATTGGCTATGAATAAAAAAATCCTTATTGTTGATGATGAACTGGCGGTCCTTATCGGGCTTGCCAAGGCCCTGCGCGAATTATGCGGGTTCCTTGGAGAGATCAGGACCGTGGTAAGCGGGAGGGAGGCTGTTTATGAAACCTGCAACTGTTTTTATGATCTCTGCTTTCTTGATATAAAGCTTTCGGACATAAACGGCCTTGATGTCATGAAGGACATACATCATGTATCTCCTGAAACAAACATTGTACTCATGAGCGCCAGCCATATACGGGAGGACCTGAAAAAACTCATAGAAAAGGGAGAGGCCTTTTATATCGATAAACCGTTTAATTTTTCCCAGATCAAATACATCATAAAGGCTGCGCTTGACGGCAGACAGGAAACTGCGAGAAGGGGCGGAACTGCCTCCAAGAGCAACAGGAGGTTCAAAAGAAGGTCCTCAGCCAGGACAATCCACTTTAATGTAAAGGACAACGGGCTTATTGAAATCAGGGGCAGGCTCATTGATATCAGCTATGCCGGAATGGGCATGGAGACCATTTTCCCACTTAAGAGAGGCCAGGTACTTTCTTTAAAGGGAGTGGCAAACAGGAGGGGGACCGTTGTCTGGAGCACTGCGAGCGGGAATGACCTTTACAGGGCGGGGATCAGTTTCAGATAAGCCCACAAAGAATATTTATCCACAGATTAACGCAGAATATCACAGATGTATTGAAAGCTTAACTATGCGTATATCTGGCCAGCTCGCTGGCTTGCCAGGTTGTATTTGTCTGTCAGATTTGTATCTGTGAAAACAGCCTGTCCGGCTGGCTGGCTTGCGGTCGTAACTGGTATTATCAGGTAAAAAAATTATTCTGCAAGGAGCATTTCAGTAACACCCCTTGCCATGCCTGAGGCGAGTGCATGGGCCACGTTTATCTGTCCCTTATCAAAGAATATTACGTCTTCATTTCCGGTTCGGTAACTCTTCGAGGACCAGACAACCTCACGGCTTTTCTTCTCGATAACGATAACGGAGAAATCCACTTTAGGTGTGCCCTGAATACTTACATTGTCCTGATAGTCAAGCACGGTCCCTGACAGGATCAGGTCCGCATCGGTTTCGAGGGTGCTGAATATAAAACCGGCATTCTCAAAGGATACGCCTTCGTTCATTATTATCCTGAACCCGAGCAGGTTGTTTCTAACTATACCGGGCTCGATTACATCGTAGTTCATTATTTCTCTCAGCTGCTCTGTAAAATGGAGCATCATGATATCTCCCGCATTTCTTCTGTCGCTTTTGTTAAGGAACGGCATTATCGCCACACGGTATTTCATCTCCGGAGACAGGACCGGGGAACGGTAATATATCTTCGGTGCAAAGGCCGGCTTCTCAGGCGCTTCGTCAATCATTTTTTTATCGTGTAAAGGTTTTTCCATGCTGTCTGTAACTGATAAGACAAGGGCAGGCTGCTTCCTTTTCCTTACTCCCGGCAGTCCTGCCATTTTTTCTGCGCCCCACATGTCTGCATCAAGCCTGTCAGCGAGAGACCGGACTGCATTCAGCAGAATTTCCTCGACGTTTTCGATCAGCCCGAGTCCCAGTAGTCCGGGGGAGTCGTCGCCAGAGAGCCCTGCACTGTCCATCCACATTATTTCAGGTCTGCTGCCTGTAGAGGTCAATCTGGATATCAGTGATATTTTTGGGGGATACAGGTCGCTGTAGAGTTCAATGGAAGTGATTAAAACAGCATCAACACCGATCTCTTTTTTAAAGGCCTCTGCTGTCTTGAGGTCTATCGCCCCTGTGTAGCGAATGCGGTGTTTTAACATAAACTCTTCCAGGATGTCGTTATCAATAATGTTGAACCCGGCCCTCTTCAATTCTGTTTTAATGAGTTGACCGATATTTTTTGCGGGGGCCTTTGTCCCGCTGAGGTTTTCGACCGGTAACACAGCCACAGTAGAGGATTTTATAAACTTCCTGATCTCATACTCAGGGGACCAGCCGCTCTCTGCTGTATTGCCGAGTGAGTCCCTGACAACAGCCTTCACCCTGAATGCCCCTGTCTCATCCGGTTTCCAGTCCCAGTACGGGATTGCATCTTCCTGTACTATCCTGTCTTCCGTTCCTTTCATTATGTGAAACTCATATGTAAGCGGGCCGGCACCTCCTGCTGCCTTTAATGTCCAGCGGATGCCGGCCATATTTGCTGCCTGTGGTGAAGGCTTGTCAGGAGTTGCTGCCTCAGCAACAAGCTCAGGTACGATCTCATACTCAGAAGACCAGCCGCTGTCAGATGTATTGTCCAGTGAGTCCCTGACAATGGCCTTTACCCTGTAGAGGCCTTCTGAGTCCGGCTTCCATTCCAGGTATGGCAATGCACCTGACTGGACCAGCCTGTCTTCTCTCGCTTTCATTGAATGAAACTCGTAATTATAAGGGCCCATCCCTCCTGTGGCCTTCACTGACCATACAATACTGGTCATATTTGCAGCCTGTGGTGACGGCTTGTCAGCAGCCGCTGTTTCAGCAACAAGCTCAGGTACGATCTCATACTCAGAAGACCAGCCGCTGTCTGCTGTATTGCCGAGTGAGTCCCTTACCAGTGCCCTGACCCTGTACCTGCCCTGAGTATCTGGTTTCCAGTCCCAGTATGGAAATATGTCCGACTGGACCTTCAGGACCTCTTCACCTTTCAACAGGTGAAACTCATATGTATAAGCCCCCACACCACCTGCTGCCTTTGAGGTCCATCGGATATCAGCCATATTTGCTGCCTGTGGTGTGGGCCTGTCCGCAGTTATCGTCTCAGCAACAAGCTCAGGCATGATCACATACTCAGGGGACCAGCCGCTGTCAGATGTATTGCCCAGTGAGTCCCTTACCAGTGCCCTGACCCTGAATATGCCTTTTTTATCAGGCTTCCACTGCCAGTATGAATTAGCGCCTGAGTGTACTACCCGGACTTCTTTGCCTTCCATTAAGTGAAATTCGTATGTATAAGCCCCCACACCACCTGCTGCCTTTGAGGTCCATCGGATATCGGCCATATTTGCTGCCTGTGGTGAGGGC
>QZIL01000026.1 GCA_003599025.1 Nitrospiraceae bacterium | reverse complement strand
CCACTGTGTCTGTTGCACTTGCTGTGCTCAGGCTTACCGTGAACTGCCCGTTTGTTGTCGGCTCAGATGCCTGCGTGGTTGCTGCTATGCTCACTGAAGGAGCATCATTGTCAGTATTGATTACAATTACATCATCCGGATTAATTCCGTGGTAATTAGTGTCATCACTGCTTGCTGCCGCAGTCATGATGGTATAACTGATCGGGCCGTCAAGGATAGCGTCTTCCTGACCGGTCACCGTGACGGTCTGCGGGATATTCCAGTTCACTGACGTGAATATCAGGCTGGAAGGTGACACGTCACCTTCGGTTGAGTCCGAACTGCTCAGACCTATCGTAACATCAGCTGTTGGCTGACTGAGCAGGACTACCGTAAATGTAGCTATCCCACCTGATTCTGAAGTGTCTCCACTGATCGGGCTGACAGCGATTCCGGCTGTTCCGAGAAGTATCTGGGCCGAGTAGGCGCTCAACTGACTTCCCCCTTGAGGAATGCAACTGCCGCTTCCACCAACAGTAATATTTCCATTTACCACTAATTTGCCATCCTCGATAACCATATCACCACTGACAGTCATAGTTGAGTTCATTGTAACTGTCCCGCCATATCCTGAATTAAGGCGGAATGACGCAAGTGATATATCATTGACGCAAATCGAATCCACTGATGAAGTCCCGTCAAAAATCAGACTGTCACCATTTTCAGGTAGTCCATCCGGACTCCAGTTACTGCCTGCCCAGAAATCAGTATTGCTGCCCGTCCACGTACGAGAGGGACATGAGCCTCCGCTCCCATCACTTGTGATACCGTAAATGTAATATACTCCCGGAGCCACTCCCGTCGTATCCCAGGAGCATTTCATATCGGTACCTTCGCCTGCTGACGCACAGCTGGCTATTGCGGTCCCGTCAAGGCCTGAATTATCAGTGTCATAGTAAAACGCTGCTGTCACGATGTCATCAGGGTCATTCAGGGTGTATTGTATTTCGTAAGCATTACCCAGGGTCCATGCTCCTGCTGTTCCATCCGGCCTGGAAATGCTCAGGGCAGGTGGTACATTCGTTGTATAGGTTACTGCAACAGGTGATGCCATCAGGTTTCCTGCTGTGTCAGTCACTGCAGTAGATATATTTATGGTATACAGTGTTGAAGCAGCCTGCCCGCTTGGTGTAAACACTGCCTGACTTCCGCTGCAGGATGTTCTTACCCATCCGACAGAAGGACTGATCGTTACGGACGTTGTGCTAACGGTTGCACAATCGATTGCCTCATTCCAGTTGATCGTAACAGTACTGTCAGGATCGACACCCACCACACCGTTTACCGGTACCGAGCTGCTTACGATCGGTGCTGTCCGGTCAATCGTTACCGTATTTCCTGTTCCTGCTGCTTCTACATTACCAGCGATATCTGTCGCACGGCTCTTGACTGTATAGCCTCCATCTGAAGGCACAGGCCAACTGTAACTCCAGGAAACATTAGCCCCCGGACATCCAGAACAGACTGCATCGCTCCAGGTCGAACCTCCATCCGTGGAAACCTGAATGTTTTGTACTGCCACGTTGTCTGTTGCAGTTCCGCTCAAAGAATACGGATTCGGCACACTGCTGTTTATTGTCGCTGCATTAACAGGGTTGCTGATTCCGGATGACGGCAATGCAGAATCAAACATAAAAGGCCCTGAATAGCTGCTGACAGTCGCATTTGACCTGTCCTTTACCGTTCCGTAAATGTAGTACATGCCAGGTGTTATGCCTGACGTACTGTTCCATGTGCATGTTGCCCCTGCTCCCTCCGGTGCTGACTGGCATTCGGTAATGCTCATCAATCCGGGAGGGTTCAGCGGTTCTGTATCCGTATCATAATAAAATTTCGCAGTCACTACTTCGTCAGGATCGTTCAGATCATAAATGATATTCAAAGGATTACCTGGCTTTACAGCGTCAGCAACCCCATTGGGTTCAATGATACTAAACGTAGGAAGTGTGTTTATTGCATTGATCGTGATCTTGCCTGATGAGTATGCCATGACAGAACCGGCGCTGTCACTGGTAACACCATAGACAAAATAACTGCCAGGCGTCATTCCTGCTGTATTCCATGAACATGTCACATTCGTGCCTTCGGGAGCTGATGCACATGTACCGGAAATCGGGGTACCGTTATATCCTGCGTTGTCATTGTCATAGAAGAATGACGCGGTCACCGTATCATCAATGTTCGGATCGGTCAGGGTATATTTTATGCTGAACGTATCCCCGACGACTACCGTATCATCCGTGCTGTTCGGTTCCGCGATAGATATAGTCGGCGGTTCATTTGGCGGATAAATGGTGATCTGTCCTGATGAATATGTCTTGATTTCCCCACTTAACGGATCATTGGTCTTTCCGTAAATGTAATACATCTTTGGAGGCATACCGGAAGTATTCATTCCTGTGGTGTCCCACGCACATGTCACACCAGTGCCTTCGGCGGCTGTTGTGCATGAACCGCTTATAGGTGTACCGTCATATCCTGAACTGTCAGTGTCATAGAAGAACGCCGCGGTAACAAGATGATCTGGATCACTGAGATTATAGGTAATATTGTATGTATTTCCAGCCTTGAGAGAATCGTTGGTACCGTCCGGCTGTATGATTTCGAGAACCGGTTTTTTGTTTGTCCTGTAAGAGAACAAGTAATCATTGCTCATAGGAACGCCTGAGGAATTCATTACTCCACTCACCCCTGATTTAACAGTAATTGTATAGAGCGTATATTCAGCCTGCCCGCTTGAGGTAAAGAATGCCGTGTTTCCCCCGCAGTCGAAAAGGGCCCAGTTTGGATTGTCTGATATAACGGTAGCTGTATTTACTGTTGCACAGTTAACATTAGTATTCCACGTGATTCTTACATTTTTATTCAGGTCTACAGCGGTTTCGTCGTTTGCTGGACTTGTGTTGCTTACAGAGGGTGATGTCCTGTCAACTTCAACGGTATTTCCTGCTCCAGGAGTTTCAAGATTATTTGAAGTGTCTTTGGCACGGCTCCTCAATACATAAGTGCCGTCAGCTGGTAAGCTCCAGCTATACGTCCATGTAGCATTTGCGGTACCACATCCTGTGCAGCTGGTTACAGGAATCCATGTCCCGCCGTTTATAGATATCTCAACTCCTGATACCAGGTTATTGTCTGAGGCAGTACCGGAAACGGTATACGGATTGGGGGCGCTGCTGTTTACTTTTGAGTTGTGTAAAGGGTTGGTAATAGCAGAACTTGGCGGGGTCGGCTCTCCTGTGGTATAGGAGAACTGATACGGCGAGACCATCGGATTGAGGGCACTGTCTTTAACCGTTGTACCAACTGTTATTGTGTATGCAGTCAATACTGCTTGCCCTACTGGGGCAAATACCGCCTGTGAACCGCTGCAGGAAGACTTAGTCCATGATGTAATGGCAGGACTTACCGTTATTGAGGAATTTGTTATTGTTGAACAATCCATCTCCCTGTCCCAGAAAATGGTTACCGAGCTGTCAGCAACAATCGCAGTCGAGATATTGAGCGGGTTTGTGGATGATACGGACGGACCTCCCCTATAAACAGCAACCGATACTCCGCCTCCCGGTATCTGTTCCACTCCGGCACTGTCCACCGCCTTACTCTTTAACGTATAATTTCCATTGGCTGGAAGCGTCCAGCTGTATGTCCAGTTCACCGTTGCCCCTGGACAATTCGGGCAGGACGCGTTGCTCCACGTCTGGCCCCCATCTGTAGAAACCTTGATACTGTTTACCAGCACGTCATCGCTGGCTGTTCCAGTTATGGTGTAAGGATTTGGATCAACGCTTGTAATTGTCGTCCCGTTGACCGGGCTGGTAATGGCGGACGCAGGACGGTTGTTATGGTCAATAGAAAATGTGCTGACTGCTGGAGTAAGCGAGTCACCGCATACTTCGTCATTACCTGTCACGGTCAGGCGCTTTTCTCCATTCGACCAAGTAGTAGTACTTACCGTCTGTGCCTGGGTCGCATTTCCTTGAAACAAAGGAGGCGGATTACATGTGGTAGGGTCAATAGTTATTCCGCGTGAAGCATCTGTCGGAGTCTCTGTACCCTTGGTTACATAAATGCCATCAACCATAAAACCGGGAGCTGATGTTCCGAATCCGGCTTCTCTTATCCATATGTTGAGCTTATGTGTTCCGGGCTCGTTTATGGTAATTGTATTAGTGCCGAGCGGTTGTCCGTTAACAAACTGTTTCGTATTTGTCCATTTCCAGACATTGTAGAAATAATCCGTTGTAATTGCACCTGTACAGGCACCGTTCAGACCGACATATGCGGAATTAAACCATGGTCCGTATATAAGACAATCCGGATTATTAGGATCGTTGGAAGGGCAGTTGTGGGGAGCATATGCCCTTAACCATACTTTATAAACACCGGATGTCGGGAAGTTGACCTGATATTCTTTTCCTGATGCACCTATTACGCCCACAGGACAATCCTGACCGGGCTGAGGTTCCCACCCCTGATTGATAAACCAGTGTGTAGTCAGATAACCAGTACCCAGATAACCGGACTGAGAAGTCGAAAAATCAAGTGTCCCTATTTTGTTTATTGAACCTGAATATTTTTCAGCTTCTACGTATGTACCGTTTGGATTGACATCACACGTTACGATTTGTTCTACTTTATAAGTCAGGCTGGTCGTATTGCTAGTATTTACTATTGAAGTCAGATCAACTATGTTCCCGTAGAGGGTCTGTCCGGGTAGAATTGATATAGTACCAGTTGGCACACAGTTGGCGATAGTAAGAGTGTTTGAACTCCCAATACTTGCAGCGCCGATGTCTGGAGCGGCAACAGACAGAGCGGTAACACGAGATTTGACCGTGTTCCAGGCCTGACCACCGGCTATGTCGTATACAATATATATATATTTGGGTGTCCCATTAGATACTGTCCTGTCACCCTGTGTGCCCCCATTTAGGCTAATTGTTGTCGTTGAACCGTTCCAGACGCCCGTACTTCCAATGAGTACCGCGCCAGTAGGAAGCGTTGACGCACTCGTATCTGAAATATATATTTTGGCATTTGATATGTTTGTCGAAGTCCCGTCGTCAACAAGGGTAAGCAAGCTAAGAACAACCTGTCCGTTTCCGATATTATTGCTGTCAACACGGAAACGCTGCATAAGAATACCGCTGTCCCCTTCAGTAGGTCCAAACACTGCAATCGGGGTATTTTCCGAGGTCAAGAGCTTATCACTACTTGCAGAAGAACTGTCAAAGGTAAATGTTGTGTTAACAGGGGTAAGTGGTTCCCCACATGTAGCATCGTTTGCCGTTACCTGCAGGGTCTTTACGCCATTGGTCCAGCCTGTAGTGTTAACAGACTGTGCCTGTATATTATTGCCTGTAAAAAGGGTTACCGTACCAGCTGAACTGATTTTGAGTTCTCCGTCCCATACAATGTCGGTGCTGGCTGGATTAGACACAATGTTGTATACTCCGACCGATATTACGTTAGTTCCCGGAACAAGCAGGCTTTTCAGGGCATTTAGCCCGATAAGAGCTGAGAGGTCCTTGGACTGGTAAACAGGTACCCCGCCGGAACCGGCAGCATGACCAGCAGATGAACCATTCCATAACGGTGGATTTCCGGTCACTCCGTCGATATAGACCTGTGTGCCGTTTATATAAACCACAACGCCGTCGTCATAAGAGGCACCGAGGGTCAGTGCTGTTACCTGAGAAGGATCGCACACGGTAAAGTTTTTCCTGAAGAACATGGAATACTTGGTATTTGAGATCGGCGTCGAAAAATAACTTGATGCAATATCAGGTGAGGCCTTTACATCGCTGCCGAACAGACCGCTGCCAGTGAGCCAACCCGAATCGTTATAGCTAGTGTTCATCCATGTAGTACCGGTATTTTCAATATCGTACTTCCAACTGCTTCTCTTTGCTATAAGTGTGGCATCTGCCTGTGCCGGACATGTTGCGTTTGTAGTTACTGTGTAGACCACATTTGATGCATTCGTTTCACTGGTAATCAGGCTAAGATCGATGGGATTTCCGTACAGAGTCTGTCCAGGGATTGCGTTAATCGATCCGGTGATTGTACATTGTTGTTTAACAGAACTGTTCATTACATGAAAAACCTTTGTATCGTCAAGATATGATCCGCGAACGCTGTCATATCCCGTGGCATATTGAGCAAAAAGCGATGAACCTGCTCCCTTTGTGTACAGAGGTATAAGCGAGTTGGTATGGTCACCTGAATTCCAGTACCAGTAAACTGTCTCACCCGTATCGATCAAATTATTCCCGTTGGTATCTTCCCAGCTTGCACGACGTCCGTTGGTGCCGGATACTATCTTTTCTTTGCTAATTGTCGTGTCATTGATAACACCAAGAGGCTGATTTGCAAATACACCATTGTTCTTGGTCAGATATCCACAATCATGATCACCGGTCACAATTACCAGCGTATTGCTCCAACTTGCGTCATGAGCGCTTCCCTGCCAGTAACCAGTCTTCTGCACCCAGTCAATCACTTCAGAGACAGCGTTATCAAAGTCCTTTACTTCTCCTATCAGCTTACCCATATCATTACCGTGGGCTGCCCAGTCTATAGCACCGCCCTCTACCATTAACACAAACCCCTGAGTGTTCTTTCCAAGTACTTTCAAAGCTGCACGGGTGCTTTCAGAAAGTTTCGGGTTCTCCGTCAGATAACCTGATCCACTTGCGTTTTGATAAACATGGTCGAATAATCCTACCAGTTTTGTCGTTCCTGCATCGTTGGCCCTGGCCATTAACGAATCTACAGCATTAGGCATAGAATTGGTTCCGGGATACTTTTCAACCAGCACATGCTTTCCGGACTGCCCGGTCTCGTTTCTCAGCTTAGTCAGTATCTGACTGCTAACATAAGCGAGACCATCCGCACCTATCACAACATCCGCAATGTCATTCGGACCGTGCCCACCGCCATATTTAGTATCAGTTGCAACCGTCCCCGTGGTGTTGGGATTACCGAAAAGTCCTTCATCAGCAATAGCGAATGTGTTCCCACGATCATCATTATGCGCCATCCATCCTCCAGGAGTGGCATGTGAAATATTGACTGAACTGACGGCACCTACTCCTAATCCGTTCTGCTTTGCAATTTCAGCGATAGAAGTAAATCTTGTTGAGGCATCCGATGAGACATTGACCCTTGCATTGGCAGTCTTATTCCCTGTATAAAGCGCAGTGGCACAGGCGGAGCTGTCTGCCCAGTTATTCTTCGAATAATTGAAATTGGACCAAGCCTGCGCCGAATCGTAATTCCCGCCTTCCGGGAATGTTGACATCCAGTGTTTGGACCATGTGGTCTGATATGATGGGGTAATACCTGTATAACTATTGGTTGCTTCAATCGCCTTAGGTCCCCAGCCGTCTGCAACAAGCAGGATTATATATTTTGCATCGCCGGCAAAGGAAGGTCCGCTTGACGCTGTGATCATGAGGACAACTATCATGAAAATGACCTTTATATACTTCAGAAGATTACTTTTTTTATTCATGATTTCTTTTACCATTCTATTTATTTTCATTGTGCCTTCCCTCCCTGATATTCAAAGACATCAAAGTAAGGAATAAAAGTAAAATCATTACTTTTTATATCATCATTGGTACACTCAATTGCCAGGACGTTCATTCCAGGTAACAATTCATGGATAAACCCGCTGATGTCCAGTTCTTCAGCCGAGAAGTTATTGATGGCATTGTTACTGATTACCTCTACCCCATTTATATACGCTTTGAAAGGACCGTCACAAACAACAGACAACGACATTCCTGTAACTATGTAAATATTTTTTATCAAGAACTCATGCCGGGCATATATAGTGGCATAATTCCCCTTCATATCGTTCAGGCTGGTCTTAATTAAAGAACTGCCGTAACCCAAGCCTGTCATTCCGTAAGACCATGAACTGGCGTCATAACCGCTCTGAGTCCAGTAACGGGGTGGTTTTTCAACTCCTTTAAAATATCTCCATTGTTCCCCGTGAGTAATCCTGACATCCGACGTTATTGTTTTAATATCATCCTGGGCACAAGCAACCTGTATAGACATTTGACATATCAACAGGCAGCTTAAAGTCAATACGAAATATATCCAGCTATTTCGTAAAGGACAGAATTTATATTTTTTCATTAATGTACTTGCCATATTTGCCTCCATTAATATTTTCGTTTAAAGTTATAACTCGTTAATTTAATTGTTTCAATCAATACTATTTAGGTATTTTAGAAAAAGGGTCGTTGCCCAATGGTAAAGGTTATGATTGCTAAAACCATTGCAAAATATATGCCCAAAAGATAATTGCTTGATATTAATAATAATTGTATACTGAACCGTAACATTTAGTTTAGACAATTGTAAATAAATGCGACACCAATATTGCCGATTGAACATTCATGTTAAATATTCTGACACAGAACAAGGTGCTCTCTGCGTAACGAAGTTAACTCACTGGATTGAAATATTCTGAGCGCTTTATACTCTTTATCATAAAAGGGACTGCCTGTCAACTAACTGTATAAGTTAGAGACAAATGCGACAAACCTCCGTTGTCAATGATGTACTGCAAAGGGCTTTTTAAGCCTAATGACTTATGCGGTCTCTGTGCATTGTAAAAGATAACGTAATCTGCCAGTTTCTGATGAAATAACTTCTTATCACAAATTATATCAAGATTGTTATCGATAAACTCTTCCTGGACGGTTCTGTTATACCGTTCAATGTAGGTATTGATCTTTGGACATCGTGGATAAGAGAAGTAATGAGGAACCCCATCTTTTCTTAATTGCTCGTCAAACTCTCCTTTATTCTCTCCCCCATTGTCAGACTGCCATGATTCAATAGCATATGGATACACGCTCTGAAACCTCTTGTAAAAATCCTTCATGTTCCTGCTGGTCCGTTTCTTGTAGTTTAAGGTCAGTGCAAATTTACCCTTAGCGTCTATCGCACTGTAAAAATAATCTTTAATTCTATCTGTTATTCGTTCAACTTTATCAGAGACTATGTGTCCGAACCTCCTCTGGCTTCATGGGATGTTTTAATCTCAATTTGCTGTGCGGGGTATTCTTGCTGCGGGCCCTCCAGTGGGCTGGATCATGGTATATCCTGCCGGTTTTCTGATAGAACAGTTTATACCGCTTGATGATATTGCCTATTGAGGACTCCGATATTGGAGTTAACCCCTTGTTTTTGCAATAATCATCTACAAATATTTTCAGTTTCTCTTTTCCCATCCGGGGATGCTCCTGTCTCATCTACCGTATATATTCAACAATATCAACCGGTATCTCTGAGCGCCTTGTCCGGTGTGGACGCATTGACTGGGGAATTAACGAGGACAATTCCCCTCTATTATCCTGTAGCCTTCTTTTCCACCTGCTGATTACTTTACGGTCGGCTCCAAAGGCTTCCTTTGTTGCTGCCTCTCCGTATTCCACATAAAACTTTATTATTCTTAATCGTTCACTCGCAACTTCACTTCCTTCAAATTTACTGAGGCTATTGAGCATATCTTGCATCCTCCTATAGCCTCGTATCCTACTAAATATCGGGTATGCTTTTGCGTAATGATCCATTTATTCGACTATATACCTATGTCGCATATGTTTCGTAACTTTTTCACTAACCACTAAGATGTTCTTTCACTTTCTGAACACAGAATAACTAACATCCGTGCAACTTGGCTTCAATAATAGATGACAACTGCTCAACTCTCATGTCCCAGGTGTTTTGCATCGCAATAGAACGCTGGAGTAAACGTTTCTTCGGTTCCTGTGATGCCATTGCCACTTCGATTTTTTGTACAAAATCCTGCGAGTCGACGGCAATATACAGTGCATCGCTATGCTCACGAATAACTGGAATGTCAGTAGCTACTACCGGTTTTTCGCATGCAAAATATTCATACAATTTCAATGAATCTATGGCTCGCGTGTATTCATCCCTGCGGTAAGGCAAAATACATATACTACAGGCTTGAATATATTTCGGAATATCTTTAACATCTCGTCGTCCAAGCAAAAACACATTGGGAGGATGATCCTCTGCAAACCTGGATGCCGGAGATCCGGGAGTCTTAGGGTACACACCGACAAAAACAAAAGACCACTCGGGCTTTCTGCGAACAACGGTGTTGAGAAGCTCGTAATCAAGCTTTTCATTTACCGCGCCAATATATCCGATAATAGGTCCAGGCATATTCAGCATATCATCAGGCTTTCTTTTCAAATGCTTTAATGCGGAAAACTGCTCATAATCCACCGCGTTCTTTACTAAATGGACATTATTGTTATACCTGCTTTTTTCTTCCATGAGAAACGGGGCGGTAACAATTACAAGATCCGCTGTGAGAAGGAGCTTTCTTTCGGCCTTTTCTAAATCAGAGCGAATTTTATCGGAATAGTATGGTGCAGCCGAATAATTATCGACGACATGATAACAGAGCAGCGATTTCTTAATATGCCGGGCCATGTTTTCAAATCGCGGATCAACAACCCATAGTATCGGGGACTTAATGTCAAGTCGCTTGATCACCCTTTGAATTGCCCAAATACGCAGTCTGAAGCCAACCTGTTTTAGAACAGGCCAATGGCTGTTCACTCCCCACCAGGGATGCTTGTATATCCAAAGCCGGTCATTTACGGATATTAACCTCTCATCACGAGTGCCCCCTCTTACTGATTTTACTGCCTGTCTAATTCCATCGCGAATACAATACGTTTCAGGTTCAACATAGAGCACCTTGTTCTTCCGCGATAATCTGGACATGATCTGGTGACGGTTTCTCCACATGGAGTCCCATGGGTCCGGCGCGAAACATATGACAGACTGATCTTCAAGTGACATTACTTGTTCTCAAGTTCCTCAAAGAATGTCCTGAACACCTTGTTCTTTTTGAACCCGCTGTCTGCTATCTGAGCTCCCCAGAAACCGAAATTGATGTTGCCTTCAAGCAGCACCGGCCCGGTTTCAGAAACGGCAATATCCCAGCCGACGAGTCTGTAAGGAAGAATGGCAGCGGCGGCCCTTGCCATATCAAGAACTTCCTTAAAATGAGGGATTTGAAAACCTGAAAACTCATATCCCGTATCCGGGTGACGAGTAAATTTGTCTCCACCGTATTCAAAATTCTTGTATGCAAAAGTGCCCAGTTTTCCGGTGTTCATATCAATATGAATAAATATCGTTCCCAATCCCCCGCCTTCCACAAAACTTCCTCTTGAGCCAAACCGCATGTAAGCTGATATAAGGTCTGTTTGACCGCTTTTATAAGTACATGAATGTATCCTGAGTGTATTAATACTGTTAGCATATACCTCCTTGATACGGGGATGCTGAACAATAGTCTCCTGAAACAGATACTTTGATGTGCTGATTTTCTTGTAACTATCGGCGACATAGTCTGATCCCAGCATGCCGGCGTCGACCCGGAAACAATCCCTGCCGCCAAAACCATCGATCGGTTTAATAAATACAGATCCGGATCGGGTCATTGAAATCTGCTGTTGAACAAGCGAGGAAAAACTGACAAGATCAGGTATGGCCCTACTTCCGTCCGAAGTAAAATATTTCGTGCCAATATTATATCCCAGGTGAATGGGGAGCCTTATCCCCGATCCCAGAAAATGATAATGGAACAGCACCTTATTCTCAAGAAAAGGCATGAGCTGCAAGTCTTTTACACGCGTCCGAATTTTATAGAATTCGTTTTTACCGCAATAATAATCCAGATAATTAAGAATATCCCTGCGGTGCAGCAGGTTTCGGGAGTAATATTTCGGAAAATCCCTGTTAATTATCAGGTAGGAGAGCAATTCGTAAATAATTCTGTGAATCGGTTTTCTTTGCTTGTCTGAAACCACTCCTCGTATCTCGGAAACAATCTCTTTAATCAGCAGGTTGTTCAATACACAGCTTCCTTTGATCCTTTTACTGCCATATTTTATTTTATCCTGACTTTCATGTCTCTGATCCGTGTTGCCTCATAAAGCCGTGCCGAGAGTGTTTCCTGATCGTCCGTCGACCTGTTCAGCATCTTCATTTCAGGATCATAAGAGCGCTGTAATTGTTGCTCCATCCACCATTCTTCTGTTTTGGAAAAAGAGAATTGGGAGCGGAATTCCTGGATTGTAAAAGCCGTCTCAAATCCGGAAAGGTTATACGAATACCCATACATATTGTTCTCAAGCCCTTGTATGAACTCCGATTTATCCATAAAGCCCAACGTTGATAAAAACTTGTCACTCTTCCATAAGGGATGTTCAGACATACACCGTTTTAAGATCGAAAAAGCATACATATTGAAAGCATGATATCCGATCTCTTTACTGACCATCCCGCTATCAGTTATCTGAGAATGATGAAAGCCGCGAAGATATGATATCATTTTCCGGATCCCCTTCGGTTTAGCAGACGGCCATGCTATGGTATGTATGATACGGCCTGAACTGTCAACCCTCAGGTTGGTTTCCAGTACGCGATCCATAAATATTTTTATCATTGAAGCTATTTCGTCGTCTGTTCTTTTGCAGAGCATAGCACCAGCTGCAGCAAACCACAGCTGATGGTTAAACGTCATGTCAAAGCTGTTGTAGCTCCCGTCAACATTCACACGCCTCCATAGGCCAGCCTGCTGGTCAAACGGATGCATCATGAAGACATTTCTTGCGAGCTCAATATGACTTTCGTCTTCCAGTTCACTGCCTGAAATCGCAAGCGCTTCAATTATCCATGCCTGGCCCATGAGTCCATTACAGAAATCTTTGTCCGGCTTTTTCCGGCAGAAAAAAGTAGCGCTCATCGGACGGGTAACCGGTGATAATATATATTTGACCGCCATCCAGGCTGATTCCCTGAACTTGGCATCACCGGAGATATCATATGCTTTCAGCATCGTGATCAGCCAGTGAGCTGTGTTGCGTACAGGAGTCTCGGGGTCGCGGTAAGGCCCGTTCATTCCCGGAGGGAATGACCCGTCATTTAACTGAAACTGCAGAGCAGCCTCTGCTGAGTTTATGATGATATCACTCAGAAACATATTGCATAGCATTATAATTTATTAGCAATAAAGTCAAGTAATTTTGTAAATATTATGCAGCCACTTCGTTCCCGTACTCTTGTAAACTCAGCTCTGAAAAGGATTGAAAAAAGGAATTCAGTCAACTACAAAGCAGCTTCAGTCTAAGGCATGTCCCCAAAAGTGGTATGTGTAGAGTCCGCCGGCATGGCAGACATTAACTGTACAAGCAAGGCCCTAATGTTTCAAGAATTATTCATCAGGCTTCTTTCGTAATAGAATAAAGTAGCGATTCTGAAATAAAGGGTTATGTAAGTCCCGTATCCTAAAAGTCCGTCAGGATTATTTTTCTGAGAACTGATTTTCTCGAATGATGCGCGGTCAACAAAATCCCATATTATTGAATTCTTTTGGTCAAGACAGTACTCGCGGACCTCTTGACGCTTGGCCTTAAACCACGATACGTTGTCAAACATATCGGTCGCGGTATGTATTTTGTTGGATGTTTTTTGGGGCTTGCTTTTAAAAGCCATAATGCGTGAAATGCCATGACGGAACCGTCCCGATATCCTTTTGCCGTAAAAGTCTAACAAGTGAGTCGTACATTTCTGGGATTCCCATGGTGACGAATCCAGCGGTAAACTATGCAGCTCACGTGACAGGAGGTGGATCAAATTATAGTGCAGCGGTTCTGTATAACGTCGTACCGCCGGCATCGAAAACACGGCTTCAATAAAGGGCCGTGTAATAAAGGGAGTAAAAAAGTCCTGATACTGCATATACACTCGCTTATTGCTTCCCCTTCTTCTTCTGAGGCGCGAATAGAGGAAGAATACATCCGGTATATCAACAGGGGCAAATCCGGCGTCAGTATAATGGTTCACAAAACTGTTAACATGCTTCCGGGTAACTTCCACAGCTTCCTGGCGGATAATCCCGCCATAGTTACGGGCTATAATATTAGACAAGTAATGCCTCATTTTTTCTTTATTGAATCTGTTCAGGAAAAAATCCAGGTCAGGCCTGCTGTAAAAACCCTTTCCCATTTCCCCGCCTGTCCCCCCTACGTCTACATGTAATTTATCATTTTCCATTTCAAGACATGCTAAAACAGATGGTATCAAATCTATCGAGGCCATACCGTCACCCTGAAGCACGATCTGCCGGGACATGTCATCCCAATGACTTAACACATCAGAAGAAGTTACTGATATAAGTTTATAACTCAATTCAAATGTATCAGCGATTTGCCGGGCTATTTTTGCATCCGTACCTGACGGCTCACCAAATGTATAATATTTAACAGGTAACCCGGCATTAATGAAAAAAGCTGATACTAAACGCGAATCACGCCCACCGGTAAGGGCGCAATTCACCTGATCAAAACTCCAGCTTAAACCCGTAACAACACGCATCATATCATTGGAGAGTTTTTTGAAATATGTTAGGGAAAACTTCTTTTGGGACAAATCCGCCAACTGAGAAGGACCATAATATGTTTGCCTCTGCGGTCCATCCCTTCCTTCAGTCCATGTCCAAAGCTGTCCTCCTGATATTACACTGACACCGGATACTAAAGTGAGGTCATCCCAGACCCAGTCCGAACTAAGAAACATGCCTATCCCGGAAGGATCCAACGCAGGGTCCCTGACAATGCGCGTTATAAGATGCACACTATTACTGATAAGCCACGAGCCATCCTTCTGAAAACAGTACACCTGTTCCATTCCTGTTATGTCAGTTATCAGTTCAAGTTTGGATGGCCTGTCATGAATACGTACAATACAGTACATTCCTTCCAGGTCTTCAGTCAGCTGATTCCAGTGAGAAGAAAGGGATTCGGCATGGTGAGCGGCATATTTAGCATTCGGATTAATAGGCAGCCCGCTATAAAAAACAACCTCTCCTGATTTATGCGCAACATACCTCCTGGGCGTCGATGCATACTCGGATGTGTGCATCGACGCGGCAAAAACCGGTATTTCCGCATCATCTAGCGACCAGAGGGTTTCGGGATCCAGTTGAGGATAAATACCGGTCATCCTGCCAAGCTCTTTCAGAATTCGGGAATGATGTTCTTTTGGGAACTGCCAGGCAATTACAAACAGATTCATATTTTACTTATCATAACGATCGGGTATGCATACAGACTATCCTCGTGCACGTTTCTCCCTCATATGGTTCCCGGTATTATAAAGTGATTTAAGGTATTTCTTCATAAAATGAAAAGGATGCCGCATATATGTCCGTTTTAACTCGTCTTTTATGTCCGCAGGGGTTTCTGCAAGGAGCCTCCTGATGTCCCCCCATTCAAAATAACCAAGCTTGGTTGCTATAAAATCAGCAATTTCATTGGTATAATATTTTCTTAATTCCCTTAGTTCATGCTGTTCAAAGTCAACACTATCATATTTCTTTATATTCTTGTAACCAAAGGCCAGATACTCTCGTGTCTTATTACCACGCATAATAGAACGATATTCCCCGCCCCCCTGCTCTCTTCCTGATTTTGTCAGCACATAATGAGAAAAACCAAGTTTATATTTGTCCAACAATCTGAAAGCCATTTCTGTATCACTATGATCATATTTATTGTCAAATCCCTTTAATTCATCAAAGACCCTTTTTCTGTACATGACCGTATTGGGTGAACTGCTGGCGACATGCAGTTTCCTGAGTATCTGCTGCTTCAGTATCTGGGGGCCTTCAAACACATTCTGTTCCATCGGCAGTCCCATATTCGTTACCATATTGCCGGCCATTCGGTATGCTGAGACAATACCAATCTCTTTGTCCGACTCTCCGACCAGGACCATTTTTTCAACACAGTCGGGGAACAGATAATCGTCAGCCAGAGCGTATTTGATCCACTCCGACTCATCTGAGCAATGAGTAGAACACAGGTTACAGTTGTCTTCCATGCATACCGTCTTTTCATTTCTGAAGGTCTTGATGCGTTTATCGACCTTTTTGTATCGGTCGATTATTACGGGGGTACTGTCAGTGGAAGCGTTATCGACAATAATATATTCGTAATTCTCATACGTCTGGCAGAGAACGCTCTTGATACAATCCTCTAGATGTCTCTCTCCATTGTAAACAGGAGTGCAGATGCTTACCAAAGGTTTATTGCTCATTTGCCAGTATATTCGTATACAAACAGTTTCATTTTAATTCACAGTTACATGGTCCGCTACAAGATCGGAAGATATCTCTTCATAACGATTAAATACATCGATATATTTTGAAATGTTTCCCAGGACATTTAATTTCGTGTCATACTTCTGGCGCTCAATGAGCATTGCTATCCGTTCTAAATAAAAAAGGCGGCGGTACATCGCATCCGAAGCCTGCAAGATCTGAGTGACATCGGAAACAGTTATACCCAATTTAGACAAAAAGATCGGGAGTGTTAATTTGATTTCAGTACAGCATTCTTCAACAGAGAGATTCTGATGGAGGGGACGGAAGAAAAAGTAGCTGTAATAATCGAACAACGCACTCCTGGAAGTCGCGCTTTCCCAGTCGATAATTCTTAATCCGTGACTTGTGTTAAGCATATTGGCCGGGCAAAAATCCCCGTGTGAGAGAACAAGACATACCGGATTTTTCCCAACCACAAGAATCCTCTCAGAAATGCAATCGATAAAAGCCCATATCTTTCTGGTGATCTCTCCATCGGTCACCTGACTCAGCATCCCGCCATTGCTCAATGAGTTCTTTATCCCGTTAACATATTCAGAACAAGGTGCGAGGACCGGTGAGCGAAATGCAATCAATCTTTCAAGACAGGGAATAACATCCCTTGAAAATTTATTCATTAAAAGTGATGTGTCGAGAGGTTTAAAAGAATATTCCAGGGTGCCGCTTATATAATCCTCTTCATACCACCGATCTTCAATGCTCCACTTTCTGATAGACGGGGCGAAATCGAACAGTGAGCCATTTTTTAATCGGTCCAATTCGTTTGTAATAGTAGAGACATCAACATCGCTCCTGTATACTTTTATCGCCACATTCCTGCTTAGATCAAGGATCTTATGCCCCTTGTTTACAAGAATACAAAACTGTCCGTAAAAAGGGAGCTCCACCATCTCGTCGCTATTATTAAAATGATACTTATGTTTTACAAAACTGCCAACCTTCAACAAATTAGTCCTGGTCGATGAAAAATAAGCTTGGAGTCTATTTATCATTTGATGAAGCGACCGCTTATTAACGCCGTCTTCATCGGAATGAGGTTGCAAAGTATTCTTACTAAAAAACAGCAGACATGCAAGAAAAAAAGGATTCTGCTGCAGGCAGAAAAATCTTTTCGGCTCACCCTTTATTTTTACATATTGATACCTGTTCTGCATAATTTGTTTTCAGAAATGTCCTGATACTACCATGAACGTCACATGACGCATAATCCATATCATGAAACTGATTTGAAGCTCAGGCTAGAGGACTGCCGGAACGGAGACCAAACTCGGTCTCCCATTTTAAAAGGGGTCTCACTATTCCAGCAATATTCCCTGTGAAACCTGCGCGCGCAGTATCTCCGTCCTGACTGTCAATGATCTGGAATGCTACAGCATCTTCTGCCTTCAATCTGCGGATATTGGGATTAAGTGTCCTGATCCCTGGCGAGATGAAAAAAATCCCTTCAGACATCAAATTGCCAGGTATCCATGACGTGCTTAAATATCTTCCAGCAGGTCGTGGTTTGTCACGCCACGCATTATCATTGTCAATAGATAAAAAGACCTCTACTCCTTCATCATTGACAACATGAAAATAAATCATAAACACATATCCTGACTGGAGCACGTCGTATTCAATCTCAATTGCAGTGGACTTTCTGATATCCACTGCTTCTGCAACCTCACCGCCTTCTGGCCGTACACGCACGGAATATAAACGGACCACATCATCCCCTGGGGCTTGATCTGTTCCGCTCCACGTACGTTCTGCTTTGGTGGCCTTTTCAGAATTCATATATATGCTTACAATCTGATGGGAGGGTCCGTCCGCGGCTATGCCTCCACCATTAAGTAGAATAGTTCTTGGACATAACCGCGTAACTGCAGGCATACTATGAGAAACAAAAAGTACCGTTCTCCCTTGATGGCTCACATCCTCCATCTTATTGAGACATCTTCTCTGAAATTCAGCATCTCCAACAGCCAGAACCTCATCAATTAGCAGTATCTCAGGCTCTAGATGTGCAGCAACGGCAAAGGCCAAGCGTACTTTCATTCCGCTGGAGTATCTTTTGACCGGTGTATCGATAAATTTATCTATACCTGAGAAATCCACTATCTCATCAAATTTTCTGTCCAATTCTTTCTTCTTCATACCCAGGATCGTACCATTAAGATACACATTCTCCCTGCCGGTAAGCTCCTGATGAAATCCTGTGCCAACTTCGAGCAGGCTCGATATCTTCCCCCGGATAGTGGCCTGCCCATGCGTCGGGTCAGTAATACGTGAAAGTATTTTAAGCAGGGTTGATTTCCCGGCTCCGTTGACACCGATAATGCCGACGATCTCCCCTTCTTTTACGCTAAACGAAACATCCTTTAATGCCCATATGATATCAGGAGACTCGACTTCAGATTCTGTATCATCAAATTTATAAAGTGAGCGGTACCTGCGGTAATTTTTAATTGGGCTCTTTATAAAGCCAAACAGGCTCTTTACAATACTGTCGTTCATTTCCTCTTTCAGTCCTATCCTGTAACACTTGCTGAGATTCTCAACGGTTATGGCAGATGAGGTGTTCTTCATTTCAGTCCTCTGTTTATTTCCACGATGTTAAATAACATCTACTATAATGCGCTCCATTTTCCTGAAATAGAGTGCACCGCTTATAAAAATAACAATTGCCGTCACAATACCTGGAATGATATAAATCCAGGGGACAGGAAGACCGAGAAGACAAGCCCTGTACCCTTCGATTACTCCCACAAGAGGGTTTATTGAATATAAGATCCTGTATTTCTCGGGTATGGAAGACGCCGAATAGACGATAGGGGCAGTATAAATAAGCATCTGAAGCACAAAAGGCATCGCATGTCTGACATCACGAAACCGGATTGCCAGAGTCGACAGCCACAGGCCGATACCGGCGGGAATGATCGTCATTACTATCAAGAAAAGGGGAAATAAAAGCAGATTCCACGTGGGTAATACATGATAGTAAAGAAGAATGATCAGTATAATGATTATAGAAATCCCGAAGTCAACCAGTCTTGATAAAACGGCAGTAAGTGGAAATACCAGCCTCGGAAAATATATCTTCCCGAGCATGCCCTGGCCGCTGACAAGGCTCTCGCTCGATTCGGACATGGCCTGTGACATATAAGTCCATGGGATTATGGCAACACTGGAAAACAGAAAATAAGGTATGCCGTCAGTTGATACCTTTGCGACATTACCGAAAATAACCGTAAAAATCACGATCTGGATGAGGGGTCTCAATATAGCCCATGAGAAACCGAGTATTGTCTGGGCATATAATGTCTTGATCTGTCTCGTGACCAGAGAAAGAAATAAATCCCGGTATTCAATAAGCTCCCTGAAATCTATGACCTGCCATCCGGACCTAGGTTTAATGACAGTCAGTTTGATATCATCTTTAATCATTGTTATATCTTTACGCTCCTATTTGCTTTATCCAGGGTAGCTCTGTGTATCGCCGAGATCAGGTCCTCCGGAGTCCCAATATCAAGACAACTGCCATCCTGGAAGAGCACCGAATCCACACGCATCCTGTTTTTTATAGCAGCCTGAAAGACATTACCCACATGGAGCTCTTCCTGCTCTCCAGAGTCAGTCCTCCTTTTCTTATACTTCTCACGCAGAGACAGAACATATTCGTGCAAAAACTCTGTAAAAACCGGGGTCCATACAGCAATCTCCCATGCATACAGCAGTTCCGTGCAGTGAGGTTTTATATGGATTCTTCTAACCCTTCCCCTTTCATCAAGTTCAACCATATCCGTCTTGCTAGGATTATGCGCAGGGAACAGTCCCAGTACAACTTCGGCTTCAGACTCTTCGAGCCTGAGTCGTAGTTCTCCAAATGCGTCATCAGGATGAAAGATCATATCCGGGAAACCCAGTGCTACCATGGAATCCTTTATAAAAGGATACGCCTGGTCAAGGGTAAAAGGGACTCCGAAAGGTAGATCCATCATTAAATAGGCCAGATGCATATCAAGCAATTTACCATCGCCAAAATATGAAGGGATATCCCATTTACCCTCCCGCAATATTATATACGCAGTAGTAATCTTTGCATGCCGCATCTTTTCAAGAAGGTAATGGCTCACAACTTTGGGACGCAGTCCCTTATCAGTTGCATGGAAACCGACAGGAAATAACTCCTTACTGAACGGAAGGGGATTCAGCCTGGAGGCTCTTCCTCCTGCGGGTATTAAGCCGACAATTTTCTGTGCATTCTTCATCGGGTCATAAAAAAAGTGATTAATTAAATTTCCGCCAGACAGGCTTTACAGGTCTGCTCGCAAGATATTTTTCGATCCCTTCATCCAAGGCCTTCCGGTAAATACGGAACGCTTCATTGAAAGCATCAACCGTCCTGTCCACGTCCTCATCCGTATGGGAATAACTGATGACGAGACTTGATGCCAGTATGCCACGTTTTATCGTTTCCTGCAGGATAAGGGTCCTGAACGGCTGGGACGGCTTCAGTTCATTGTCCTTTGAACCGTACACAAGACAACATGGTCTTCCCAGTATCGGAACATGCTCGGTCAGTTTA
>QZIL01000062.1 GCA_003599025.1 Nitrospiraceae bacterium | reverse complement strand
AAGAGGAAATAAAATGAATATTGATCTCGTCAAACTTTTTCAATTAGTCGTTTCATCTGCCTTAATCAACAACTTTGTCTTTACCATGTTTCTGGGACTCTGTATCTTCTTCGGGGTCTCCAAAAAGATGGAGACGGCTGTCGGGATGAGTATAACCTTTACCATGGTGATGGTAGTCAGCGCGGCCCTGAGCTGGGTCGTATACCAGTTCATCATGATACCTCTGCAGTTGACGTTCCTTAAGATTATTATTTTTATCGGTATCGTTGCCGCTTTTGTGCAGTCAGCAGATACTATAATGAAAAAGGTCAGCCCCACCATGTATTACAAACTCGGCGTTTACCTGGCCCTGATTACAACAAACTGTATTATAGTTGCAGTACCCCTGAAAAATGCGGGAGAACATTATAATTTTCTTGAGAGCATGGCCTTCGCCCTCGGGTCAGGAATAGGGTTCGGTCTGGCCCTTATCATTATGGCAAGTATTCGTGAGAAACTTGAGGTTGCGGATGTACCGCGTCCGTTTAAGGGACTGCCCATATCGTTTATTATTGCTGGGTTGATCGCACTGGCATTTACAGGCTTTTCGGGATTAATAACATTGTGAAAGCTGATGTATTGCAAAAAGTATTCAGCTATTGTATAAAAAAATTAATATAGAAGGTAAACCATGGCAGAATTGAATAACAGAAAGAAAATAAAGATATCCATATTGACTGCAGCACTCCTGGTCTTCTGCACGTCCATGCTTTACGCTGGAGTTGGCGGTGGCGTTGAGGTGAGGGAAACAGTTGACCTTGCCGAGCTGCTGAAATTTACTGCGGCATTTTTGCTGGGTATTAGCGCTGTTTTCGGAATGGGCCTTGCCTTTGCAGCCAAGAAGTATGCAGTTAAAGAGGACCCGAGGGTCGAGCAGGTATCAGAAGTCCTTGCTCATGCTCACTGCGGGGCCTGTGGATTTCCGGGCTGCCGCCAGTATGCAGAGGCTGTTGTATCGAATCCTGATGTAAAGCCGAGCCTGTGCACTCCCGGCGGTGCTGCAAGTGCTGAAGCTGTTGCCAGAATTACCGGCAAGGTAGCTGAAGTTACAGAGCCGAAGATAGCGAGGGTGTTCTGCCAGGGGGGATGTTCCAAATCAGTCCGCAGGTTCAAATACGAGGGTATTAAGGATTGCAAGGCAGCCATTCTCGCAAGCGGAGGCGACAAGGCATGCATATACGGGTGCCTCGGCTATGGCTCATGTTCACGCGCCTGTCCTTTCGGTGCTATAACCATGAATGAGGAAAACCTTCCTGTAATTGACCCTGTAAAATGCACGGCCTGTGGAGTATGTGCGCAGACCTGTCCTACAAAAGTGATAGAAATTTTACCGATGGCCAAAGAGGTGCTTGTAAGCTGTCACTCAAAAGACAAAGGCCCTGTCACGAAGAAAAATTGCCAGGTTGGATGTATCGCCTGCGGGTTGTGTGTTAAGGTCTGCCCATATAATGCTGCAAAGGTCACTAACTACCTTTCGAGAATAGATCTGGATAAATGCAGGGTGTGCGGTCTTTGCACGACCAAGTGCCCTACAAATGCGATTGTAGATTATATACCAAAGCGTCCGAAGGCGTTTGTTACAGACAAGTGCATAGGATGTCATGCGTGTGCCAAGATATGCCCTGTCCTTGCAGCATCAGGTGAATTGAAGAAACTGCATGTCATAAACCAGGACAAATGCATAGGCTGCGGCATCTGTGCCTCTAAATGCCCCAAGGCCGCGATCACAGGTACGTTTAATTACAATGAAGTACTTGCAGTGTATGAGGCCAAACAGGCTGCACTGGCAAAGGGCAGGGAAGAAAAAGAAGCTGTAACAGAAGCCTGAATCAGTTAACCTTAATTTAATAACAATAATTGCACTTCTCCGGAAAGAAGAAGTGCAATTTTTTTCACTGTGTTAAGGAGGTTCTTAAATGGACAAGGTACTTATTCAAACCACCTGGGGCCCGACTGACCCTACCAGGGCCGGACTTGCGTGCACCTGTGCCGTGATGTCGGAAGCTGAGGGACTGGATGTTGTCATGTTCCTCTTCCATGACGCGGTATTTCTCGCAAACAGGAAAATGTATCCCAAGGTAATTCCCATCGGGCCTCCGCCTGTCAGTGGCAGCATAGACTATCTTGTGGAGCAGAAGGTCAAGATCTATGTCTGCAGGCCCTGTTATGAATTCAGGGGACTGTCTCATGATGATCTGATCCCGACAGCTGAGCTCAAGGGGATGGAATTCTTTGTCGAGCTGGCGAAAGAGAGGAAGGTCATCAGTTTTTAATTTGATAAGCATTGGGGTCACAAAATGGTTTAATCCGACAATGCCGGAATCATGCTTATAGGATATGGGCTGGATTGGATACTTGATATCGTGCTTGAAAGCGGCTACGACATCCACATGGGTCAAAAAATGATCGGGTACGCCAACGATTGAGCTGCCATGAACTATTCTCATGTCCTGAAAACACCGGAGATGGTGGTGTTAAGTGCTGTGTATTAAGTCAGGCTATCAGACATCAGCTCTAAGACTTCAGTTAAATATCCTCCCTCTGAAAATACCTTTGTGCAGTTATAACATAAATGCTAAAATAGCATAGATGTCAAAAAAGATAATCAGACAAAAATATTTCATTTCCAGAGAACTTCGCATTTCAATTGCCCTCATAATCCTCTGGTCTCTCCTTGTAACAGCTTTATTTACTTATTTTGCCAGGGAACTTTCCGGGAAAATAGGGCATGGTACTCCGCTGTTTATTATCGTAATGCTCGGATATGTTCTGATAATTGTGGTCCTGACCATGATGTTTTCCCACCGTCTTATCGGTCCGTTTGAACGGCTGAATACAGAGATGAGGCTTATAAGGTCCGGGGAATATCACAGACGCCTCGGTGTAAGAAAAAATGATGATATATATATAAGGTCATTTATTAAAGAAGTAAATATGATCCTTGAGGCATGTGAGAAAGAGCAGCAGTACAAAAAAGAATTGATCAGAAATATTGACTCAGAACTGATGAATATTATCGCATTAATCGAAGAAGGGGAACCTTCAAAAGATAAGATGAGGGAGCGGGTCCTGGCAATTCATAAGAAACTTAAATGGCCAGAGGGGAAGACACAGGGAAATCAAAGCGGTGTATAAACATGATCAGCTGGCAAGTAAAGAAAAATGGTGCCGAAGAGGGGATTCGAACCCCTACAGGATTGCTCCCACTAGACCCTGAACCTAGCGCGTCTGCCAGTTCCGCCACTTCGGCAATAAACTTGTTTAAACAGTCTGTTTCCAGTACTCAATGTTCCATGACCGGAAACGAATTGCTCCTGCTTTTTTCTGACGGGACAGTGAAGGGATTGTCACCGTATATATAAGTCAACTTCATTGTTTCCTTATGAAATACTAAATCAGCGACACCTCTGTTTTCAAGCTTCCTGTCCTTCATTAATGACCACGACCCGCTCCATATAATATTGACCTTTAGCGAGTCCTCTGTAATCGTCACCATCCTGGGGGTGATTGTCAATCCGGCCTTTTCAAAGAGGAGCCCCTTCATGGTATCTTCTGCCAGCATAGTAACCATATGATTGTGAAGTGTCGCTCTATCTTTTTCTTCATACGCTGTTTTTATTATATCAATGATATTAAACGCATCGGTAGCAGACAGGGAATCTGCCGAAGGTTTAATGCCTTTGTCAGTGCAGCCTAAACATATAATTACTATCAGTGAAAGAAGAAAGAAAATCTTTTTCATCGTTGTCTGTAATGTATGCGTGAAAGTCAAGACGTAATTTTACATTTTTAGTATCAGTTTTGCAACAGGTCCCGGAAATATCAGTTGTTGACGATGACATCAGGCAAAATAAAACCCCGTGCCGGGATGCGGCACGGGGTTAAGGAATGGTTTACTTCTTTTCGAAGTACTTGTCAGCACTGTGAAAGTTTACTGTCTTGGTTACAGTCTTGATGGTTTCCCACTTGTCCGGTTCAGGTTCGAAGAGAAACTTCGCTTCAATAGTGACGGACTTAGTGTTTTTGTCAACAAGCAGAACGTGTGTTTCTTCACTGGTCTGTCCGGGTTCAAGCCCCAGGTTTACACTTGTTGTGGCAGTTATGTCCCAGAGGCGGAGAGCAACTTCCTTGTTCCCCTCAAACCAGAGGTTCCAGTTTTCATACTTCCTTCTTTCGGTGTGTATTACTTTACCTTTATCGTCTTTTGCGGTCACTTCCAGTGCCGCTCTAGGTATGTATACTCAACCATTTGGAAGGCCATGCCCGGAATGGCTTGTGAGTTTTACTTTCAGGCATAGCGTGGGTGTGAGTTCGTTTTTGTAGTTATTTATGAAATGAGTTGCTTCTGCTTCGATTTCCATTTCGAGGGCATTGCCGAAGAAATCCTTGTTATGCACCCCCGGGAATGAGTGATCAGCCCAGGTGTCCTTGTCAGGTTTTGTCATATGACAGTCCTGACATCTCTGCTTGCCGCCTTTCAGGGCATAGTTTTCAACGTAACTCGTATAAAGTGTTTTGCACTGCCAGAAAGGGACACTGTCCGGACATCCGTGGTGACATGTAGCGCAGTAATTAACAGAAGTGAGATATTCTGACTTGATTGTCTTGGTTATATTGGGAACATTCTCACTATGATTTGCAGGGTCAACTTTGCCGGTGGGGCCATAAATGGCATCTACCTTAGGGGTGTTTCCCCAGTATCCGTCCTTGAGCGCAAACATGTTATGACAACCGTAACAATCGAGATTGAGCTTTGAGAGTTTTCCCTTGGCTGCTTCTCTCTTGCCTTTGTCAGGGTCATCGACTGCTGCAATGATCGTGTCGATAATCTCGGCTACGAGATCGTCAGTGGCGTACTTTATCACAGGTGCGTGGCACCATAGACAGTGGCTCTTAATGGACATCCTGGTCACGTACTCCCCGGACCAATCCGGATTTTTCTCCCTGTCAAGTCCCTGTTTGATAAAGGTCCTCCATGTCTGAAGTACACGCTCGGTGCTGAAGGCGTGTGCCTTGGGTGAATGGGCCCATTGGTTATAGACATCTTCATGGCACTCAGCGCATACTTTTGCATCGAACTTTGATGCCAGTTCATCAAAGTTGGAGATCAGCTCTCCTGCCTGATCCGGAGGGATGGTGGGCACATGAATGCCTGATCCCGAACCGGAAGCGACAGCTGCACATGGTATCAGTGCGGCTGTGATGAGTAAAAAAACTGTCAGCAAAAATCTCATGCGATCCTCCTTTCAATTTTTATGTATGTGAAACCCGCAGGTCATCATTGTACCGGCCGGGATTATAAAATACAAGAGCGTGATAATGGGCAATATCAAAAAATGCCCATAATTATAAATTAAAAAATACGCGGTCTGCAAGGCAATATTGGTAATAGTGAAATTAAAAATGTTTATCATTTTAACAAATGACTTCACCATTCAAAGGTAATTGAAATATCCTGTTTATCAATTGATAATAGGTTATCAACGGTAATTGACTTTATTTATTTTCGTAAGTTAGAATTACGTACACAATGGACGATCATAAATTAAAGGTATTCTGCATTGTAGCGGAAACGAAGAGTTTCTCCAGGGCATCAGAGATAATTCGTCTTACCCAACCTGCCGTTAGTCTTCAGATTCAGGCACTCGAAGAAATGTATGGCACTAAACTCTTTAATCGTTCCGGCTGCGTAATTACGCTTACTAAAGCAGGTGAGATGCTTTATAAATACGCGAAGGAGATTAATTCACTTTATGCTGCAGCTGAAAAAGAAATCGGCGGTGTAACGGGACTCGTTAAAGGTGTGATATCAGTAGGTGCCAGTTCGACTATTGGCAACTATGTTCTTCCTTCAGTAGTGGCTGATTTCAAGAGGAAATACCCGAAGGTCGGAATCCATCTTCATGTAGGCAACACCAAGCAGGTCATTGATTATCTGAATGCTGGCAGCGTAGATGTCGGACTTGTAGAAGGAGAAGTCAATAAACAAAAGCTTCTCATGGAGAAACTCATTCCTGACGAAATGGTCCTCCTGATGTCCCCTTATCACCATCTGGCCAAGAAGTCAACTGTATCAATAATGGAGCTTTCCAAAGAACCATTGATTTTCAGAGAGGAAGGTTCCGGTACAAGACAGGCGATTGAAAAGTATCTTTCAAAGCACGGTATATCCCAGCAGAACCTCAAGATATCCCTTATAATGGGGAGCACAGAGTCCATTAAAAGCGCTGTTGAAGAAGGGCTCGGAACAACAATACTCTCACGCTGGGCAGCCAAAAAAGAAATTAAATACGGAAGCCTCAAATCAGCAGTTTTCAAGGAAGAGAAATTTTTAAGAGATTTCAGTCTCGTATATAAGAAATCAAAAGAGCCTTCCCATACGATCGAGCAGTTCATGGGTTTTCTGAGAAGGTATCCTTACAGCAAACTCCTCAACGCCTGAGCTGGTATCCTGTCTTTTTCATTTCATTAAATACAGGCAGCAAGAGCAAGAAAATAATATGTGGACAGTCAGATTATCCGCTGATCTTTACTGCATTGATATAATCCAGCGAACTAAGTTCCTGAAATAATCTTCCGATGGTTTGTTTCTTCCGGGTGGAAACAGTGAAGGTATATGTAATCTCTCCGTCAGGGCGGTTTTTTTCATAGTTGGTAGAGTGGATATGAAAATTGAAATTTGACAGCACAGACACGATTTTTTCTTCTGCATTATTGCCGGCCGGAGCAGTAACCATGATTTTCTTGAAACGCAGGGTCTTGATCCTTCTTTCAACAATCCTCAGAACGATCAGTGCGATGATTGTTATGGCAGTCGTAACCAGCCCTTCAAAATAAAGGCCTCCTCCTATTGCCAGCCCGATGGCAGAAACAATCCAGATAGAAGCTGCCGTTGTCAGACCACGCACATGGTAACCACTTTTGATAATAACTCCGGACCCGAGAAAACCTATCCCTATTAGAGCTCCTGCGGAAATACGAGCGGGATCTATACGGAGGGATGTATCGATATTGTTAATATGGAAATGATAATTTTCCGAGATAATCATGATAAGTACAGCCGCAACACATACGATTAACTGTGTCCTGAATCCGGCGGCCCTTCCATGGATTTCTCTCTCAAAGCCGATAATTCCACCGATGATCGCTCCCAGGACAAGCCGGATTAATATTTCATGATCTGGAATCATATCAAGACATTATAATCAAGCGTTGCCCTGCTGTCAAAATTTGATAAATAATTTAATAAGCAGGGCATTATCTATATAAGGATTTAATGGCTTCAGAAGATGATCGGGTTCTGGATACATTAAAGTTAACGGAATATCAGTAGATCAGGAAAGGACTTTTCATTGATTAATTTTTTTAAAAAATGCTATCCTCGAGATCAATATTTTACTCTGCCAATGTTGCTCATTCTCCTGCTGATTATTCCTGATAAATATTGTAAAGCGCTTTTACGCTTGATAACTGTTTAAATTAAAAGCTAAAATTTTGAACTATTTGTTTTTATTATGATATCATGTCGGATTCATTTACATGAGTAATGTGCCAATGCTATCAGAATATAATGAATTCAAGGAGTTATTAATTTGGCTGCATTCTTGCAATACAGTAACACAGGGAACGATTGTCCAATCTTCTTTGTGCTTAATTGACTGTAATTAATTCAAAACAGAGATAATATGTCCAGACAAGATAAAGATAATAATGTGTATTCATCAGGAGCTGATGGTGGTGATGAACTGGAGTTTGTCAGTCTTCTTTCGTCAGACAGGTGGAAAGAGTATTTTCGCGAGCTTTCTGAGACTTTTTATATTGAGTTGAGCGGTTATGATCAGGACGGAGTTGAGCTTTTTCTTGTCAATGAACATCCCTTCTGCCAATACTGCAGGTCAGTACAGTCCTCAGGTATTGACTGCCCTAATTCCTGTCTTGGTTTATTGAGATCTGATGAACAAAAAATCTTAAAATGTCAGGTAGGGCTGACATTTTTCTCATTCCCTGTTGAAAGATCTAACGAGAAGGCATTTATTGTTGGCAGGACCGGGTTTGCCGCATATGAAGACCTTCTGGATTTTCTAAAAATAGTGAGGGACAATAATTTGCCTGAACTGCCGGTTAAAGCACCGTTTGATTTTCTTGAAAAGGATGCTGTTAAGGACATCGCAAATTACATCTATCTGTCAATCGTCCGGCAGTTGAGCAATATTGAAGCAAGATACAGAGTTGAGGAAAGGCTTATGCGCATGACGTCACTCTTTGACAGCCAGGCCTTCGGGACCTTGTCAAAGAACCAGCAACTGATGTACAGATACGTTATAGATGCAATTGAGTTCGTTTTCGGTAAATCATCAGCCTGCGTAATGATGTTAAGTGAAGATGAGCCGGTTTATAAGACAATGTACAGTGCCGGGAAAAATAAGAGTGCAATTTCTGAGCTGGTCCTTGATATTAATAATCCCGCATTAAATAAAATGCGCAATAACAGGGCTGCAGTTTTTATTGAAGACTCAGCGGAAGTTTTGACTGCCGGGCAATCGAAGGAAATGGGCTCAGTATATTTTCTTCCGGTCTTTCTCGGGGATGAAATTGATGCAGTCGTTGTGATTTTCGACAGGGAACTGTCCCGTGAAGACAGGAAGATATTAAATTCCTTCAGAGAATATGTGCAGCTTAATCTTGAGAACCAGGGACTTCGCCGGGCAGTCGCTAAAAACAGGAAAGCGGATGAGAAATTGACCTACCTGTCTGATGTAACGAAGTCCATTGTCTCAATCCTGGACAAGGAAAGACTTTTTAACACACTGCTTGATAAATCACTCCAGCTTATTAATGCAGAGCAGGG
The DNA here is from genome assembly GCA_003599025.1 of Nitrospiraceae bacterium. Classification (GTDB taxonomy): domain Bacteria; phylum Nitrospirota; class Thermodesulfovibrionia; order UBA6902; family UBA6902; genus UBA6902. Next base: position 12,180 of record QZIL01000062.1, on the reverse strand, counting down.
GTCACTGATGATCCTGGACCAGGAAACATCCGAACTGGTTGTTGAGGCCAGAAGAAGTGCTGACGACATGGTCCAGGAACACATGAGATTTAACAAAGCTGAAGGGATATCCGGGATGGTGCTCGAGAGGGGAGGCGCCCTGCTCGTGGAAGACATTGAAAAAGATCCGAGGATAAGAAAGGCCAACAGGCCCCGCTACCGGACAAAATCATTTTTGAGTGTGCCCATAAAGATAGAAGACAGACTCGCCGGAGTACTGAATCTGTCTGATAAGATCAAAGGAGGCGTATTTAATGCCGAGGATTTAAACCTGCTTGAATCTTTCATAAACAATGTCGCCATTGCAATTGAGCGGAGCATATTGTATAAGCAGACGGAGAAGCTGCAGAAACTCTCCATAACAGACCATTTGACAGGCATTTATAACCGCCGCTATCTCAACCGCAGGCTTTCCGAGGAGATAACGCGTTACAACAGATATAAGCATCCTTTCAGCTTTATGATGCTGGATCTGGACAAGTTCAAGGAGTATAATGATACATTCGGCCACATTGCAGGGGACAATCTCCTGAGAAACCTTGCAAGCGTAATGGAGAAATCTCTCAGGACTATCGACATAGCGGCAAGGTTCGGCGGTGATGAATTTGTTACTATATTTCCGCAGACCCCGAAGATTGACGCTATTCAGATATCCAACAGGCTGAAGGAAAAGATAGACAAGGCATTAAGTGAGCACAACATTGAGATGCCTCTGTCAATAAGCGTCGGGCTGGCGACATTTCCTGATGATGCGTCGTCAATAATGGAGCTAATAGAAAAAACCGATCAGGCCCTTTACCTTGCCAAAAAAGGTGGAGGCAACAGGGTAGTGTATCTGTAGAAACGGCCAATATAACCTGGTAATTTTGAAATAGACATCTGATATGCCTTTAAAAGAATTTACGTCAAGACATTTTTTAGGAAGAGACAGCGAGATCAAGATTCTTGCCAATGTTGCCTCTCAGGCCGGTTCAGGTGATGCTGGAAGCATTATCCTGCTCGGGAAAAGGGGCATAGGCAAAACAGAACTTCTGAGGAATCTCTATAATGAGCTTTTTAATTCCAGTACAAATACAGTCCCCTTCTTCTATGCGATAAATACAGCCTTTGCTTCTGTAGAAAGTTTTTCAGAGGACTATATGTCGAGCTTTGTCCTCCAATATCTGGCGTTCACCGGGAAAGACCCATCACTTATAAATGCAGGCATCTATTCTCTGGAAGATTTAAGGGCCATTGCTGCAAAATCAGAGGCTGCATGGATCTCAGAAATTATCGACAATTATTCTCAGATAAAACTGGACGGTGACCTTCTCAAGTTGTTTTCTTATGTAATATCCCTGCCATATTACAGTTACCGGCATACGGGTATACCGGTTCTGGTGATAATAGATGATTTTCACAAGATAAGGAAATTGTCTGAACTCAGTGAGCATGGCTATGATAAGGATTTATGGATGCTTTTTGAGAACCAGATGAAGTTCCGCTTCTCTCCTCATATTATTGCCGGATATAAGGCAGAGCTTCATAAGATGTTTTTTGAAGAGACATCTTTTGGTGAACACCTCGAAATAATCAGCCTGGGCGGCCTGAGCAGGCATGACTCTTCAGGGCTGTTTCGGGCGCTCTGTGCAAAATACTCTCTTAGTTGTGAAGCTGACATGACATCCCTGCTGGAGCTGTTCGGTGGAAATCCTTTCTATATAAAAAGTTTCGTACAGGCTGCGCGTCAGGCAGCAAGGTCTTTTTCTCCTGAGGATTTCTGGGAAATCTATATCTCGGAGATAACAAAAGGTAAAATTTATACCTACTGGACATCGATATTAAAGTCATACATCCGGCGGTTTGAACTGAGAAAGCCGACCCTGGCCTTACTATACAATCTGTGTGAGAACGGGACTGATGATGTATCAAATCTTTCCAGTGCGCTTTCTGTTAAGCAGGAAGACATTGACTATATTCTCGGGCTTCTCCATACTGCAGGGATTGTCGAGACAGGTTTCAGTGCTATGGACCTGGTTGATGATCTCATATTGATCGATCTGATCAAGGGGCTCTATCACAAGGAGATTATCAGGGAACCATGGGACAGGATCAGAGAATCTCTCTCCGGAGAAAGGGACCAGCCTGTATTACCGGATAAGGCACCGGCTTTTGACCTTGTCATCCCTGCAGCCCTCAAGGCCGAGCTTGTGGCCGTTAAGTCTCTGGAGCAGGTCGCCAGGTATTACCGGATTCCGCCTGATGCCGTGGGTCAATTGCAGGTCTCTCTGATTGACCTGTTTTCTGCTGTTCTGGCAACAAACGGGACCCCCGGGGGAAATTATAAATTGAAATTCATTCTGAGGGACAATGTGTTTTCCGTGGAAATATTGACTTCCAGGCATGGCCTGATATTTACAGACAGTGTCATGAGACATATAAAATTCTATATTGATGACATCAGGGTGGAAGAAGTAAAGCACGGGTCGAAGATCACGCTGATCAAAGAACTTAAAAAAGATATTGCTTCAGCCCAATAAGCGGGAAGACAATCGATAAACCTACCTGTAAATTCTTTTTATCCTCTGACCAACAGAAGTGAGTACCTCGTATGGGATAGTACCTGTCTTTTCTGCTATGTCATCTGCAGTGATTTGCTCCCTGCCCTGACGGCCCATAATCACAACTTCAGATTTATAATTTACTCCCGGGACATCCGTGACGTCGATCATGGTTGTGTCCATGCATACCCTGCCTGTTACCGGTACCCTGATGCCGTTAATAAGGACCTCCCCATGATTGGAAAGCTTTCTGTTATATCCATCAGCATAGCCGACCGGGATGGTCGCTATGGTGCTTTTTCTTTTTGTGACAAAGGTCCGGTTATAACTAATTGGCGTGCCGGCGGGGACTTTTTTCAGGAAGACTATACTGCTCTTAAGACTCATTACAGGCTTTAACTTGTCAATATTGCAACCACCATATCCATAAAGCATTATACCGGGGCGCACCATGTTCAGGTGTGCATCAGGCATAGTCAGTACAGCTGCACTGTTTGCCATATGAAGATACTTGAAACTGATTTTATGATGTTTCAGTTTTTCTGCCAGTGACCTGAAGATTGTTAGTTGAAGATTTACAAATTCCTTGTCCTTCAGGTCGGCCTCTGAAAAGTGGCTCATCAAACCCTCAAGCTTTATATTTTTCATGGATGAAATTGCTGTTACCGCCTCAAAGGCCTTCCTGATATCAAACCCGATACGGCCCATACCGGTATCGACCTTTATATGTACCGGTATCTGTTTATTAATCCGGTAAGCCCCTGCCGAGAGCTTTCTGGCGGTCTCAAGATCAAAAACAGTGGGGGTAAGGTTGTATTCAAGGCAGGCATCAATATTGTCCCTGTCGAAAAAAACAAGTATTGGAGTGGTGATCCCGGCCTCCCGGAGAGTTATGGCTTCATTAGTATATGCTACGCCGAGGTTTGAGACGCCTTTTCTGATTAGATGTTCAGCTACTTTTACAGCGCCGTGCCCGTAGGCATTGGCCTTGATAACAGCGAGGATACGGGAATTTCGGGTTCTTTTACTGACAACATTGAGATTGTGGGAGAGGGCTTTTAGATTGATCTCTGCAAAGGCCTTCTGCAATTCCACTTATGACTTGCTTTCCCTGTTTGTTCCCTGGTCTTTAGTTTTATCTTTTGGAGTAACATCAATCTCAGGATTGTCAGATGTCGACTTTTTGAAGTTCCTGATGGCCTCTCCTATGCCCCTGCCTATCTCCGGCAGTTTTGATCCTCCAAAAAGGACCAGGACTATTACCAGAATAATAATTAACTCTGTAGCTCCTAACCCAAACATATTACCTCCCTTTTAAGCTTCTTTTAAATCTCGTTATATCACTCTTTTGTAAATACCGTTCAATATCATCGGGAGAATTGAGATTTACAAAAGATGCAGCATGAGTATCTATCTTCCCTGTTTCTTCCGTAGTTATATATTGTACTCTTTTATTTCTTAAAAAGTCTCTCAGACTTTTGTTCCCGCTCAGAAGTGCCTTTTCCATCTTATCTGTGAGCTGTCTGGAATAAAATGCAAAAAGCGGCTCGGAATTACCGCCTGAAACAGGGACCACTGCATCTTTTCCGGCCCTTTTCATGGCCATATATCCAATGAGGTCTTTATTGAGGAAGGGCATGTCACAGGCAGAGATGAACACCCAGCTGTTTGATGCATTTAAAAGGACCGTAAAGATTCCGGTCATCGGTCCGCGTTCATCATATACATCACCCAGCAGGGGGACACCTAGGGCGGAATAATATTCGGGCTGGTTTGTGACAATGAAATATTCTTTAAAAAGCGGGCGCGTGGTCCCGATATTTCTTTCAATGATTTTTTGTCCTCCGACTTCAATAAAAGACTTTAACAGCGGCATGCGGGTGTTTTCACCACCTGCGAGGATGGCACCTGTGCAATCATTTATAAAAGCGGTCATTTGAGACTAAAGGGAGGCCATGCCCCCGTATTTGGACGGAATGAAATCATTTCCTGATGATTAAGTTGAGCAGTTCTTTTGCCTCAAGAGCAGAACTGGTTTCTTCCCTCGTTGTCATATTTTTTAAAATGATTTTATTGTTTTTCAGTTCCTCATCGCCAATGACAATAACGTTTCCTGCCGAGATGCGGTTGGCCTTGCGCATCTGGCTGCGGAGAGATGTGCCATCATAATTTGTCTCCACCCAAAGCCCCTCCGTACGTAATTGTTCAGTCAATAAAAATGCCTTCTCAGCTGCAGCGGCTCCGAGGGGGCAGAAAAAGAGGTCCGGCCCGGCGGTAACACCTACCGAATCTTTAATAAGCGGAATAATCCTTTCCATACCTATGGCAAAGCCGATACCGGGGGTAGGGGGACCGCCGAATTCATCGACCATGCTGTCGTACCTTCCGCCGGCTGCCACTGCGCTCTGACTGCCGAGATTTTTACTGCTTACTTCAAAAGCCGTCTTGGTGTAGTAGTCAAGTCCCCTGACCAGATTGGGATTAACAGTATGTGGCACTTCCAGTAACTCGAGATGGCTTATCAGACTTTCAAAATGCTCCCTGCATTCACCGCATAAATGATCCAGGACAGGCGGGGAGCCTTTTCTCGATTCAATACATGAGGGGACCTTGCAGTCAAGTATTCTCAGGGGATTCGCATCATATCTCCTCTGACAGTCGCCGCAGAATTTGTCCAGTCTGCTGCCGAGAAAACTTTTCAAAGCCGTTCTGTAGTCAGGCCGGCATTTTTTGCATCCTATGGAAGTGACTTCAAAATTAAGTCCGGTAAGCCCGATACTGCCCAGTATGTTTGAGAGCATCGCGATGATCTCGGCATCTATTTTGGTATCATCAATGCCCATGGCCTCAGCCCCGATCTGATAAAACTGTCTGTACCTGAATGCCTGCGGACGTTCATATCTGAACATCGGCCCCATGTAGTAGAATTTCTGGGGAGCAGGCTCATTATAAAGGTGGTGTTCCACATATGCCCTTACAAAGGAGGCGGTCCCTTCCGGTCTGAGTGTAACACTGCGGCCCCCCTTGTCCTGAAATGTATACATCTCTTTCTCCACGATATCGGAGGTCTCGCCTATGCTTCTGATAAATACATCTGTTGATTCAAGGATGGGCAGTCTGATTTCCTGATAACCGTAATTGCGGAATATTCCCCTTGCCCTGTTTTCGATGTGATGCCAGACTGAGATCTCCGCGGGGAGGATGTCCTGAAGACCTTTTAGTGTTTTATACTTCATCCGGTATTTCTTTCTCGCGTTCTTTGTCAAATTCCAGCATGCCGAGATGGCTTTCTATAAGTCTTCTTACTTCTTCTTTAAAGTGCCGTCTTATACCTTTCAGGTCGGTTATGTCTTCATGTATTTTTACTACCCGCTCCTGAGCCCCTTTGACAATTTCATCTGCCTTTAATTCAGCTTCCTTCTTAATGAGTTCAGCGTCTTTTACCGCGGTTGATTTGTATTCCTCTACCATCTCCTGCGTCTTTACAAGGGTGTCTCTAAGGGTTACTTCAATATTTTTATATTCCTTTAGCTGCTTTTCAAACCTTCTCGCCTCTTCTCTCAGGTTTGCGTTTTCCCGGAGAAGTTCCTCCATTTCCTCCCTTATCAACTCAAGAAAGGAATCAACTTCCTCCATATCAAAGCCCCTGAATCTGGTTGCGAACTGTTTTTGCTGAATGTCAAGCGGCGTAATTCTCATTTACTACCCCCTTCTAAAATATACCTTAATTAAAATAGCTGGTAGCCAGTAGTAAGTAGCAAGTAGTAAAGGGGGAGCATAGCTCCTGACTACTGACTACTAACTGCTAACTACTAATATATCACTTCATCCTCGCCCCCATATCAAAAATGGACGCTACAATAAAATACTTAATAAACATGATCACAAGTATTACTATCAAAGGTGATATATCGATGCCCATTGAAAATCCGAGTTTTCTCCTGATGGGCCTCAGTACCGGATCAGTAACTGAATGCAGAAACCGCACAATTGGATTGTACGGGTCCGGGTTTACCCAGCTTAAGAGAGCTGAAATTATTATTATCCACATATAAATCGATAAGATCGAGTCAAGTATGAATGCCACTGCGTGAAACAGATTACCGAAAATGAACATTAATCTCTCCCTTTCCCCAATTCATCCGCCCTGTTCTTTGCTGCCTCAATGACGAATGAAACGGTTTCCTTGAATCCTTTTTCCTCAAAGGCCCTTAGCCCGGCTGCAGTAGTGCCGCCTGGAGAGGTGACCATCTCTCTCAGCTTTGAGGGACTAAGACCTGAGTCAAGCAATTGTGCTGTACCGACTGCGGTCTGAACGGCCAGTGTAAAGGCATCGTCTTTATTAAGCCCTGCATTTATACCACCTTCTATCATTGCTTCAATGAAATAAGCGATAAAGGCAGGTCCGCTTCCCGAAACCGCAGTCACTGCATTCATATATTTTTCCGGAAGAGTCATTACCTCTCCTATCGACATGAAGATTTCTCTGACAAAATCTATGTCCCTGTCAGAGAAACATTCACAGAGGGACATGACACTCATGCCTTCCTGGACCAGTGCCGGTGTGTTCGGCATTATCCGGACCAGTTTTTTTGTATTAAGTTTTGACTGCAGATATGCAAGGGTGATGCCGGCTGCAATCGAAACTACGGTCTTGTCTTCTGTAACCGCTTCACCTATTTCCTCAATGACCATATCCATAATCTGCGGCTTGACAGCGAGGATTATTATATCGCAGGATGAAACTAATTGTTTATTGGATTCAGTCGTTTTAATATTATAGGTTTTTTCAAGATAATGCCTTCTGTCCTCTTTTGGCTCGGACACAAATATTTCTCTCCTGTCCCCTGATACCTGTCCCCTGATACCTTTTATAAGTGCCTCGGCCATGTTGCCGCCGCCTATAAAACCTGTTTTCATATTTTCATATCTCCATGCAAAGTCGTAAAAATTATACCTCAAGGCATGACTCTTTAACAATAAGAGCGATTATATAAAGAATCCCGATCAATGTTATAGACATGATATGTCAGGGATGGCAGTTAGTTATTTACAATTGCAATATTTACCAATTAAAACAATTGGTTGTGGCTATTCATTTAGATAAGTTACATTTCGCCAAGTGGTGACATATAATTGCTCTTGCTAATGATCAGTGAGACCTAATATCATTAAAAGAATATAACCCTCATGAAAAGAATATAACCCTCATGGAGAAGATATGGGATACGATCAGGGGAAACATTATCGCAGTGCTGATGCACTAACTGTGCGTCAGTTTATCATGAAGAATAAGAAAGATTATGCCGGGATAAGGCCCTGTTGTGTGTTGCGGTCGATTCTGTGTATTGCCGCGCTGCTGTGTATAGTCTTGAATTATACCGGTACCGCAGAGGGGGCTTCAATTTCTGCGATTTCTGAGGGTGATGAATGGCAATATTTTAAGGGGACGGAAGATCCGCCTTTCAAATGGAATTATCTGAGTTGCGATGCTTCAGGGTGGCTGAAGGGACCGGCGGGTTTTGGATACGAGACAGTTAGGTTCAGGACACACCTGAATGATATGAAGGGAAACTATCAGACAGTTTATGCACGGCATGCATTCAGTATCAATGCAGTTGAAAAAGTGAAGGCCATGAAACTGCGCATCGAGTGCGATGGCCCGTTTGCCGCCTATATAAACGGTATAGAGGTGATAAGCAACAGCGAGCGAGTAGATGAAGAGCTGGATATCAGCGGTTTTGCTGATATGCTGCGAAGCGGCAGGAACCTCCTTGCTGTTCAGTGCTCTAATGATGATTTGGAAAGTGATGATTTTTTGTTTACCCCCTTATTCAGGGTTTATGAGGACTGAAAATTACGGTCATAATCGATGACCAATTATATCCCAAATAAAAATAAGACAGCTCTGCAGAGACTTCGCTGTGCTGCAGTTATGATCTGCTTATTATTCACTGTGCTGTCATTTATATGCGGTATTTCACCTGCAAACGGGCAGAGTGCACCGTATGCAAAATATGTCATCCTGATGATTGCAGATGGCTGGGGACAAAGCAAGATAGATGCAGCAAATATGTATACAGGTTCCATCCCTATATATCAGAATGACAACCTGTTGAGAAAATACTGGATGACAACATACTCGTATGGATGCGATTATAACACGGCCCAGGCCTGGGGCAACTTCAATTATGTGATTAACTGCGTCACGGACAGCGCAGCTGCGGCAACAGCCCTTTATTCAGGCATCAAGACACAAAACTACAGGATCAGTGTTTCTTACAATGGAGTTGACCGTCTCTTAACTATAGGGGAGATAGCAAAGACATATGGAGCTGGAGTCGGCGCTATTACCACTGTACCTGTAAGTGATGCTAGCCCGGGTGCCATGGTGGCGCATAATGACAGCCGCAGTAATTATTATGCTATAGCAGACGAGGGCTTATTTGGGGACCCCAACACCACCGGAGCGCCTTCGGCACTCTACTATGGCGGGGGGCATGGGTCCACCCTTCCGGTAGCGGATGTCCTTATTGGTGACGGAAGGGACAGTTATCTAAGTGCTGCAGCCAAAATGAAACTAAGGGCAGAAAAAGGCACGCTTGGAGACCCGGGCCGTAATACTGCAAAGCATTATCTGGTTGAGCGTCAGGCCGGGCAGGTTGCCAGCGTGACACTGATGCAGGCAGCACTGGACCCTTATGTAACCAAATTAACGGGACTATTTGATCAGGTGTACCGCAAGGCTGATGGTTCGGGCATTGTCCCGGAAACCCCCACGCTTTCTCAAAGCACGGTGGCGGCGTTAACAGTGCTCAGTAAAAACCCGAATGGATTTGTTCTCATGATCGAAGGGGGCGCTGTTGACTGGGCCGGACATGCAAACATTATGGATTATACGGTAGGGGAGATGATTGATTTCAATGAGGCTGTCCAGACTGTTATTTCCTGGATAAGCGATACTTCAAACAGCAGCAACTGGAACAACACCCTGCTGATTGTCACCGGAGACCACGAGACAGGCTATTTGACCGCCGGCCCCGGCCGGTTTCCAAACCAGCCGTTCGGTCCGGTTAACAGTCAAACGCTTTCCCTTGAGAAGATCTACAGCGGCAGCGGGGGGCGCCGCGCCAGCTGGGATGACTGGCATAACTCCGGTACCATAGACAGTGACGAGACCGTATACTGGGCATGGAACACGGGTGGACACGCAAATATTTTAATACCTCTATACACCCGTGGTATCGGCTCCGGCCTGTTTGAAAATTGCGTAGCTGGAAACGATCAGGTCAGGGGAAATTTTATTGACAACACTGATGTGGCAAGTGTAATGGAGAGCGCCATGGCCGGAGTTACCAGTGAGGGTTCCATGTCAATAAATCCGGGGCAGACTCTGTCAGGCAACCCTGTAAACCTGACTTCTCTTGTAAATACCATCAATGCAGCAAACGTAATGTACACGGTCTCAGGCGGTGCAGGCTGTCCAGCCCAGACAAATAAGTCAATTATCACAAAGAGGGACACCTGGAAGTACAGTATCGAAAACACAGGGACTGTCTGGATGAATAAAGGGTATGATGATTCAGGCTGGTCTGTCGGCAGCGGGGTATTTGGTACGGAACCTGATGCGGCCGCCTATGGTTATTCAATTACGACACCGGTGACCAATACATTTAAATCCATGTTTTTCAGGAAATCGTTTACGGTCTGTGATCCGTCGGCGGTTACATCCCTGAAATTAAACGCCCTCTTTGATGACGGCATGGTTGTATATATCAACGGGACGCAGGTCTTTAGTGAAGGCGTAACCGGCAATCCACCTCCGTTTAACGGCTCTGCCGTGGGCCATGAAGGCGTCAATTACGAACTAAAGGACCTATCAGGCCGCATCAGCCTGAGTGCACTTAGAAACCTCATCGTTCCCGGCAACAATATGATTGCCGTGGGTGTCTATAATATACTGAATCCTAGTGGCCCTGGAACCTTCAGTTCTGATATCGTCTGGGACGGAGAGCTCCTCCTGAGCAATGCACAGTCCGCGGGCGTCCTGTTTAGCGGAAATTCTGCAGTGGCACAGGCAGTGAATACCGCAGGCTGGACTGTCGGGGTAAAGAATTTAACAATAACCGGTGATGATGCAACCTGTCTAAACCCCCTTGCTGATGTAAATGGTACTTTTGATTTTGTCCAATGTAACGACACAGGTTCCCTGTCGATAAAACCGGGGCAGGTACTGGGAGGCAACCCTGTAAATCTGACATCCATAGCAAATACTAAAAATGCTGCCAACGTTGTTTATACGGTATCGGAAGATATCAGCTGCTCAGCCCAGACAAATAAGTCAATTATCACAAAGAGGGACTCCTGGAAATACAATATTGAAAACACGGGGACCGTCTGGATGAATACAGGGTACAATGATTCGGGCTGGTCCAGCGGTAGCGGGGTATTTGGTACGGAACCTGATGCGGCTGCCTATGGTTATTCAATTACGACCCAGGTGTCCAATACATTTAAATCCATGTTTTTCAGAAAATCGTTTACGGTCTGTGATCCGTCGGCGGTTACATCCCTGAAATTAGACGCCCTCTTTGATGACGGCATGGTTGTATATATCAATGGGACGCAGGTCTTTAGTGAAGGCGTAACCGGTAGTCCGCCTCCGTTTAACGGCTCTGCTGCAGGTCATGAAGCCGTAGCATACGAAACAAAGGACCTTGCAGGCCTCATCAGCCTCAGTGGACTAAGAAACCTCCTTGTTCCCGGCAACAATGTGATTGCCGTTGGTGTCTATAATATACTGAATCCCGGAGGCCCCGGGACATTCAGTTCCGATATGGTGTGGGACGGAGAACTTGTGCTTAGTAATAATGGGAGCATCAGGAGCAGCAGCTTGTTTGCCGGAAACAGGACAGAGGCGCAGACTGTCAGTACTGCCGGCTGGACTCTCGGGTCAAAAAATATAAAAATATCTGGTGATGATGCCGCTTGTCTAAATCCTCTGCCGGCTGCCAATGGTACATTCTCTTTTGTGCAGTTGATCAATTATTTCTGTGACAGTGATGGAGATACATACATAAGTGCAGCGATAAGCGGAAGTTGTACAGCAGCGGGATGTATACCATCGGGATGTCATATGAGTGCCGGTACTGACTGCAATGACAGTAATGCTGTGGTCTATCCCGGAGCTACGGAGATTTGCAATAATCTGGATGACAACTGTAACGGGATGATTGACGAAAATGTTACCAGGCCGACTACCTGTGGTATGGGGGTCTGTTCCGGCAGCACAGGAGTAGAGACATGCAGTGCCGGTATCTGGGGCAGCAATACCTGTAATCCCTACGCTGGCGTACAGATAGAAGGACCTCCCGGCGACCTGACGTGCATGGACAACCTCGATAATGACTGCGACGGGAGCACAGATTTTGCTGATGGAGGCTGTCATGTTGATCATGAAACTGACTGTTATAACGGAATAGATGATGACATGGATGGAATAACGGATTGTCAGGATGCTGATTGTGCAGGAGTGACAAATGGTGCCTGCAATACAGGGCAGCCCGGGACATGTTCAACCGGGACATTGACCTGTCAGGCA
>QZIL01000092.1 GCA_003599025.1 Nitrospiraceae bacterium | reverse complement strand
ACATCGACGCCTTGAGTGTCTTATATGAACCGCCGTATGCCGAACGGCACGTACGGTGGTGTGAGAGGCAGGGGCTAACGCCCCCGCCTACTCGATCTTTAAGAACTTATCAGATTGCTGTAAAGTCTATCAGGGCTTTTTGATCCAGATTTCCCAGTAGCCTTTATCTTCAAGTTTAATCAGTTCCATAGGGAATCCCTGTTTTTCACAATACTTAGGGATTGTATCTTCTGCAGATGCCGGGGCATCGCAAAGCACCTTCAAGAGTGTGCCGTTAGGGGCTTTCTCTATGGTTTTTTTCGTAATTACCAGCGGGTAAGGGCAAACCCTTCCCAGAACATCAAGGGTCTGTGTTGGTTCCTGTGATCTTAAGTCGGCCATTTTTCCTCCTTGTTATTTATCCTGTTTATTTGTTTAAAAGAAAAGGAGATGATTCATTTCTTCCATCATCTGCGTTATTTCGCTGTAAGGGACAACTTTTACTTCCATGTCCGCCCCGAATTCAGGGGCATCAATAACAATATCGCTTTCGCTCAGTCCGTATCTGTCAAGGTCCTCCTTGCATACGAGCACATTGAGGTCCAGAAGCAGGGCCATCTTTATGTGAGATTCCGTGCTGTTGAGATCATAATTTTCCACTGCCTTCTGTCCCTTAATGCAGTTCAGGACGCCGTCTCCGATAAAGGCGATATCAGCTGTTACAAGGTCTCCGTCCTGGAGATAAATTTCAACGCTCTGTGAAGCAATGGCATGAGTCAGTGCAAGCTTGGGGTTTTCACTCTTGTATCCGGGCCTCTGTACAACGAATCCGAGTTTTGTAGTAGCCATTATTACTCACCTCCTATATGAAGGACCCTGTCAGCATCAAATGTGCTGCCGAGATACCAGTCCATGCTGAATCTTTTTACGCCTTCCAGCGTGTGGTCAGCGTGATAACCTCTTGATTCCGCGCACGCCTCGCATGCCGTTACATTCAGTCCCTTTGCCATAAGCTCCTTCAAGGGCTTTTCAAGAGATGAATAGTCCTTAAACGCTCTCTGGTCTTTTAATGAAATCATGGTCCCGTTGCCTGAGACCCAGAGGTCAACCTTGTGTCCCTTTTCCATAGCTGCTGCTGAGAGCTTAACAGCAAAGTCCAGGTTTGTTGACCCGACAAGTGAAGCAAAACAACCTATTGTAAGTTTTCCCATGTCTGAGTATCCTCCTATAACCAAGCAGATTTATCGTATTCGTTAAATAGTAAGTCAACAATATCACCGAACTTAATGACCTTGACTTTGCTGTCAAGAACATTTGCGCCGGAAAGTCCCCGTGTTTCAAGGTCTTCCTGAAGGACATAATAATTGGCGGAGTAATTGAGGAGAGATGAAGGTTTGCCGTTTTCCTTCGTAGTAGCATGATACACCCCGTTCTGAACAAGAATGATGCCCAGTTTTTCAGGTTTCAACCGGTCGAGAGTGTCTACAGTCATCTTGTAATCACTCACAAATGCAACTAATTTCATATACATACCTCCTGATGTGGAAATGGTTGGGAGTAAAGAAAGTCTATAAATTCTAATATGGCATATGGTATTTGTCAAGGAAGAATGAAGATATAAAAATTCTTTATAAATATTAATTAAATTTGGTTTTTGAAGCGGTTGGAGTCCCTGTTTGTTTGCTTAATAAACTAGCTGTTAAGGCTGCTGTTTTAATGAAAATAAATACACTGAAGATAGAATTGGTTTTGATGGACCTCTGATAAGCAGAATAGGTCAATAAAAAAGCAGAATAGGTCAAGACGTATGGGGATGAGTTTAGTAAAATTATATGTGGCTTTTCCGTATTCATTTCAAATTAATAACATCAGCAATCTACGTCATGATAAAAGGAGGGGTACATGGAAACTGCGGATGTGAAAACAGGCAGAGGGTTTTTTATCTGACTGCCAGAAAGCTTCCGCCTCGCCTCCTGTCACCCATGCCCTGCATAGTGCTGCTCACGCAATTGACACCTCCGAAATACATGTTTTTCTGCCTCCAGGGATTTACCGGATAAACCTTCCTGAGCCCACCTATTACATCCTCCTCAATTCCGGGCTCGGTATGTACGACCCCGTCTTCATAATGAACACGCGCCCGCTCAACAGCATCTTTAACAGGGAGGTGAAAATCAATCAGATTTATCAATACCTGAAGCATGGCTGTCTTGATCCTCTTGCTCCCCCCGCTGCCCAGAACAGATTCGACACTTCCGTCTTTCATGACCATTGCGGGCATCATCATTGAGGACACCCTTTGACCGGAAGGGGATGAGAAGAAACCTTCAGGGTGCAGGTCGTCTTCCCCCATCATATTATTGAGCATGATGCCGGTGCCGGGCATGAAACAGCCGGAGCCTGAGCCGTTTGATGTGGTCATTGAAGCGGCATTGCCGTCACTGTCAATAATGCTGATATGGGTAGTTCCCAGAGTTGCGGTAAAGGTCTTTTCCGCTGTATTTTTTCTGAATGACTCGATGAGACCGGCCATAACCGGTCCGGCAAAGGGAAAGCCTGGAGGCGCACTGTTTTTTAGCGGGTTAAAGGATGCGATTTCCTTCATCGCCTCAATGAGCGTAATAACGACATGTGCTGAATCGCGGGGCATGGATGGCAGATCAGTCTGCTCCAGAAGACCGAGTGCCAGAGCCAGCAATATGCCGCCGGTTGATGGCGCAGGATTTGTGATGACCTCTCTGTTGCGGTATCTGAACCGGACAGGTTTTCTTTCCATGACCTTATAAGCCCTGAGGTCATCAAGTGTCATTGTACCGTGATGATTATTTATTTCTTCAATGAACATGCGGGCTGTCTCACCCTGATAAAGGTCGAAACTGCCCTGTGCAATTCCCTGAAGAGACTCCTTCATGAGCGGATTGAACAACCTGTCTCCCTGCCTGATATAGCGACCGTTCTTAATAAAGATGCTCCTGCCGTACTCAGTGGAGGTGAAGACCGGTTCCAGCATGCTGAGGATAGTCCCCTGTGTTTCACATACCTCGACCCCTTTCTCAAGACAGGAAATGGCTGGGGCCACAACAGTAGCGAGAGGGAGCCTGCAGAGTCTCTTATGAACATGCAGCAGTCCCTTGAGCATGCCGGGCACAGCAGCAGAGGCAAACCCTGTATGGAACACCTGGGTGTGCCCGGGGAATTTAATGTCCACCGGGGTCATTACAGGCTTTATGTCTCTGTCCGCGTTTAATCCCGGAGCATCAACAAAGAAGTCAAAGAGGATGTCCTCATTCTGCTCCCTGATATGCGCGAGTAAAAAACCGCCGCCGCCAAGGCTGGTGAGGGCAGGTTCAGCAGCCACCGAGGCAAATCCGGCTGATACAGCCGCGTCAAAGGCGTTTCCGCCGAGAGACAACATTTCAGCGGCAGCTCCTGATGTAAGCGGATGGCCTGCTGCAACTGCTCCGGTCATCGGAAGTAATACCCCTGCATGGCCCTGATCATTTCGACAAAATTGTTTCCGTTGCTGTAATAAAGCTGCTTCTGGATATGGGCCCCGGTTGAACGACTGAGTATTTCCGGAATCTCATCAAGGTAGGCAGAGGATTTCAGGGCCTCTGATACCGGTTTAACATATCGGTAAAGATTGATTGCTGCTTCCCGCATGCTGCATTTCCTTCCGAAGAATGGGTCTATGTATTGTCCCTCGAGTCCGAACCTGGCAGCCTGCCATTTATTTGTACGCAGGATCTGCATATGGGGCTCCGGATTTTCGTGCTGTTCAGCGAGTGTCAGGACGAGCGCCTGAATAAGTGCGGTGATAGCGAGTATGTCTCTCATGCAATAGGGGACATCGCAGATTCTTATCTCAACAGTACCGAAGTCTGGATGGGGCCTGACATCCCACCAGATGTCCTTGACCGATTCAATTGTCCCGCTTTTGGTCAGGAGACTTACCAGTTCATTAAATGAGTCCCAGTCATCCAGTGAATCAGGCATGCCAGCCAGCGGAAGGGCCTCGAATAATTTCGCCCTGTAGGACATTAATCCTGTGTCAACTGCCTCATAAAACGGGGAGGAAGTTGAGAGGGCGAGCAGAACAGGGAGATATATCCTGAGATTGTTGTTTACCCTGATGACCTTTTCCTCATCATCCACACCGATATGTACATGAAGGCCCTGACTTATGAATCGTCTTCCGACCAGCTGGAGGTCATCCATGATTTTTTTGTAGCGGGGCTTGTCTGAAACCATCTGGTCCGTCCCTCTGGAAAAGGGATGAAGGCCGGTAGAATACAGTTTCGCGCCAAGGCCTTCAGTAAGGTTGTTGAGAAAAGTGAAGGTGTCGGTGAGATCTTTCTCCACGCTGCTGACAGTAGAACATATTCCTGTATTGATCTCCACCATGGACTTGATGAATTCCGGTTTGATCCTTGCGCTCATGGTATCAGGAACCATCTTCAGGATCTCCGGGGCGAGAGGGGTCAATGCATAAGTTTCGGAGTCGAGTATCTGGATTTCGAGCTCTACCCCTATTGTCGGGGCAGGAGATTTATTGAAACTCAGTTTTTCCATTAACCCTTTCTTAACTTCTTCAGTGTATATCTCGTCAGCTCGGACATATATGCTGCTCCGACCCTTAAGACCTCTTCATCAAAATCGAATTTCGGGCTGTGTGACGACATCATTTCATGGCCTTCCTTTGCAGCGCCGAACCGCACAAAACATCCCGGAACCTGCTGCAGGAAATATGCAAAGTCTTCTCCGCCGAGACTTGGGAACGGGATGGCAATGGTCTTATCTTTGCCGACCAGTTTTTCCGAAACGCTTATCGCAAATTTTGTGGCAGTCTCTTCATTGATGACCGGAGGATAACCGGGTTTGAATATGACCTGTATTTCGGCGTCATTAAGCACAGCCAGTGATGAGGCGGTCCTCCTGAGTTTGTCCGATATTTGCGTCCTTATCAGCTCATCTGTTGTCCTGATGGTCCCTTTTAATACCGCCTTATCAGCGATGGCATTATATACCGAGCCGGCTTTTATGTATCCGATTGTTATTACTGCCGGGTAGACGGGATCTATTTCCCGCGAGATTATTGTCTGCAGATTTGTGATAAGCTGGCTCGATATGATCACTGCATCAATGGCCTCATGAGGCCGTGCTGCGTGCCCTCCCTTGCCTGTTACCCTTATCTCAAAATAGTCGGTAAAGGAGGTATGGACTCCTGTCTTAATGCCGATCTCACCCACTGGATAATGGCTTTCGATATGGCTTCCGAATATTACATTAACACTGTCAAGCGCCCCCTGTTCGATCATCGGCTTGGCGCCGCCTTCTCCTTCTTCCGCAGGCTGGAATATAAAGACTACATTGCCCGGCGGCGGGTTGTCTTTCAGCAAAGCAGCGGCACCCAGTATGAGGGCCACATGGCCGTCATGACCGCAGGCATGCATTACCCCCGGGTTCTGCGAAGCAAAGGGAAGGTCGGTATCTTCAGTAATGGGAAGGGCGTCCATATCAGCCCTCAGTGCTACGGTTGGGGCCTTTTCATCAATGATCAGTCTGCCCACAACCCCGGTCTTTGCAATGCCGGTCTGGTATTTTATTCCCAGCTTCTTAAGGGAGGCGGATATGAGTTCAGATGTCTTGTCTTCTTTATATCCAAGTTCCGGCCACTGATGGATAGACCTTCTAATGTCTCTCATCCACTCAAACAGCTCGTCACTAACTATCTTTCTGACCTTGTTCATAATCTCCTTCCGGTAAAAAAAATAAATTCAGCATCTATAACCTATCTCAACATTAAATTATATCTACGATGTTCAGTGTGTCGTCATTCCTGCGAATGCAGGAATGGCGCTATTCCAAGCACTTTCAGAATGCATAGATTCCGGCACTCAGGCCGGAATGACAATTGTGACACAGCCCGGAAAGCGGGAATCCAGTCTTTTCATAATGCGGGCATGACAATCAATTGCATTTCAATTATAAGATAGGTTCTAAACATTGTCCTGTGATTATACTCTATCTATAACTAAATACTAATAAGTTTTGGTGGTAAATTCAATCATGATTTAGGGAGAGGGGACGATGGCTCAAAAACTGAAGAAAACAGTTGATGATGCTCAGGTTAATTAAAGAGGGATGAACAACTAATGGTAGTTTTATTTGAAGCGGGCCTGAATGAACATCCAGGCCCGTGAATTGAATATAGAATATTATGCGGAATTATCAGGAACTGAGATAACCGAAACTT
This sequence comes from Nitrospiraceae bacterium, assembly GCA_003599025.1. GTDB lineage: Bacteria > Nitrospirota > Thermodesulfovibrionia > UBA6902 > UBA6902 > UBA6902. The sequence goes on along the minus strand of QZIL01000092.1, from coordinate 14,951 downwards.
ATTTATGGCATATACGCTTAACCTGTTTTTCTGGTGCCAAAAAAACGCCTGAAACCAAAAGCAGCGCTCCCAATAACAAACAGGACTGAACTCACCGGCTCAGGTGCAACTGGGCTGGGATTAGGCCCGGGGACCAAAGCTACATCAAATGTAACGGAGCCGGCATTATCGTATGCATATCTATTTCCATCTCCTGGCTGCCCGTCTTTTACATAAAACCACAGATCACCGTCTGAAGGCTGAGTTAGTACCAGATAATCATTTGCATGTGCGTTATATACTTTGTCCTGAGTATCGTATTTATCTGCCTTACTGCCGAGCCTGAAGTATGTTGACGTGCTTGGTTGGTATATATCCATGGTCCACATCCAACCTGTTGTGCAATTGGCGCCTTCACTATTGCATCCGGCCACTCCTCCGGAATGAAGGAACCATGCATTCCAGCCACCATTGACTACTGAAAATTCATATGTTCCAGCTTCAAATAAAAATTTAACGCCATTTGTGTATTCACCGCCACCATTTATTCTACTATCTAATGTTATTGTGCCTGGCACAGCAAAACTAGCCTGGGCAAAGACAATAAGCAGTACTAACATCAGCCCCGTTAATAATAGTTTTCTCATAAATTCTCCTTGCTGCATGTGTTTGGATGTTAAGATGATTAATGTGATTGCAATATGTTTGCCAGTTTCCAACTTGCTGAATATACAGGGTTCTTGAGAGCTGGGCTTATGTGTACGTCACAGAAGTCATTGGCACAGACTGTGACATGTCACAGGGGCTGCATGTCAAAAATACATCGACATTGGTGAGAAACAATAAGCAGGATAGGTGTGAATCTCAACTCTATGATTCTCTTCGTAATACTTGATTTGATTGTTATTAGAGGCCTATCAGGTCATATATGGGAATAATAGAGTGCCCTCTATGCAATAATAGTGAAGAATGTCAGTTAAAACAGGAATGTTCTCATGCAGCGTCCGTGGATAGCCCCATGGTATTCCCTTCTGGATCATGAACATTTATTGCTTTCATATTGGTGTTTATTTATTGATAATATGTGCTATAAACAATTAGGTTGTCCCACATTATCTTAGATAGAGAGGCAAGTAATTAGGTTGTAAGTATTTCTTTGACAAGCGAAAACCCCTTAATTGCATTTGCATAATAAGAGAGAGGTAATACATATGAAAAAAAGCTTATTGTATTTATTGACTACTATAATAATTATTCCCTTTGTATTCACTATATGTAATGCAAACTCAGCACAAAAAAGCGGGGTGCCCCTGCAGAAAAAACAGCTGACAGGAAAGACCTCATCATCCCGCAAATCCAGACCAGCCAGACATGTCCTGCAGCCTTTATCAAAGAATCCATATTTAGGCGCTATTGTTATTGACGCTGCCACGAATAAAGTGCTTTTTGAGGACAATCCGGATGTCAAAGGCTATCCGGCAAGCGTGGTGAAGCTGATGAACTTTCTTTTAATCCTGGAAGCCCTGGAGGCAAAGGAAATATCTCTTCAGGATAAAATTGCAATATCAGCGGAAGCAGCAAAGATCGGAGGCTCTCAGGTTTATCTCAAAGAAAATGAAGTACATACAGTCGACAATCTGTTGTACGCACTCATGGTCCAGTCTGCGAATGACGCAGCAGCAGCCCTGGCGATTCATTATAAAGGCAGCAAGGAGGAATTTGTTAAGCTGATGAACAAACGTGCCGGGGAACTGGGAATGAACGATACCTCATTTCATTCAGTTCACGGACTTCCTCCTGCAAAGGGGCAGTTGCCGGATGTTTCTACTCCGCGCGATTTAACCAAGCTTTCACGGGAAGTGCTTAAGCACCCGCAAGCCCTACAGTATACTTCAACCAAACAGCGCATTTTCCGTAAAGGCGAACAGCCGTTTATTATCAGAAATCATAATCATCTCGTGGGCAGTTTTAAGGGGTGCGATGGACTTAAAACAGGATATTTCAGAGCAGCCGGCTTTTCCATTGCTGCAACTGCAGCAAAAAATGGGAACAGGGCGATTGCAGTTATTCTGGGATCAGTTGACAGAAAGGTGCGTGATGCAAAAGCCCGGAAGCTGCTCTCGCAAAGTCTTCTTAAGATGGAAGCCGGGTTATCTTCTGCTCATGCATTTACTGGTAAGGGAAATACTGGCCACATTGATGAATAGGCGGGATGGTATGTTATGAGGTCTTTTCCGGTGAGGTTAAAATAATAATTTCTTAAATGCTAAAAGGTATGTCTTAACAAATTATGGGATTCTGCTTGTTTCCATTCCCGTTGCCATTGGATTTATCTTTTCTGTTGCCATTTAAATAAATGTCACATGCTTCAAAATTTTTACTGCATAAATATACTGCACGTTCAATATCCTGGCTGCTCATTTTCACACAATAACATTCATCAAAAGGTTCCTTCAGGTGAGGGCACAATCTCTTGTTCGTACTTGTAGTTAATATTAGCATGAATCTCCTCTTCGTAATTATTTGCCTGTAAAAAAGCAATATATATGCCAGAAAAACCAATAAAGGACAGGCCGTATTTTGTGCTTATTAATTAGAATGTTACAATGTATTGGCTGCCTGTTTTTCAGAATTGAGAAGTTTTTTATATTCCAGTGCACAGAGACATTGTGCCACAACTGTGTGCCATGTCGCATAGCAGGAACATGTGTTTTGCCTTGATAGGATTTGTGCCCTGGAATTATGGATGGATATTACAGGGAATGCAGGATCCGGCTGTGCTGGCTTGATAATACGAAAGGATTATTGCTGGCTCTGAGGTGACTTATTGCTGTAATGATAAAAGAGACATGACAGGGTACTGACAATACTATGCCTTATTCTGGGTTATACTGTACTCTTTGATTTTCCTGTATATAGATCGGCGGCTTATTCCCAGAAGAGAAGCCGCTTTTGTTTTGTTCCATGCAGACTTATCCAGTGCATCTATTATTATTTGCGGGTCATCAATATCCCCGTTGCCGGTAAGTGATGATTCTGCCACTTCAAATGACTGCAGTTCCGGTGGCAGGTGGTCTATTGTAATAGCCGTCTGCCTGCAAAGAATAAACGCATGTTCCAGGGCATGCTCTAATTCCCTGATATTACCGGGCCAGAGATATTCCATAAGTATCTTTTCCACATCTGTTGAGACCGACGTGATGTTTTTATTGAATTTATTATTGAATTTCTTTATAAAGTGACTGATAAGAAGAGGAATATCGTCCCGACGGTCCCTGAGAGGAGGCAGGGTTATTCTCATTACATTAAGACGATAGTATAAATCTTCCCTGAATTCACCCGCCCTTACCTTTTCAGAGAGGTCCTGGTTGGATGCTGCCACAACCCTGACGTCCACCTTAATTGTTGTCGAGTCACCAACCCGTTCAAATTCTTTTTCCTGGAGTACCCTCAAAAGCTCTATTTGTATCTTCGGAGAGATATCTGCAATTTCGTCTAGAAAAATGGTTCCGCCGTCAGCTATCTGAAAGCGCCCGATCTTGTCTTTAATCGCACCTGTAAATGATCCCCTGACATGTCCGAAAAGTTCACTTTCGAGAAGGTTCTCAGACAGGGCCGAACAATTTACCTTTACCATTGAGTTTCTGCCCCGGCTCCCCTTGTAATGAAGCGCTTCCGCAACGAGTTCCTTACCGGTACCGCTTTCCCCTGTTATCATGACAGTAGTTTCAACATCGGACAGTAACTCGATCAGGGAATAGACTTCCTGCATTTTGTCACTTTTCCCAATAATCCTGTGGAATTGCTGACGCTCGTTAAGTTCCCTTTCCAGATCAGTGAGTCTGGTTTCATCCTTGACAACCAGGACAGCACCTGAAAAGACCCCCTGACTGTTTAATAAAGGGGAAGTCGACAGGGCCACTACCTGCTCCCTGCGGTCCTTTAGCTGACACTCAATGTTACTGAATTCTGCCGGTTTTTTTGTATCTACCGTTTCAACAAGCGCTTCGAAGCATTTGCCTTTGCAGTTGTCATTGAGAGAACTGAAGACCTTCCCGATAGAATTACGGTTAAAGCCGCATATTTTCTGGGCCGCTTCATTTATTTCCAGTACCACCAGGTCTTTGTCAACGGTTATGATCGCATCCTTTACGCTCCTGAAGATTGCCTCGAGATTAGAGCGGTATTTCTCCTTTTCATCAATCACTGCCTTGTGCTGCAGGGCCACATCTATTGCGTGAAAAAGCGCGTCCTTTTGAATTGGTTTCGGGATATAATCAAATGCCCCCAGGCGGACAGCTTCAGATGCTGTATCTATGTTGGGATAACCGGTAATCATGATAACAGGGCAGTTTATTTTTCTTTTCTTGATTTCCCTCAGGACATCCATGCCTGTCTTGCCTTTTAAGATGATATCGGCAAATACTACATCGAAATTGTTCTTGGAGATATGCTCTACTGCCTCATCAAAATCCTTTGCAGTTGAGACATCGTAGTTTTCGGATGAAAGAAATTTATTGAAGGTAAAACGTATGCCTTCCTCATCATCAATTATCAGGATTCTTGCTTTCACTCTTCAGTATCACCGTTTATCGGCAGGTTAATAGTTATGATGGTGAAGTCCCCCTCCACACTGTTTATGAGGAGCTTGCCGCCATGCTCACTTATAATACCATGGCTTATGCTTAATCCCAAACCAGTGCCCATTCTATTGGGCTTGGTTGAGAAAAATGGATTAACGACCTTATCGATAATGTTAGCAGAGATACCCGTCCCGTTATCAAGAAAAACAATACGCACATATTTCTGGCTGTCAATTTTTATCACGTCACACTTAATCTCAAGTATTTTGTTTTCATGGGTCCCCGGGTATTTTTGATTCAGGGCAAACCGGGAATTACTGATAAGATTCAGGAAGACCTGCTGGATCTGTTGTGGATGTACAGGGATTTTAATGGGCTTTGAGGGTATATCAACTGTAAGATGGATTCCGTCTTTTCGAATTTGAGCTGATGTTAACGATAGGGTATCAGAGAAGATTTCATGAAGTGGCATTAAACACTTTTCTTCTTTCCTGATACGTGCAAAGGACAGAAGACTTCTGACAATTGTAGCAATCCGGTCACCGTCCTTGATGATCCTTCGGGCGATTTCATCATCCCTGTTTTCCTTCTCGAATTCGTCAATTAATATCTGCCCGTAATTGATTATATTATTTATAGGGTTGTTGATCTCATGAGCTACACCGGCTGCGAGTTCTCCAAGAGAGGCAAGGTGCCTGGTGCGTGTGGCTCCGGCCTCCAGATTTATTTTTTCCGTAATGTCTCTTGCCAGTTCTATAACGCTTTTCACTTTCCCGGTCTCATCTTTTATTGGAAATGCCCGTATGTCCCAGATTTTGTCCTGAGTCATAGATACTTCAGCAGCCTCTTCCTTTCCGGACATAAAACTTCTGAGGGTCGGACAATTATCGCAGGGCGAAATCAGGTTGCAGCATAAACTATAGCAGTACTGTCCGGTAAGTTTGTGGCCATCTTTTTCTATTAATGTGGCCGCAGCTTTGTTGGCCCACATAATTTTCAAATCAGGTGACAGGAGGATCAAATTGTCCGGAATACCGTTGAGAAGCGCATCAAACTCCTGCGAGAGGTTCCGGAAATTGCCTTCGCTTTTTTGCAGGGCCTCAACTGCTGTTTTACGCTCAGCTATTTCAGCCTTTAACTGTTCATTCATTGCACTGAGTTTGGAAGTGCGCTCTTCCACTCGCAGCTCGAGCTCGTCCTTGACTTTTCGTATTGCATCTTCAGCCTTTTTACGCTCAGACACATCCCTTGCGATATGGATCAATCCAACTACCTGATTGTTCCTGTCCAGCCGGGGCATCGACCTGATCTCAATGAACATGTTTAAATGAGGCTCGTATATTTCAAAATTTGCCGGGACCCCTGTCTTCAGGCAACTGCAGCTCGGACATCCATTGGGCGGGCAATCTTTACCATGATAAAACTTAAAACACTTATGAACAGCTGTGCTGTCTATAGGGGGCAGATTAAGTATGTCCTGTGCTGCTTTGTTTGCATAAATAATATTAAAATCCTTGTCATGTACAGTGATCATGTCCGTTATTGTATGGAAAGTTTCTTCCCAATCCTGTTTTGACTGGAATATCAGAGCTTCCATCCTCTTGCGTTTGCTTATTATGTATAAGACAAACTGAACAGCAGGCTTGTTCTGGTAAATGAAATGAGTTGCTGATATCTCGACATCAATTACTGAACCATCTATCCGATTGATTTTTATTTCCAGAGGAGACAATCCCGGTTTTCCTGCCAGAGTATATTCAAAATACTCTTTGAGAGAAAGCTGGAAGTCAGACTGCAGAAAATCAAAAATTGATTTGCCGATAAAATTTTCAGGACCAGGCATGCCGAAAAGAATTGCCCCGGCATCATTCAGTAATACAATTTCACCGTCAGATGCGGCCCCTATGGCAATGGGAGAATTATCAATAAGCTGACGGTATTGTTCGTAGCTTTCATGTATTGGTTCTTCTAATTCCGGTTTATAAGCCATAAATATGAACGATTCAGATCGGAGTTCTTGTAAGAGATTGATCTATTTTAACCTAAATGAGGTTTTATAAACAATATAATTTCATGGGCTTCCATGATTAATAAACAATGGTGAGTTAACAGACCTCTTCTGAGTTGCCTGAACGCTATGTTTTTGATATGATGTTTTCAGCTGAATAGGCTGGATTCCCGCCTGCGCGGGAATGATAACATATTGAACATCGACAATATAATCTGATTTTGAGATAGGTCCTAATGATTTCGTCAGTTATAATAATTCGTGTAAGTAATATCTATGGAGAAAATCAGAATTGCAGTTATAGCAACCGGGGACTGAACAAGCTTATAACTCCCGATTAAGGAATTAATAAAGAAAATCAGGTAAAATATTTTTCATCGCTTATTACCGGCATCGTAAAATTAACCACTGAGGAGGAAACATGGGAGACGTATTAGCAAAACTCAAAGATTGTATCAGTATCAGTGACGGTAAGGTCAAAGTCAATAATGGAGGCGGGGTTAGGGCCCTGATGGACGACCTTATCTATGAAGCGGTTTTTAATCCTGATGAGGAAAAGAGGAAGGGGCTCCAGAGGCTTGTTATCGAGATAGCAAAGCAGATGGGGGCAGTCCCGGCATCCATTCAGTCCCTTTATGAGGAGATGGGCAAGAACTATCCGGGCTTTACTGTCCCTGCCATCAACATCAGGGGGCTGACATATGACACGGCAAGAGTCATTTTCAGGAAGGCCCTGGAAAAAAATGCGAGTGCAATGATATTTGAAATTGCCCGTTCCGAAATCGGCTACACGAAGCAGAGACCGATTGAGTATTCTGCAGCTGTACTCGCTGCTGCAGTAAAAGAGGGTTTTGTCGGGCCTGTATTTATTCAGGGTGACCACTTTCAGCTTGTCAGAAAGTATTATATGGCTGACCCGAAACCTGAAACAGACTATGTGAAGGGTCTTATCAAAGAAGCCATTGAGGCAGAATTCTATAACATCGACCTTGATACCTCCACCCTATGCGATCTTGATCAAAAGGACATGAAAGAGGAGCAGAGACCGAACTTTGAGGCCGCAGCCATGCTCTCGGCATATATCAGGGAGATTGAGCCCAAAGGAGTCACGGTCTCAATTGGCGGCGAAATAGGAGAGATCGGTGGCAAAAACAGCACCCCTGAAGAACTCCGGGCATATCTTGATGGCTTCAAAGAAACAATGAAGTCAGGCAAGGGTGTAAGCAAGCTGAGCGTACAGACCGGTACCTCCCATGGAGGCGTTGTCCTTCCTGACGGGTCATTGGCGTCCGTCAAAATTGATTTTGAAACCCTGAAGAAAATATCCGAAGTAGCGAGAAAGGAATACGGGTTGTCAGGCGCTGTTCAGCACGGGGCCTCGACCCTGCCGGACAATGCATTTCACAAATTCCCTGAAACCACTACATCAGAGGTCCATCTTGCTACGGGCTTTCAGAACATAATGTATGACAGCCCCGCACTACCGGCTGACTTCAGAGACTTTGTCTATAAACATATCAAAGAGAACTTCGGCAAAGAGAAAAAGGAAAGCCAGACCGAAGAGCAGTTCATATACAGCACCCGGAAAAAGGGCTTCGGACTGATAAAGCAGAAATGGTGGGACCTCCCGGCTGAGGTGAAGGCCCCGATCATGAAAGAGCTTTCTGACAAGTTTGAGCTTCTTTTTAATGAACTTAAGGTGGGCGGTTCAAAGGCAATTGTCGACAGGACCGTCAAGCCGGTAATTGTTGAGAAGAAGGTGCCGGACAATATATTGGGTTAATTCTGTTTCGTATATGGCGGGAATGACAGCCCGCCTTACTTGTTACACAAGATCTTAAAGGGGGCCAGGCAATAAGCCTGGGCCCCTTTTCTTTTTAATTGCAAGCACTTCCCCCGGATTCGGCCCACTGAAATCCCGGGCTTTATTCAGGTCAATTTTTTCTAAAGGTCTATAAATGAAAATCCGTTAATTATACGTAGCTGTGAGGGGCAATTATTACTTATCACGGGTGTAATATTTCCGGTGAAATAACTGCAACAAAATAGTGGGTATTATGAAAAAAATATTTCTTTGGGTCTCGTACGGGTTTTTTCTATTGACTGTTTTTTATATCTCAGCTGCTGCTTCTGATTTTAAAATAACCGGGTCTGCCTATTTTAAATGCGATTTCCTGTCCAAGTACATGATGAAACACGGATATTTTCTTATAAGAGAAGATGTGACCGAAAAAAACTCCAAGACAAATCTCTATGCTGCAAGTAATGCAGAGCTGATCATTAAAAACCGGAACAATACCGTTATCGGCAAAGGAAAGACAGACAATAAGGGGGATTTTTCCGTTAATGTTCCTGAAGAACACAGTTATATAATTATCTTCAGATTTAATGGCCATGAAATTGAAAAGTCCGTACCATATACTGAAGCGAACAACTTTAAAGCAGAGCTTGGATATTTCAGTACAGATAAGGTGGGGGACTGGATAGACGCAAGGCTGGGTTTAAGATAATCGGAGAATTTTCAATTTCTTCTCACACCTCAATCAGAGTCAAAACAGGTTATGACCTGCTGAGAGATTTGGCAATAAGCCTCTGACATCTGGTATTCTATTTCAGGAATTCAATGGAGGCCTGACCTTGATAGCATCCCTTAAAGGCATAGTTCAGACAAAAAAACCTGAAGGCGTAATTATTGAAGTAAGCGGGGTCGGATACCGTGTGAGTGTTCCTCTCTGCAGTCTTGCTGATATTCCTGAGCCGGGTGAAAATGTGTTTCTCCATACATATACCCATGTCAGGGAAGACGCCCTGCAGTTATTCGGATTTCTTTCAGAAGAAGAACGGAAGGTTTTCACAACTGTTCTGGGGATCAGCGGCATAGGCCCAAAACTCGGGTTAGCCATACTTTCAGGGATGCCTGCTCTGAGGTTTATAGAGGCAGTGAGCAGTGAGGATGTTGAATTGCTTTCGACAATTCCGGGCCTTGGAAAGAAAACAGCCTCAAGGCTGGTCCTCGAGCTGAAAGGGAAGCTGCCTTCCCTCGAATCAGACGGAGCGCATGGTTCCAAAGGACACTCTGTTGCAGAGGATGCAGTATCAGCACTTGTCAATCTGGGATATAAAAAGCCTACTGCTGAAAAGGCAGTGGACAATGCTGTTCGGGGCGGGGCAGCTGCCATTGAAGATATCATAAAAGAAGCATTAAAATATCTTACTGATAAATAAACATGCGCTGGCATAACATATATGCACAATGTCATTCCGCACTTTATGCTGAATCCAGCTCCTTATTTAATAAACATTGGATTCCCGCGAAAGCGGGAATGACGGCCGGGTATTTTAAATGTTGTAGCCGTAATAATTATAGGTTCACCCCATGAAAGAAATTCCTCAAAGAAGTATTACCCCTGAAGCTGTCACAGAGGATGTGAATTTTGAGCAGAGCGTGCGGCCGCACTCTTTTGATGAGTTTATTGGTCAGGACAAGATCAAGGAAAATCTTAAAGTCTATATCCAGGCTGCAAAACAGAGAAGCGAGGCACTGGACCATGTCCTGTTCTGCGGACCTCCGGGTCTCGGCAAAACAACCCTTGCCCATATCATTGCTTCAGAACTCGGCTCAGACATAAAAGTCACATCCGGCCCTGTACTTGAAAGACCCGGAGACCTTGCTGCCATTCTCACCAACCTTGGAGAAAAGGACATCCTCTTTATCGATGAAATCCACAGGATGCCGAGGATAGCTGAAGAGATCCTCTACCCTGCCATGGAGGACTTTCAGCTGGACATTATTATCGGTCAGGGGCCGAGCGCGAGGTCGCTGAAATTGAACCTGCCCCGTTTTACGCTCATAGGCGCCACTACAAGGACCGGCCTGCTGACATCTCCTTTAAGGGACCGTTTCGGGATAATCAGCAGACTCGATTTTTACCGTCCGGAGCACCTTGAAAATATCCTGCTCCGCTCAGCGCGGATACTGAATTCTGATATCAGAAAAGAAGCGGCCTCTGAGATCGCTTCAAGGTCCAGGGGCACCCCGCGTATAGCAAACAGGCTTCTCAGACGCACAAGGGATTTTGCCCAGGTAAAGGGAGACGGCATTATTGAGATCAATATAACAAAAGAAGCATTAAAGGCCATGGATGTTGACCGCATGGGTTTTGACGACATGGACAGAAAGCTCCTGCTTGCAATAATCGAAAAATACAGCGGCGGACCCGTGGGGCTTGAAACCCTTGCATCATCAATCCGTGAAGAAAAGGACACGATAGAAGATGTATATGAGCCATATCTGTTACAGCAGGGGTTTATTGACAGGACACCGAGGGGCCGGGTAGCTACGAGTATTGCGTATGAGTATTTTGGTATTAAAAAGGATTCCGGATTATTTTGATAGTGATTGTCATAAATAGCGTAGAACTGTCATTCCCGCAAGCGAAGCGCGTCGGGAATCCAAGATTCCGGACAAGCCGGAATGACACGGCAGATTGAAGTTGAGGTAAATGTTTATGAACATTCTCCTTCACATCTGCTGCAGCAATTGCTCACTTTACCCTGTCAGAATATTGCGGTCAGAGAAGCATAACATTACAGGTTTCTGGTTCAACCCGAATATTCATCCATACGAAGAGTATAGTTTCAGGCTCGATTCATTAAAAAGACTGGCCGGTGAATTGAAGTTTGAAGTGCGTTACACAGATGAATACGCGCCAAAAGAATATTTGGGAATGTATAATTTGCCGGATACTATATTATTTGATGTCCGTTCAAGCGGATTTAATATCCCTCCTTTCCCTGAACGATGCAGGGCCTGCTACCAACTCCGTCTCGAAAATACCGCCCGGCAGGCGCAAAAGGGGGGCTTTGACGCCTTCTCAACGACATTATTGATAAGCCCCTATCAGGATTTTGAACAGATAGTGTCTGCAGGAAAACAGCTGGCTGATAAATACAACGTTGAATTCCATCTGAGAGATTACAGGCCCCATTTCAGGGAGGCCATGACACTCGCAAAAGAGCTGGGCCTTTACAGGCAAAGGTATTGCGGGTGCATATTCAGCAAAGAGGAAAGAAATAAGAAGAAAGAAGTAGATAGCAGAAAAGGGAAGTCCCTCTGACCCTGACTACAAACTACTATCTGCTGACTACCTTAATTATGACTGACCCGTTACAGCACATAGCAAAACTATTAATTGTTTTTGGTATAATAATTGCGGTAATCGGAGGTTTGCTGCTCCTGCTCAGAAACAGCGGCATCCCCTTTATAGGCAAGCTTCCGGGAGACATATTTATTCAAAGGAAGAATTTTACATTTTACTTTCCGGTTGCAACAAGTATTCTGCTGAGTATAATATTGACCCTTATCTTTTATTTTATAGGCCGTAAATAGAATCAACAACCTGATCAAATGATTTTTTATTATTTAAGGCATATTGTTATAGCATTAGTCACTTTAATTATTGTCCTTTCACAGGCTGTTGCTGCTGAGGACACCATCAAGGTTTTAATGCATGGAAGCCCGAATGATCCACTGCCTTCTCCTGATGCTTCAAAGATCGACAGCCTGAACGGCGAATTATTTATCAATGGTCAGTTTTACTATGGCTCCATCGAGGTATTAAAGGACAATAACGGACTTTATGTTATTAACAATCTGCCGTTTGAAGAGTATGTTGAAGGTGTAGTGTCTGCAGAGATCGGCCGGGAATGGGAGAATGAGGCACTGAAAGCACAGGCTGTCATTTCAAGGACATATGCGGCTTTTTACAGGAGCAATAATTCCTCCAACAGCTTTCACATAACATCCAGCACCCTTCACCAGCTGTATAAAGGTAAAAATGAAGATCCGCTGATTACAGATGCTGTAAAGGCAACAGCCGGGGAAATATTGACTTACCAAAACATGCCCATACGGTCTTTTTTTCATTCTACCTGCGGCGGCAAAACCGAATACCCTGAAGAGGTGTGGAAGGAGAGTTTTCCATACCTGACCTCTGTAGACTGCTATGGCAGAAACACCCCTTACGATAATTGGCAGAAGACTTTTTCATTGAAAAGTGTTGCCAGCGCACTGGGGACAGGTACTATAAAGGAGATCAGCATATCATCATATACTGCAACCGGAAGAGCAAAAACTTTAACCATAACATGGAAGGGCACTTCGGGCGATGCTATTACAGAGATAAAGGCCACAGAACTCCGGAGACTGCTGGGGTACAGGGAACTGCCGAGCACCCATTTTTCTCTTGCAAGAACAGGCCCGAATGTTGTTTTTACAGGCAAGGGATACGGCCATGGGGTCGGACTCAGTCAGTGGGGTGCGCTCGAGATGGCAAGGCAGGGGAAAAATTACCGCGACATACTCTCACATTATTATCCCGGTACCACCCTCAAAAACAGCGGGCAATTATCATATAGGGATATGGCATTTAAAATAACTCCTTAATATGTCTGGCACGGAGCCGTCTACGCATCGGACCTCAAGCATTAGTGCCAAGTCCACTTGAACCCCTGTCTGCCAACAGGCAGGCTTGACTCCCTGAATCCTTGAATCCTATAGATAAAAGTATGAAACTATCAGACTTTGACTATTCCGTACCCGAAAATCAGATAGCCCAGCAGCCGCTGAATGAGCGGGATGCCTCCAGGCTTTTTGTTCTGGATAGAAAAACGGAAAAAGCCGTGCACCGCCTTTTCAGAGATATTACTGACTATCTCTGTACCGGTGATGTTCTTGTTCTAAATAATACGAAAGTAATCCCTGCGCGCCTCACCGGCTACAAACCTTCCGGAGGCAAGGCCGAGATTACTCTTCTGAAGGAACTCAAACTGAATTCCTGGGAAGCCCTTGTTAAGGGGGTGCACGAAGGCAGGGTCATACTGGAGTGTGGAATTGTTGCACAGGTATCGCGGCTAAACGGCACCCTTGCGAGAGTGGACTTTGAATTGCCTTCCAGCCAGGCTGAAAACAAACAGGCAGATATAAAGGGGCTGTTGAACGATCTCGGCGTGATGCCTCTACCGCTTTATATTAAAAGGGAAGCAGCAAAAGCGGATTCAAAACAGTATCAGACTGTATATGCAGAAAGAGACGGTGCTGTCGCAGCCCCGACCGCAGGACTGCACTTTACAGACAATCTCCTGTCCGCCATAAAGGACAAGGGAATAAATGTGCAGACAATTACCCTTCACGTTGGTTATGGTACATTTAAACCTGTCAAGGTCAGAGACATAAGGGACCATAAAATGGAGGCAGAGTACTACGAAATTTCTGAGACCGCAGCTTCTGCAGTCAATACTGCAAAGGCAGAGGGAAGGAGAGTCATAGCTGTGGGGACAACAGTCACAAGGGCACTGGAGACTTCAGCCAACCATCCTATACCTTCCTTAGTAAGGAGGGGTAAAGGGGGGGTAAAAATAACACCTGGTCAAAATAAAACATCCATTTTTATATATCCAGGATATGAATTCAGGATAGTCGACGGCCTCATCACTAATTTTCATTTGCCGGGGTCCACTCCAATGATGCTTGCTGCTGCTTTTTCGGGGCTCTCCCTTTTAAAAAAGGCATATAGTATTGCGCAGGTTGAAGGCTACAGATTTTATTCATACGGTGATGCAATGCTAATGTTTTGACCATGCAGATTTGTCTAAATGCATAGGCTGAAAACAAGTGTTAATTAAGTTTACACTGACCTGGCAAACAAACTTGCTTTATTAATACTCTTGCATTATATTTAGACTTAACAGCGGAAGGAATATTTATTACCGCAATTGCTCATATGGTTTTGCACTAAAGGAAAATGCCAACTGTCAAACAGGAGCTTGATTTAGGGGAAGAGAAAGACCTTTCATCGATATATGGAAGGCTTGATACAACTCTGAAGGTAATGGAAGAGGCCCTTGGCATTGAGGCCTCTATGAGAGGCAGCAAGGTTTTCCTTCAGGGAGAAGAAAAGGCTGTCAACAAAGCCGGACGGTTCATTAAGGAGCTGTATTCCATAAATTCAAACGGCTATGCGATAAATCCTGAAGATATGAAATTTGTTCTGAAGGCCCTTGATGACGCCCCGCTCGATGACCAAATATCCGCTGACTCTTCTGTGGATAATAATTCATCCGCTTCTCTGAAAGAATATTTCCTGAGTAATATCCCCGTATCCTCAAAAAAGAAATTCATAGTCCCCAGATCAGAGACCCAGAAAGAATATATTGATGCCATAAAGAAGTACGATATGGTCATTGGCATAGGTCCGGCCGGAACGGGCAAGACATATCTTGCGATGGCAATGGCGATTAACGCACTGCTTACAAAGCAGGTGAGCAGAATCATTCTGGCGAGGCCCGCTGTTGAGGCCGGGGAAAGGCTCGGTTTTCTGCCG
>QZIL01000110.1 GCA_003599025.1 Nitrospiraceae bacterium | reverse complement strand
AATATATTAAGCATCATAGAGACCTTGAGCAAGGGCCTGCGCAGCTTTTTTGAAGCTGCGCTAAGATGCCCCGTGGCTTGCCACGGGGAGTTTCACTGTTAACAGTTTCATAATAGTCTGAAAATTGCCGGAGTGTCATTCCCGCGTGTCTTTAGCGGGAATCCAGTAGTTTTCAGTCTCTGGATGCCCGATTAAGGACTTCGGGCATGACGGTTAAAGGTCAACAGGTAATAAATACTATATTAGGGACTGTTAATATTATCCTAAATCACCTCGAATCCCCTGCCGCACATCTGTTATAATTTCCACTGTTCATAAAATCTGTTGGAAGGTTAATTATGCTGAAACTCTTAATCTTTGATCTTGACGGCACACTGGCTGACACAGGCCGGGACATTACTGATGCATTAAATTATGCCCTGAGTCCTTATGGCGTAAGAACATATTCCATTGAGGAAACAAAGGCGATGGTGGGCTCCGGCATATCAAAGCTGCTCGCGTCCCTCGTCCCTGTCAAAGATGAAGCAACTAAGAAGCTTGTGACAGACAGGTTCATAAGCTATTACACCGAACATGTGGTTGATTACACCGATGTGTATCCTCATGTGAAAGAGACACTTGCGCAGCTGAATGGGTATAAGAAGGCTGTCGTATCCAACAAGAGAGAGGCCCTGTCAAAAGAGGTGCTCAGGGGCACGGGCATTCTGCAGCACTTTGATGTTGTCTGGGGGAGTGACAGCGTCCGTGCAATGAAGCCTTCGCCAATACCGTTACTGGATCTTATGGACAGGTTTCAGGTGCTGCCGGAGGAAACTGTAATTGTGGGCGACAGCAATTATGATGTGGACGCCGGGAAGGCTGCAGGTATAAAAACAATCGCAGTCACCTACGGTTTCCGGAGCAGGGACGTTCTGAAGGACGCGGATTTTATCATAGACAGGTTCGACCACGTACTGAATGTCCTTCATCAAATCAATGAAACAATTACCTGAAGAAACCCTTGACAGCATCAGGGACATCAAGATCATTCAGGCAAAGGACGGCTACCGCTTCAGCATTGATGCGGTCCTGCTTGAGAATTACATTTCCGCAAAACGTCTTCATAAAGGCGTTGAACTCGGTGCCGGTTCCGGGATCATCTCCATCCTCCTTGCATCAAGGCTTAAGGGGCCAAAGATTATCGCAGTCGAAGTCCAGGGCCCCCTCGCAGAACGCGCCCGGAGAAATGTAAGCCTCAACAATCTTGACGACAGGATCGAGATTGTGGCCAATGACATGAGGGCGCTGAAAAAGATGTTCCCTGCAAATACATTTGATTTTGTATTTTCAAACCCCCCGTTCAGAAAGCCGAAGACAGGCCGACTCAGCATATATGAAGAACGGGCAGTAGCAAGACACGAGATAGAAATTACTCTTCCAGACCTGATAAAGACAGCTTCATATTTACTCAAACATTCAGGGAGGTTCTATCTTATTTACCACCCCTTCAGGCTGGCCGAGCTTGTGGAGCTGCTTCGCAAGGCAAGGCTTGAACCCAAGAGGATGAGATTTGTGCATTCAAAAGAAGGGGACGAGGCGAAGATGGTATTGATAGAAGCTGTGAAGGGCTCAGGCACCTGGCTTAAAATCGACCCGCCCCTGTATCTCTATGAAAAAGGAAATGAGTATACGCTGGAGATGAAGGCAATCCTTAATAGATAATATCGTTGCCATAAGCCCTGATTTGCCCCCCAAGTGAGAATAGACGAACCCGTATTGTTAAGATTATTTACACAGGCTTGCCCAGTGAAAGTAAATTAATTCAATTAATTCCGTTAGTTAATGGGATTGGTATTAAATCACTGATTGTATTGGTTGGTTCATGTCGTAAATATTTACATTTCTAAGAAAGGTTTCTAAATAGAAATTCTTTAATAATAACCAGTTATCATTTGGCAGATTAATTGCTTCTATATAATAAAAGCAGATAAGCAATACAGCTAACTCACAACCTGCTTTAAGTTAATAATAAATATTTAATATGTATATGATCATTTAACTTCATTCGGCATTCTCCCCCCTCATATACCCCTCATGAACGGGAACGCTCCAGTTTGTGAGGGGTTTTTTTTACATGTTCAATACTTGCATTTAAAAGCATTCTGTCTCATAATATTTTCACTTTGAATGAGGTTTAATATAACAGTATAGTTCCGCACTAACTTATTTAAAAACAAAGATTCGTGTATTACCTTTTAAACGGAAATTAAATACTATAAGCTTTCATTTCCGCTTACCGGGAATCTGAAATGCAAGATATGGAAAAAAAAATATACAGCTTATCCATAAAAGACAAACATCATATCATTCAAAGAATCTCTGCTTTCATGGAAGAACATAAAGAGATTGTTTTCGCATATTGCTATGGTTCATTTACTGGAGATATTCCATTCCATGATATTGACATAGGTGTTTATTTAGAAGGTATAACGAAAGAAGAGGCTTCCTCATACTCACTCGACCTCTCTTATGCGCTTGGCACTGTTTTAAAGATGCAGTCTGACATACGTGTTATGAATTTCGCACCTGTCTCTTTTTTGTACCATGTAATACGTGGGCATCTTATCCTGTCGAGGGATGAAAATATACGTGTCCAGATTGTGGAAGATACCATGAGGAGATATCTGGATATAAAACCATTAATTCATAGAAGCATCAAAGAGGCCTTTGCCGCATGAGCCTTAATCCTGAACTTGTCCGTACACGCTGCCAGGAAATAGAAGAATCTCTTGAACGCCTTGAACAAATCAGTAACAAATCCAGGGAAGAGTTTTTGAGTGACCGTGACCAGCAGGACATCGCTTCTTACAGACTGCTGACAGCAATTGAAGCGGCCCTGAATTTATGCTACCACATTACAGCAAAACGCCTGAAAAAAGTTCCTGAAGAATATGCAGAATGTTTTGCTATTCTGTCAGAGGCAGGGATTGTCCCGGCGTATTTATCCGAAAGATTACAGAAGACGGCCCGGTTCCGCAATCTGCTGGTACACATGTACTGGAAAGTTGATTACAGCATTGTTTATGACATAATCCGGAACAATCTTCAGGACCTCCGGCAATTTTCCAGAATAACAGCAGGCCTTTTATAAATGAATAAAACTAAAAGTTCTCTAATTCAAGAAATACCGCGATCCCATCCAGGAAAGTTTTAAAATCGTCAAGTCTTAACTGGAGAATCTTACATAACTGCTCATCATCAATTTCCATATACAAATGAATTAATCTGTTGCGGAATTTCGCCATCTCTTTTAAAACATCAATGAAATCTTTATCAAAGGCGCCATTTTCTCCCATCACCTGAAAGGTGTCAGCATAATCATCAGGGACCCTGTAACTGTTCTTAGATATGACATGATTACAGATATCAATGGCAGATTCTATTGCGACAACAAAATTATACTTAGCGCTGCTTATCTTGTCCGGATCACTCAGGAATATATCCTTATCCAGAGCCTTGAGAGACTGTAAACGAGTTACAGCCTTGCGCATCTCGGAGATCAATTTTGCTATTTTATCCGGATTAAACAGCGGCATCCCTGATCTCCCTCAAATATTCATCTCTGAGATGCTTATAATCAAAATATTTTTTAAAGATCAATCCTTCAAAGTCAGGCCTCAGAGACCTATCGTTATCCAGGATCACGACCCCGCTTTTTAAGACGTTATAGTTAAAAGCAAGGGGAGCGCCGTTAATTATCCTGACATCCACTGGTAGACGGAGTAGATCTCCCAATTCCCTTTCGATCTCCAATTCCAGGGGCAGAGTTGATCCTGATTTTTCAGTAGAAATAAAGATACCAACATCAATGTCGTTAAAGTTTTTCCCTGAAGTAAAAGAGCCAAAGATATAAGCGAATAGAATATATTCCTTCGTCTGCAAGAAGGCAGTAATTCGTTCGATCAGATGTTTTTTCTCTTCAGGAGTTAGTGACCTTTTCTGTTTCATGAGCTATTTTAACATATCCACGGAAGCGATGAAGCGATGAAGCGGGGAAGTGGGGAAGACTGGAAGTGAGGAAGTATTTGCTGAAGTATGCTATCCTTACTGCCAAGGGGATATGGCAAGATATAGAGACTTAATCATTTTTCAAAAAGCCGATAAGCTTGCATATGAAATATACAAGTTGACTCAATCATTTCCAAAAAATGAAATGTTTGGACTTACTTCCCAGCTAAGAAGAGCCGCTTTATCGATTCCTACAAATATCGTTGAAGGTCATGCGAGAAAAAGCAAAAAGGAATTTCGTCAGTTTATTAATATATCCCTTGGATCGCTTGCTGAAACAGAATACCTATTTAATTTTTCGAAGAGACTTGGATATCATACAGACACCTCTGAGACGGAAGATCTCCTTAATGAGGTGGGCAGAGTACTCTGGAGCTTTTATCGCTCGATTTAACTGCCCTACTTCCCCACTTCCGAGTTTCACTCGGACACATTGACAATATACCGAAACCTCCTTTAATATTGATTGTACTTTTTAACAATCCATCCTTAGTAGCCGCAAGGAATTTAAACAGGAAATATGTCCGAAGAACAGAAGAAAGCCCAGGATGATTTAGAAGATGAAGAAGACGGTGGGATAAACCTTTTCGATTACCTCATTGTCCTTGCCAAAAGAAAGAAGCTGATACTTGCCATTACCCTGTCGGTGGCAGTGATTGCATTTATCCCTACTTTTTTTAATCGCTATTTTTACCATGCAGTAACAACAATATTGCCTCCGCAAGTCGAAAACAGGGGCATGGCAAATCAGTTTATGCGCGACTTTGGGTTAATCCCTCAGGTAAGTGGTGCTGACTTCAGCAGACAGGATTTGATGGTCGAAATTTTTAAGAGCAGGACATTCAGAGAGAAGATCATAGAGAGGTTCAAGCTGAATAGTTATTACGGAGAAGAAGAATCAGACAAAGTAAGCGGTCGGTTTTTCCAGGATGTATGGATTGAACCTGATCCAACAGATGAGAAACGATCAAGTATTCTAAGAAAACAGCAGTCTTCCCTGATAAAAATAAATGTCAAAAACCAGAATCCGGAAAAAGCCGCTGAAATTGCGAACGGGATTGTGGAAGAACTGAAAGCTTTTATTAATAATCTTGCCATAACTGAAGCATCAAGAAAACGGCTCTTTTTCGAGGAGCAGTTAAAACTTGCAAATGAAGCACTTATTAAATCAGAAGATGATATGAAATTATTTCAGCAGAACACCGGGTTGCTTACAGCAGAAACCCAGACAGATATGTCAATCAGGAAGATGGCTGAGTTGCAGGCACAAATAACTGCTAAAGAAATTGAACTGCAGGTAATGAGGTCCTATTCTACTGCCAGCAATCCGGACCTGCAGCAGGTAGAGGAAGTGATAAAAGCCCTTAAGAAAGAGCTTGCAAAATTTGAGACGAGCGAAAGACGCGGAAAGGACTTGATGATACCGGCCGGGACTATGCCGTCACTGGGATTGGATTATAAACGTAAATACAGGCAGCTGAAATTTGACGAAGCACTTTATGATATCCTGGTCAAACAGTCCGAGATGGCGAAGGTGGAAGAAGCCAGAGATCCTGTGCTAATTCAGGTAATTGATAAGGCAACTCCTCCAGAGAAGGCAAAATCAGTCAGAGTATTCTCGAGAAAGAAGGCTGTAACATTAACTGTGTTTGCTTTTTTCTTTTCATGTCTTTTGGCTTTTTATATGGAGTACCGTGACAGAGCTTCAAGCAATGAAAAGCTTAAAACTCTTAAGAGATATCTTTCATTCAGAAATAAGACATAATACTCCACTTTCGTAGATGTCCCGAATAACCGTTAACAACGAAAATAGCTGCGATACCTTGTACACTCGCCTGATAAGGATTTGGCTCTTAACTATACTTCTTATATTGCCTTTTCAAAAAAGTATCAGCTCTTATGTTGCGTCAATAAGTATTTTAAAGGCAATTAATTACTTGGAGGAGATCACGATAGTTTCTACTTTCTCAATACTCCTTGTGACTTTCTTTAAAAAAAGAATATTGCCGAACAATACCTCTATGCTTTTTCTCACTTTATTTGTTTTTTGTCTCTGTGGCCTGTTGTCAGGGGCATTCAATAACAATTCACCATACGTAACTCTTATTGGTATGTTTGATTATGTGAAAAATTTTCTCGTAATTATTATTTACGCTGCTTTCTGCCGAGAGTTCAGTGAATTCAAAAAGATATTTCGTCTTTTATTAATCATTGCGACAGTATTGGGAGCACTTGCTTTGCTGGAGTTTACGTGGGCAATGGGCAATGTATATGTTTTAGACAAAAAAATAACAGATCAAGGCATATACCTTTTTTCCAATATCGATGTATCTGACATTATTACTCTCAAAGATGTATATTGGCGTTATGGTATTTTCAGGTCTCCGAATGCCTATGGGTTATTCATTCTTTTAATATTGACTATTTATTTCTATACCGAAAAAAGAGTTAATACCATAATTGCATTTATCCAGATAGTTGGGATTATAGCCAGTAATTTAAGAAGGGCATACGCAGGGTTAATCTTCGTTGTTATTTCCTTACTGATTACAATGAGGAAATTGACCATGCTTTTTCTGTTATTCATGGTTATCTTTGGTATCACATGGAAGTATATGAGCAATGATTTCAGCTTATACTCGACTTACCGTTCATATTTGCCTGAGAATGAGGCAACTATAGATTTAAATGATATAAGAACATATTCAAGATATAAATCAATGGAAATCTGGAAAGACCATCCTGTTTGGGGTGTTGGCCCGGGTATGTTTGGAGGGATCGTTTCACTCAAATTCAACTCTACAGTCTATTCTGATTATAATTATAAATTAATGGGGATACTGAAAAAGAACGGCACGATTGAGGATTTCTGGTTTCAGGTTTTAGCAGAACTGGGGATAACTGGCTCGTTATGTTTTATCATGTTCATCCTTACTCTCTTTACTGTCCTTTATTATGCCAGAGACCGTTCGGTTGATTATGAACTTAATAAATTATTTTCAGGACTCATGATATTTACAATATGTGTAATATTTTTCAGCATAGGCGGGGGCATTAATATTTCGGCTGTTCTATATACCTTTTGTGCTTTTGTAGGCATTGGTCTTGGATGTCTAAGTAAGCAGTCAGTGGACTAAAATCATGACTTTTTCACCTGCAGCCATTCCTCCCTAACCGAAGGCTAACTACATCATTTAATTCATGGAACATTTTCATGGCAAGAGGTTTTCTGTTATATTCTTTTGAAAGCATGCTACATCCGTTCTGAAGTTCTTTATATAACATTTTATTTTTTTTCAGGACCCCTATCTTGTCTATAAAATCATCTTCATTTTCAGGTTTAAAGCTGATTCCTGCATTGTATTTCTCAATAAGTTCTCTGGCTTGTCCCTCAACCCCTAGTAATATCGGTATTGCCATGGCTGCGGATTCAAATATTTTTGAAGGTAGCACCGTTTTAAATGTCTCTGATTTTATTAGTGGAACCAGCGACACATCAATTGTCGAAAGATAATCCGGGACGTCATTCTTTGGGACAGGCTCCAGAAATGTAATGTTCCTTAAGTGCTTTCTACTGGCCAAACGAATAACTTCATTCTTTCTGGCGCCATCTCCAATGAATATAAAATGTATTGTTGGATCACTTATTTTACTTATGGAGTTAACAATGAACTCTAGTCCGTGCGCCATCCCGTGAGTGCCGATATAACCTATAACAAACTTCCCATCTAATCCAAGACGCGCTGAGATTTCTTGGTTTTTCTTACGGGGATAAAACAGCTCCAGATTGGACCCGTTTGGAATTACCCTGATTTTGTCCGGATCGATTCCTCTTGAAACAAGGTTCCTCTTGAATGCATCCGTTAGAGCAATGATAATATCAGAATTTCTGTACATGAATAATTCTATTTTCTCCAGTAAGTTAATAGGATTGTTCCTGCTCATAGCCCCAACTGCCTTTATAGATTCCGGCCACAAATCACGCAATTCAAACACCCAGGGCTTTCTTTTAATTTTTGACAATCCAAAGGCTGAAAAGGTTGTAAAAAATTGGGGGGATGTCGCAATTATAATGTCTGTGCTCAAGCACAGTCCGGCTATAAATGAAGTTATTGAAAAACTTGCATAGTCGAGGACTCTCTTCAAGAAACCTTTGTTTGCGGCTATATAACTCCATACCCTAATAACTTTAATGCCGTTTGTGATCTCTTTACGTAATAAACTGTTGCTGTATCCGGAATAAATTTTTCCCTGCGGGAAATTGGGATTACACGTTATCACTGTTACATCAGCTCCAAGCTTGGTCCATTCAAGGCAATGCTCGTAAGTTCTTGTGGCAGGGGCATTGATTTCAGGCGGGAAGTTGTCAGTAATAAACAACAGTCTTAACTTACGGGATGTCTTTTCCGAATCTTTTATATCCAGTGCAGGACACATATAATTCTATGTTTCCTGCCGGAACGGCCTTAAAAAGAGACCTTTAAAGCGGGCGGTTATTAATTTAAAGGCCATGATGAACCGGCGTACCAAACCACGTTTGAAAACCCATTCACTGTAAAAAGCCGGATTGAGATAGAAATATTGTCCAAATCTACGCTGGAATTTTTTTCTGGCAAAAAAAGAATGGATATAATAAAAAGATTCAAGGATTTCTTTCTCACTTAAATGCTCTGTCTTCATGACAGGATAATATTTATCAATATACGTCGGTGATGTCACATATCTTGTCCAGTCTTCCGTGTTAATGAACCCTTTTTCCTTTCCGATCTTGTATAAATCAGTTCCGGGATATGGACAAGCAATTGAGACCATAACATCGTCTCCTATGTCTTTAAGCAGTTCTACCGTCATTTTGACTGATTCCGGGGTTTCTTCCAGATTGCCAACCATAGTGAAACTTCCTATAGATAATCCAACATCTCTGGCAATCATGTGGGCTGATCTGATCATTCGTTATGTTTTTTCTTATTACTTTTCTAACGTGAGGGTCGCCTGATTCGACACCAAAATCCACCCTGGTACATCCAGCATTTTTCATGGCGTTTAACATCTCACGGTCTACAGTATTCACGCGTGCATTTGCCATCCATCTGAAATCAATGCCGCTATCGGATAGCAACCGGCACAACTCCAGGACCCGCTTTTTATTGACAGTGACAAGATCATCAACAAAGTCAAATTCCATCATGCCGTATGTATTGTGTAAATGCATAATCTCATGAAATATATTCCCGGCGCTCCTGGGGTTGAACTTTCTTGAAAATATAGTATGAGAGTCGCAGAAGGTACAAAAATTGGGACATCCCCGGCTGGATAAAAGAGCAAAGACAGGAGAGTCTTTGCTGCCTGTAAGGGAAAATATATTGTATTTGGCAACATCGAAATATTTCCATCCAGGGAAAGGGAGTGCATCAAGATCAGTGATCAGCTCACGGCGTGAATTGCTTATTATGGTGCCATTCTTTCTGAAACATATTCCCGGGATTGCGTCGATACTATTATCTGACCATAATGCCATAGCCAAATCCCTCAAAGTAATTTCCCCTTCTCCTTTGACAACAATATCAATCGCAGGCAGATCTTTGAGAGTACGTTCAGGAATCGATGATGGGTGTGGGCCTCCTACGATTAGAGGCACACTTGGAAGGATCTTTTTTATTGTAGACGATAATCTTGACGCATCAGCATACTGGTTTGTCATAAAAGATATACCGACCATAAGCCACTTCTTTGAACGAAGTAACTGTGAAAAGACGTCGTCGTTCATCGGTGAAATATTGAAATCAACTACATAAGGATCAAACCCGTCCATTTCGATATAGGCCGCAAGATACGCAAGTCCGATTGGCGGACTCTTACGTGGAAATGAATAGGAGGGATAAATAAGGAGTACGTCTTTATTTTTTGTTAAAACCATCTCAATTTAAAATATATCTTCCATATTTGTGACATAATCCGCTTAGGAGTGTTTAATAATTGCAGCATCCATCTCTCTTCATATCTTTTAAAGACATCGTCGGACGTTAGCATGTGAAGAATCTTCATCTGAATAATATGAAGGTTCTGGTAGTAAATACTGCATGGCATCAGAGGATGAGTCCCTTCGTTAAACTTGACAAGATCATATGATGTCCAGAAGCCGAGGTCATAATGTTCCAGATTCTCTCGCAGTGTTTTCAGGCAAGACTTCCAGAGGTCCCAGGCATAATCATCATTTGTATACAGAGCATAGTCATAGACTCCCAATAGTGCCCAGATAAAACCGTTAAGAACATGATTGGGAGGACTGACTATATATTCTTCAAGCCAAGTATAACCGCGGGAATCATCGAGAACACCACCGGGATGCTCTCTTGAAAAATGATGGAAAGACATAAAGGCTTTTTTTGCTGCATTGAGATATAGTTCGTTCCCGCTTACCATATATGCACGCAGACAAACAGAGATTCCCTGACCCTGTGCAAGTGCTGAGCGCCAAGGTGATGACAGAGGGTTGCGCATCTCAAAAGGGAATTCATATTCCCATAGAAGAACATCATCAACCATACGACCATGATCAATAAAATAAGAGGCCTGAGTTAGAAAATCATTAATGCAATTATCACCGGCGATTATCTTGTCATAATAACCCAGTGAAAGTTGAGCGATTGCATTAGGATTATACTGCAGCCCAAGGTCCCCTTTATAATCCAGCATTATTACACCGCGGTCATCATGAGTTTTAATCAATCCTATCTTGTTCTCGAAATTTTGTGGATATGCGCCTAATGACGATTTATCATCCTTTTTAATTTTATTAATACCTAATGGCGTGTGCCAAAATGCCAAGTTAGAATCACCTTTGTTAAAAATATACGCTGAAAACACCCTTTTTAAGTATTTATATCTCGAAATCAATGTTGCCTCTGATTGATGCCCTCTCCATCAATAAAAATACGTGCCCACTCCTCGATTGTATAAAGACTCCAGACTAGATAATGTATGTCATTTTTATTAGCCCGGAGATTATTGAACAGATTTTGTACCCCCCGGGGCGAAAACCATCCTCTTTTTTTCAATGACTCTGCCGAAAGAACCTCTTTTATCCTATAGAGTAAAGGCCCGCTCACCCATTCCCTGATAGGGGCAACAAAGCCTGTCTTGGGGCGGTAGATGATGTCTTTGGGTAGATATGGTTCCATTGAACGCTTAAATATATATTTACCGGTCATCTTTTTAAGTTTTAGAGAAGCTGGGATTCTCAAAGCAAGACTAACAAGATCTATATCTATAAGCGGAACCCGTATTTCTACTCCACGCGCCATCCCCATCTTGTCTGTATAGTTTAAATTGTGATCTGCTAGAAAATATTTCATATCAAGGAAGAGCATTTTATTTAGTTGATCACCGGAGAAATTGTGAGAGGACAGAGCGGTTCGCATAACGTCAAAAGAATCATGGCACTCAAGTTCCCTTAGTATATCCTCTGTAAGCACTGACCGCACCAATTTATCAGGGAACCATGCAAAATAACGGGGCAGGCGCTCATCTGCCGGTAGGTCAGCGTATTCAAAGAGTTTCTGTAATCGTCTCCCAAAGGGATACGCAGTCGGAAATATCTTTGAGCACATTCTCAGACCGTTGCGAAAGGGATAAGGCAGCCAGTCCCATAAATACTCATTCTGGAGCGCGGTATGACGTCGATAACCCGAAAAAATATCATCTCCACCAGCTCCCGAGAGCAAAACATAATCACCGTTTTTTCTTGCGGCCTCTGCGATAAGTAAAACATTTAAAGGCGCAATGTCTGCCTGTGGTTCATCCAGGTGCCATATCATCTCGTTCACCCGTTCGTAGATGCTTTCATCAAGAGGGATCTCAACGCATTCTACTCCCAGGTGACTGGCAACTAGCCTGGCATAAGAAAGGTCATTTACCATGCCTTCCCATGTACGCCCTCCAGCGTAATTGATCGTATAGCAGCGTGATATACGGGGTCCGTTGCGCTCAGCCATTGCCACAATAGAACTGGAATCAAGTCCTCCAGACAGAAACGCACCGACTGGTACGTCACTTACAAGTTGTGACTGGATGGACTGATAAAGCTGTTCTCTTAATAGATCTGCAATGACATCTTCATTCATATGATCCAAACTGCCCTGTTGAGATACCTCTGTAGTAGACACGGTTATATTGGGTCTGCCCGGATATACAGTTAAATTCTGTCCAGGCATCATCTTGCGTACCTGAGAAAACATCGTACGCGGTCCCGGGGTCCATAAGTAGGTCAGTGTTTCAAGCATGGCAGCGTTATCTATATGTTTTGAGAAATCACTCCAGTTAAGAAAACTTTTAATCTCTGAAGAAAAGAGGAATTGTTTGCCCCGCGATATATAATAAAGAGGCTTTACCCCCAGAGGGTCACGGGAGAGAAATAATTTCCTGTCAGAAGCATCCCATATAGCGAAAGCCCAGATACCCTTAAGATACGTAAGACATGCATGCCCTTTGTCACGGAACAGGTTTAATATGACCTCTGTATCCGTGTTTGATCTGAAATTACATCCCCGTCCCTCAAGTTCAGACCGCAGCTCTCTGTAATTATATATCTCACCATTGTAAGTGATACAGAAGCGACCTGTGTCATCCCACATAGGTTGATTACCTCTATCCGACAAGTCGAGAATTGACAAACGGACATGTCCAATAGCCATGGGTATGCTTTGGTCTACCCAGCAATTTGATGAATCAGGACCGCGGTGCCGGATTGTTTGTAGCATCCGGTCAATGAGACCTTCTTGGTTAATGCCTATATAGCCTGCAATCCCGCACATTTATTTCTCTTTGCAGGCGCTTTCAAATACTTCTCTAAAAGCGCCGAAAGTTTTCTCAGCAGTACTTTCCCAATCATAAAGATGGGATCTTTCAAATGCCTTATTCCCCATGTCGTTTAACCATGCCTCATTATCAAGATACCTCAACAGAAGATCTGTTAATTCCTCCGGTTTATTCGGATCAAAATACATTGCAGCATCTCCGGCTATTTCGGGCATAGGCGGTCTATTAGATATAAACAACGGGCGTCCGGAGCCAAGACTCTCGATGACTATATTAGGGCAGTTTTCACATGAAGAGGCATATATATGGACTTTTGCATGATGATAGACGGACGGCATAGCATCATAGGGGATAGGACCAGTAATAATTACTTTATTCTGTAGTCCCAGTCTTTTTATTTCGCTTCGTACACGCTTTCCATACGGGCCGAATTCTGATCCGACCAACAATAACTTCTCCTTTGTATCACGCTTCTGGCATAGCATCCGGTAAGCATGTAAAATTTCGATTTGAGCTTTAAATACATTTAGCACTGATACGTAAAGAAGATAGTCTTCAGGCAAGAAATTGTGCCTCGGGACATCTTTTTTTCCGGCAGTTCGAAATACGTTATCTAATCCGTGTGGTATAAGTGCTGAGGCCCCTTGTCTTTCCGGGATCATTCTGTCTATAGTTTCTTTAGCATGATCCGAAAGAAATATTAGTAAGTTTGTCTTCCTGAAACTTTCTCTTGATAATTTTTTTAGCAGATGCAATCTGAATCTCATATAACTTAAAAGAGGATATTTCCGTCTTTCATAGGGATCAAAAATAAGCATATTCTGGAATGTTACTGCGGTGAGACAGTCTTTTAAGTCATGGAAATTGATTATGCCACCGGGACAAAAGATAAGGTCTATTCCCATGTTCTTTACGATTCCGGGCAATTTTATTCTTTCCCAAATAGTGCGGAATAGTACATTCTTCGATGATATATGACAGCGTACTACGTTAATACCAGGGAAATTATACAGGTGGGCGAATTGGGGCGGGCAGAACACATGGATTTTAATGTCAGGGAACTTATATGCATTACGCAACAGGTTTAAAAGATAACTCTGTCCTCCACCCTGCAGTGATGAAAGGGCGTTGATAGCTATGTTCATCTCTCTTGCTCTATCAATATAATAATTAACCAGCCTGGCTGAATATGTTTAGCTTCTGATTTTATTCAGTTTGCCGAAAGCGAATATTGCGGGTTTAAGAAAACGCGGTGCAAACCTCTGATGGAGCACGCCAAGCCAGTAAGCGAACTTTGAAAAAGACAAATATGATGGTTCGGCTTCATAACAATACACAGTATATTCAAAGCCATATTTATTAAGCACTGCTTTTAATTTACGGACACTGTTGCATCTGTACAGAGTCGGGAATACATCTTCTTCGTTAGTATTGACCTGGGCTTTTTTAAGTACTTTAGCATGAAACATGTTTGGTATAACTCTTGAGATAAGAGCAATATAGCTCCATGCGTTTGGAGTTCTGATACAGATATGACCTCCTGCTTTTAAAACCCGGCAGACTTCTGAAAAGAACTTTTCCGGGCTTGATATATGCTCAAGGACGTTATCAGATATAATTAAATCTGCTGAATTATCAGGCACTGGCCATTTCTCAGTATTAATGTGATAGAAGGTATCGATAAAAGGATTCTGCTCAGCAGAACTGTTAACATCGATTCCTATGACGGTTTTAACTTTCCCCTTCAGTATTCGCAGATTTCTTCTTATTGGAATCGGATCTTCCGCATATGATCCTCTTCCGCATCCTACATCCAGAACGACTGAATCCCGGTTGATTAATGCGTTGACGCGATTATAAAAAGCCATGGTCCCGTCTATGTCAGTGAATCCGCCGAATTTACTTTCAGGATAGAATATAAGTTGTTTGACCATATATACCTAATGATTATATGGCATTTCTTTATTAACTGATGTGCGTAATGCCGGTAGCCGCTGGACGTAGGGTTTATTTCTGACAGACTGCAACTATACAATTCCCGGTGAGAATATGTTTAACAGGAAGCTGGATTTCGATTATTGGTATCCAACCCGCGTTTACCCCTATGGTAATATTTTGAAATCCTGTTTTGCTCAGCATCCCGCGCAATTGCCAATCTGTAACAGGTGAAATATGTCCGAGAATATCGAAGTTCTTTTTCCCGAATGACAAAAACCTCCCCGATAATAAAAATCTCAGTCTTGAAAATATACTTGATATGTTCGGAGTTGTAATTATGAGTTTGCCCCCGTCATTTAATATACGATAGAATTCCTGTACAAGGCCCCACGGGTTCCACAGGTGTTCGATTGTCTCAACACAGCAGACAAAATCGAAAGAATTATCTTCATATGGGAGTTGCTGGTTTAAATCAGTTTGTGTGAACTCTATGCCGTCTGCTTCAAACCACTTTGCATCCACATCACAGGCACGAACTGTATATCCTTTGTCTTTTAACCTACTGCTTAAGGTCCCTTTGCCGGCCCCCGCATCCAGAATAGTGCCCTTATACTTATATCTCTCGATCACATTGATTACAGCTTCGTGCACCAATGGTGCGGTACCTGGCTGTGGCGCCTGCTTTTTAACTAATTGGTTATCCATGAATTAATTTATGTATTACAGAGTTTTTTTATTGCCATTCTGTATGCTCCCTCCAGGTTTTGAGAGATTCTTTCGAGGCCGAAGGTGTTTCTGACTGTTTCCCGGGCGTTGATACCCATTTCTTCAGCTTTCTCTTTGTTGTTAAGTAGAAACAATATGGCATCCGCCAAAGTATCCGAATTGCCTGGAGGTACAACGTATCCGTTCTTCCCAGTTATTATAATTTCAGGAGCTACTCCAACAGCGGTGGATATAACTGGTTTCCCTGCTGCCATCGGTTCGATAATGGCAAAACCGAATGTTTCTGAGAGTGATGGAACAACCGAAATTGACGCCTTTGACAGTATTTTGGGAATATGCATATTGTCAATGTTCCCCGGGAAGTGTACATTCTCCTGTAAGCCCAGAGATATAGAGGTATTGATCAATTCATCCTTAAGTGGTCCGCTACCAAGGATGAGGAATTTGGTCTCCGGAAACACTTTTAATACCTTAGGGACAGCGTTTAGCAGATAATGAATACCTTTTCTGGGTATCAATTGTGAGAGTGTTACCACTGTTTTATCAGAGAACATATTATTGTTCAGTCCCAACTGATCATAATTGACTTCCTCGCCGAGCAGTCTGTCGAATTCATTAAAATCAACGGCATTATGAATTGTGAATGCCTTGTCAGCTTTCAAACCGCCTTTAATCAACCTTGAACGCTCCCACTCTGACACAGGAGCCACCAGGTCTGCATATTTATTCATGAATATGCTTCCTAACCAACAGAACCATTTTTCATATTTTGAGCCGTGGCGGATGCTATGGACCATAAATATTATCGGTATTTGTCCTACTCTTCCAGCAAGCCGCAATGCCAGGCCGGCCTTAATCATCTGAAGCAGCCCGTTCACGTGTATTACGTCGATATTTATTGATTTCAGTATGGTAGCGATTTCACGGGCAGCTGTATAAATTGGGATGATTGCCCTTTTATCTACAGTAGCTGATTCAATATATTTTATATTGTGTGCTTCAAGGTCAGTTAATAATCCCGGGGATTGTTCCCCGTGACTTGAGATGACAGTTACTGTATGTCCTAATTGTCTTAGCCCGATTGAGTAGAGAGTTAAATAATATAGAAGGCCTAAACCATGAGAGGAACCAAACATTAATATGTTTAATTTATTCATGTTAATTGTTCTTGTTTATAATGTCCTTTAGAACAAGATAGTTCTTGTCCCAATTGTGGTATGTCAATATATAATCATAGGCATTTTCAGTCAGAGTCCTGAAAAGATCAGGGTCACTTTTTAACGTGGTTATGGCATTAATATATTCGTCAGCAGAATCACATGCCAGATATCCGTCACCATTTTTTAACTTTGTAAAAGCTTTAAAATTTCTTGAACAGCCTATAACTGTCTTTTTATAACTAAAGGCATCCAGAACTTTATTCAGTATCCCGCATTCCTTTCTGACTGTCGTGACCATAACGGTTATTTTGTTGAAAAAATCCAGCAAATCCTCAATCTCCCCTATAAATTCGACATCATCAATTCTACGGAAATAATTTATCATATGTTCTGGTGCACCCCTGCCAGCAATGAGTACTTTTACATCCTTATGGGCCCTTTTTATTCTGGGATAATAGTCATCGAGGAACCATCTAATGTCTTCAAATGCTCCTTCTGTGAATCCTGTTAAGAATCCAAAAGTAAAGACATCGGGACGGGTCAAGGAGACCTGTCGCAGTTCAGTTCCATTTGGAATAATAATTATTTTTTCTTTAAACTTGGGATATCTATTAATAAGATATTTTCTGTCTACGTCAGACACAACTATTAGATAATTAAAATGTTTTACTATTTCGGACTCTTTATAGCTGTACAGGAAGTATCTTGATAACAGACCCGTAGCTTGTTTTAAAGCCGTCAGAGAAAAGTCTTTACGAATTAGATAGTCCTTAGCCGCACTTTTAACACACAGGGATGTTGCATCTATCAAAAAAGCGATATTGAGTTGATCCTTATTCAATGAATTTATTGCGTTATAACAATTGTTAAGAGTCATTGCAATAAGAAATGAATTAGCAGAGCATGATTTCTGTAAAGTGTCTGTAACTACAAGGTCATAATCATTTAAAGTTTTTTTTATATTATTGATGATTACGTTTATACCATAGTGTCCTGTAACAGCGTTACCTGCCAATAAAATGATTTTATCTTTACGCATACGGTTTATATGTAGACAAATATTTTATTCGGCCAGAACCAAAAGAGAGTAACCGCCCAATAACCGAGCAGACCATTTTGTTGAAAGCAATGAAATAAACTTGCGAGGGATATTGGCGGCATATCTTTTCAGGCTGGGATGTACGGCAGCAAGTGCCAGTCCCCCATCGGTGTACAGCGAATCACGTATGATATGTCCTGTAGCAGTCAATGCAGAGATCGCTGTTTCTGCTGAAAAATAATGAATATGGCCATCAGTAATGCGGGAGCGGTCGAACGTCGATCGGATGACGGATGAAATATGGATGTCTAATGGTATGTGGTACAGCTTAAAGCGACCTTTCTGTCTGCATCCTTCTAAAAAGCCAAGGTAATCCGGGATATGTTCGATTACATCTATTACCAGAAGCAGGTCAAATGACGTCTTCATCCCGAGCAGATCTTCATTGTAAAAATGTAAACGCTGACTTTCTCTTTTTTTTGCGTGAAAAATTGCTTCCGGGGCTATATCAAAGCCGTGAAATTCCAGTTCATCAGACATCTTCTGATGCAAGTGCGCAAGAACTCCGCCTGCTCCACATCCAATCTCAGCAACCGATTTGATTGGCAAGTGATGCTTCCTCAGCATTCTAATGACTTGATCAGCTTTCCAGGCTGCGTCTTCATCATGCCAATGAGGATTAAGTGCTGCATAAGTTCCATCGGTATAGATGTTTTTCATAAAATTAATTGGTTGTTATGTGTAAAGACAATATTTAAACTTTGAAATGATAATATAAATTTAGGATGGGCCTTCCTTAAATGGAACGAGGGAATTATAATTATAATCTTTAACTTGCCTGTAACTTCGAGTTAGACATTCACATGCTGCGACAGAACCTGCGATGACTATGGTTTGCAAGTGAACAGATCTGAAAATTCCTTCAGATAGAATGGTAATTAATTGAAACAGGAATAATACCTGTGCAATAGGCACGGTATATATTTTAAGTCCAGAAACCAAACGCCAGACAATCCAAACCGCCATAGTGAAAATAGATGTCCCAATAATTGTGAAATATAAACCACCATTTAAATACAGCATGCCTATCAAGCCTGGAGATATCCCTGTTGCTTGCCACACAGGAATGCCTACGGCTAATTTCATCAGTTCCGATTCAGTGACAACTCCGGTAAAAAGCTCGTAATATAGATTACCGAAATTGGCATTAATGACATAAGTCAGGTAATCAGTTCCAACAAACCTGCTAAAAAATGAAAGCACCTCAATTCCAATCAGCTCACTTTGGGAAAAAAGTTCATTTGACAGATAGAGCGTCTCGTCTAATGAAGACACGATTGA
This sequence comes from Nitrospiraceae bacterium, assembly GCA_003599025.1. Classification (GTDB taxonomy): domain Bacteria; phylum Nitrospirota; class Thermodesulfovibrionia; order UBA6902; family UBA6902; genus UBA6902. Next base: position 2,376 of record QZIL01000110.1, on the reverse strand, counting down.
GGGATTAGCTGCTCTTATATTTCTGAAGATGCCTATGACCGGGAACAGAACTGCAACAAACAACATGACACTTATAATCATCCGTAAATGTTTCTTATTCATCTGTGATGTAATGATTATTAATGTAGTTATCATGAATAGTATGGATATTAAGGCCCCTCTGCTTGTTTTTAATAATACTTCGCTGAATCCATGCATGAAAAGTAATCCTATTCCCCAATTTACATTTCTAGTTTGATTAGTGTTCTGACTAATATAAATCAGTAGTAATAATAATGAAGGAATTAAAATTGAGCGACTGTAAGCTGTCCACCCGAGCAAACGAAATGGTAAATATTCATTCGTACCCATCTTGATATTATATTTGTACATAAGAAGCCCTGTTACGATCATAAGGAAGGGGACGGTTATTTTCAGAAATGATGCTAATGACTTATACCTGATAGATTTTAACTGTTTACTGTTTGATGAAGATATTGAAGGAGGATTAAGAACGAGCCACGACGTAATACAAAAGGCAACAAAAGCATATGTCGTTGTTCTGAATACATCAACTGTCAATTCATCTGAGTGGTGAAGCAGTTCAGCTCCCGTAAACGGTATATCCAAAGGCAGAACAAGCAGTAAGTAAAATTTTAAAAAGTAGAACAATAAGAGATATAAAAAAATGATCCATATAGGTAGTTTCTTTACTAATGGAGGCCCTAACCGTGTAAGAAGCAGACAACACGCAAGAAAGGCAAATATATTAAGCAGGACATACTCAACCATAAAATTAAAACCGTTAAGATACGGTAATGTGATCATAAGGCCAAATATAAAAATCAGCGGTAACAGCCAGCGCTTACCGTATTTATTATTTCCGACCTTCCCGGCTTTCTTTGGGCCTGATATTACTTCGTTATTCATAATATAAATAATTTCTTCTCACGCGCAGATTTCCTGTAAAATATTTTCAAGCTGGATAGTCGTCCTCTCCCAGGTAAACTGTTGGATGTAATCATGGCCGGCTTTTGATATTTCATCACGCTTACCGTCGTCCTTTAGCAGAGTGATGATTGCTTCTGCGATTTTTTCCGGATTTCTTGGAGGAACGACCAGGGCGGTTACATCATTAATCGCATAATCCTGGACCCCCCCTACATTTGTGGTCACACACGCTGTGCCGCAGGCCATAGCTTCCATTGGAGGTAAGCCCCAGCCTTCAAACCAGCTCGGGTAAACGAATATATCCGCGGAACAGTACAATTCCTTTAAGTTTTCGCCATATACCGCACCATAATTATTTATATTTAATGAGTCTGCTGATATCCCTGATTCGGATACACCGAATGTATTTATATTAATTTCAGGGAATTCTGCTTTTACTATGGATAGGGCTTTAAGTGCATCAATATTGCCTTTCCATTTCTGATTTCGGAATGACAGTAGTATTGTCTTTTTCTCATTCCTCTTTATAACAGGTGTACAATTAAAGTCGCTGAAATTGACACCGAGTGTTATTCGTTTTGCCTCATGACCGAATTTTGATTCTATTAACTGACCGAGCCAGAATGCCGTTGTTATTTTTGTAAATGGAAACCTGTATGTTGCATCAACTATTTCCTTTATTTTGCGTACAGCGCTCTCGTGCGGAACAAGATCAGCCATCGCCAGATGCCAGTCGGTCCCGGTGTTCAGAAGTCTTTCTGCTTCATCCCAATACATTTCATTGCTCCATAAATCCCATATTTCATAATGCTGAATAAAATAGGTCTTCCTTCCTTTAGTGTGAGAAAGTTTGTTGACAGCATAAGCAGTTTCCCATGCGGTTGCTATGACGACATCAGATTCCGGTATATTTTTCTGAAATAGCCGGATGAATGAGGGATAAAGAGTAAGAATTCGAATGTTCCGGGCATGCACCTTGAACCAGTTAATCTCTTTTCCTCTTATCAGATTCCCGATAGAGCTTCTGATAATCGACAATATATCCTTTATATTTATGCCGGGTTTAATTACCAGAGGGACTAAGGGATGTACTATATGTACTTTATGGCCTCTTGTCGTTAAACCGTTTGCAAGTTCAAAGACCGCTCTATGTCCGCCGGTCACATGAGTTGAAGCAAGAATAAATGTTATGACCATATATTAAATGACATCATTTATGTGGGAATAAATTAACAGGTGCATACGTTAATTGCATAGTGGCCAGAGAAAGAAGAATCATCGATAATAAATAGAATCTATCTCAAAATCAGGGTATATCTTCGATGTTCAGTATGTCGTCATTCCCGTGAACAGACTGTGTCACAATTGTCATCCTGAACTTGATTCAGGATCCAGAGGCTTGTAATACCTTGAAAAGACTGGATTCCGGATCAAGTCCGGAATGAC
>QZIL01000081.1 GCA_003599025.1 Nitrospiraceae bacterium | reverse complement strand
TGAGGAAATATCATGCCCTTTTGATAAAAGGAGAAACGGGATCATCCTGGGTGAAGGTGCCTCAGTAATCGTAATTGAAGATGAAGAATCTGCAACTGAGCGAGGGGCAAAGATTTATGCTGAGGTAAACGGTATAGGTAATTATTTTGATGCGTACAGGACTGGTAAATATGATCCAGAGGCAACAGGATTAAAGGCGAGCATAAAAGCTGGTATAAAGAATTCCGGGTTGGGAATCAGAGATATTGATTATATAAGCGCCTCGGCGAATTCTGTTCCTGATCAGGACAGACTGGAGACAAAAGCCATTAAAGATGTTTTTGGCAAATATGCATACAATATCCCTGTGAGTTCTATTAAGTCCATGATTGGTGAAACATTCAGTGCGGGAGGACTCTTCCAGATCGCTGCTGCAATAGGCAGTATGTATCACGGCTTTATTCCTCCCACGATGAACTATGAAGTACGGGAAGATGAGTGCGATCTTGATTATGTAGCTAATAAATCACGTATAACCAGAATTAACAATGTATTGATTAACAACTACGGACCCGGCGGCAGTAATGCGGCATTTATTTTATCAAAATGGAATTGAGGAGAATAATGCATGAGTAACGGTTATGAAGAAGAACTTAGAGCCCTTGTTTCTGAAATCATTGAGATTCCCCCTGAAAGGCTTACTCTAAATGCTGATTTTATTGATGATTTAAACGTTGATTCACTGAGAGCAATTGAGATTGTGGCCGCATTTGAAAAAAAATACAGGTTGGTGATTCCCGAAGAAGACATTCCCAAGATAAGAACACTCGGTAAATTAATTGAATATACAAAAGACCTGCAATAGATTCATATTAATATTAATATGCTTTTAAATCAGGAACAGATCAAGTTAATATTGCCTCACAGGGAGCCTTTTCTGTTTATTGATGAAGTGATTGAAATTCACGGTAAAGATAAAATTGTTGCTGTTAAAAGAATCAATAAAGATGAAAGCTACTTAGGAGGACATTTCCCCGGCAGACCCATAATGCCGGGTGTTTTAATTGTTGAAGCAATGGCACAGGCGTCAATTCTACTTTACAGTGTATGTAAACCTGAAATTGCAAGAGGAAATCCCGAGTATTATTTAGGGAAAGTTAAGTCAGAATTTTTATCTCCGGTATTCCCGGGAGACGAGCTCATCATTGAAGCCATAAGTGTAAAAATAACTGATAATGCAGGGATAGCGGATGCCACAGCGAGGGTAAAAGATGTGACAGTTGCTAAAGCAAGCCTTGTATTCGGGATAAAAAAATGATGACCGAGAGAAGGGTTGTAGTAACGGGTTTAGGGATCGTCTCTTCTGTGGGAATTGGCAAAGACAACTTCTGGAAAGCTGTAATAAATGGAACATCTGGTATAACCAAGGTGACATCATTTGATACCCGCGAATTAAGATGTCACTATGCGGGAGAGATAAATAATTTTGCTCCTGAAGAATTTATACCCAAAAGGAAATCTCTGTTTCTTGGAAGGACATCTCAATTAGCCATTGCTGCAACGTCCCTGGCCTTAACGGATGCTGACTTGTCCAGGAAAAAACTCCAGAAACAAAAGATAGGCGTTTTTATTGGAACCACTATGGGTGAAAGGCCCCTTGAAGAAACTGTCGACATTTGGGTAAAGCAGGGTCTGGATAACATAAGTAAATCAAAAATATTACAGTCCCCTGCGAACAATATCCCCGCAAATGTAGCCATTCACTTTAAGCTAGAAGGCCCGAATTATCTTATACCGACAGCCTGTGCTGCGGGCAATTATGCCATAGGTTACGGGTTTGATTTTATTAAAAGAGGTGACCTGGAATATGCAGTAGTAGGAGGTGCTGATGCATTTTCATCGCTTGCATTTGTAGGTTTCCATCGTATATATGCAATGGCGTCCGAGAAGTGCCAGCCTTTTGACAAAAACAGAAAAGGGATGCTTGTCGGCGAAGGCGCAGCCGTCCTTTTTCTGGAATCATTGGAGTCAGCCACTCGCAGAAATGCAGATATATACGCTGAGATTCCCGGTTATGGGATCAGTTGTGATGCCTTTCATATGACCGCATCCAAAGCCGAAGGAATTGAGAAGGCCATGATGAATGCCCTGAAATATACCCGGACTGATAAAGATGAAGTCGATTATATAAATGCACATGGGACTGGAACACAGGGTAATGATAAAACTGAATGCGCGGCCATTAAAAGAGTATTCAGAAGACGCTATAAATCTATTCCGGTCAGTTCAATAAAATCAATGCTTGGCCATCCCATGGGAGCTGCATCTGCCATAGAAGCATTAACATGTTGTCTCACAGTTAAGGAAAATACAATTCCTCCTACTATCAATTTTGAAACTCCTGATCCTCAGTGCGATATTGATTGTGTTCCGAATACTGCCAAAGTTAAGAAAGTTAATATCGCACTAAACAATGGTTTTGCCTTTGGCGGCAATAATTCCTGTCTGGTTGTTAAGAAGTTTACCTGAAATAATGAATAGGCAGAAAACGGTTCTCATAACAGGTGTTACAGGACTTATCGGCTCTTATCTGACCATGGTTATGTTGAAGAGAGGATATAAGGTTTATGCACTCGCAAGATCCAGGGATAATAAAAGTGCAGTAGACAGAGTTAGTTCTATATTGAAGTTTTGGGATGAAGACGTTCTGTCAAGAAATTACGACAGCTTGGATGTGTTAGACGGTGATGTTTCTAAAGAAAATATCGGACTGAGCAAACACAGCATTGACATATTGAAACGTGAGGTGGATGAGATATTTCATAGTGCCGCTGTAACACGGTTTAACTGGCCGCTTGAGAATATAAGAAAGGTAAATGTTGGGGGCACACTTAATGTGCTTAACTTGGCAGAAACATTCAGGCAACATGGCATATTGAGAAAGGTTAATCATATAAGTTCTGCTTATGTCTGTGGAGATTATGTCGGAGTTTTCAAGGAAGACGACCTTGATCTCGGCCAGGGTTTTGACAGTACTTATGAACAGAGCAAATTTGAAGCGGAAAAGCTGGTCGAAGAGTACAGGACACAAGGATTATGGATTGATATTTTAAGACTCCCGTTGGTATTGGGAGAGTCAGAAACCGGAAAAACGTTTAATTTTCAGCAAAGTGTTTATCAACTGCTTCACATATGGAGTATGGAAATTTTTGATCATTTCCCTGTAAGGGAAATTTATTTTAATGCTGTGTCTGTTGATGACTGTTGTGAAGCCATAATCAGGATATCTTCCATGTCGTTACCTGTTAACAAAAACTATCATATTTTTAATTGCGAAAAAGTATCTTTGGAAAGATTTCTGGATATCTCAAGCATGGTTATTGGATTTAAAAAACCAGAACCTACTACGCTTGCTGATTTTATGGGCAGACATCTAACCCCAGCCCAAAAAATGCTTTTAGCGAATAATATTTTCATGTTTAATAACAATGTGATGCTTGATTCTTCGTCAACAGACAAAATATTAAGGGAAGATGGATTTTCTTTTATCGGGTTTAGTGAAGATACTCTTCCGAGACTGTTGAAATATTGCGTGAAAGAAAGCTCGTTGAAAAAATGAATAGTTTCAATATTAATAAAAGAGTGAATCCGTTAGGTTTAAAGAAAGACGAATATGATGTAATAATAATCGGAGCGGGTATAGGAGGGCTTACGTGTGGCTGCTATTTGGCTAAATCCGGCATGAAGGTTTTGATACTGGAGCAGCATCATAAGCCGGGAGGATACTGCACATCTTTTCGAAGGAATGGATTTACGTTTGATGCAGGAGTTTTTTCTTTAGGTGGCTGCAGTGACAAAGGGAATTTAGGGAAAATAATTACCGACCTGAAACTGGACAGGTTTGTTGATTTAATACGATTGAACCCCTCCGATGTGATTATAACAAATGATTGCAAAATAGCTGTTGATAATGATTTAAATAAAATGATACATCAGTTCCAGAGTAATTTCCCTTCTGAATCAGAACAAATTGAGAAATTATTTAAATTTATTAATAACTCATCATACTCAGGGTTATTTACCGAACTTAAAAATGATTCGCTTGAGGATTTGCTGGATAAATATTTTCATGATCCAAAATTAAAGTCGATGTTCGGTTTGTATATGGGACATTTTGGACAGCCGCCCAAGAGGACCTCTGCTATGGCAAGTGCTGTTGTTTTTAAAGAATTTATGCTGGATGGTGGCTATTATCCTAAGGGGGGTATACAGAGTTTTGCTGATGCTATGGCAAAATGTTTTAAAGATAATGGCGGTGATTTGATCTTCTCTTGTCTGGTCGAAAAAATAATAATAAAGGATAAGAAGGTCAAAGGCGTAATGCTGAAAAACAAATCGAATATCAGGGCTGAATTGGTTGTCTCTAATTGTGATGCGATCCAAACATTTTTTAAATTAGTGGGCAGGGAGCAATTAGAAAAGACTTTTATAGATCGAATGAACAGGATGGTTCCTTCAACATCGGCATTTGCAGTTTTCCTCGGCATCAGTCGAAGAGTAGACTTGGATCATAAATGCAAATATTGGTATTCTTCAAATAGTATGAGTGAAAATGGGTTATTAGGCTTCGGACGAGGGGGAAAAGACGAGATAATGGAGCATATAATATTCAGTTTCCCATCCTTATATGATCCTAATTTAGCACCCAAAAATTGCGAAAGCGTTTGTTTGCTGACTGGAGCTCCTTATGCAGATAAAGAATTTTGGGACAATAATAGAGATGAAATTGCTGAGAGAATTATAAGAGAGGCAGAAAAGATCATACCAAGGATTTCGGATCATATCATTGTAAAAGAAATCGCGACCCCTCTTACGTATCATAAATATACATTAAATGATAGAGGCGCTGCATATGGATGGGCATGCACTCCATCCCAAATTACGAAAGATGTTCTAAAGCAGGAATCTGAATTGAAGGGATTATTCCTGGCAGGACACTGGACATCACAAGGATTTGGTATATCGAGGGTAGCGCTTTCTGGATATAATGCTGCATCAATAATAAAATCTGCTGTCTTACATGACAAGTAGAGGGATAAAAAAGTGAATATTTACGCTTTGCCACCCTTAATAGTTTCATTCATATCATTTTCGTTAGGTATATTCGTATTTAACAAAAATAGAAAAGCGATGGCTAATGCGGGTTTTCTGGTTTGTTCCATTTGTGTATTTGTTTGGCTCTTCGCATACAGCATTATGTACTTAAAATATGATCTTCAAGGCGCATTCTTGTGGGGTAGAGTAGGTTATGCAGGAGTGCTCTTCATTCCGGCGGCTTTCTTTCATTTTTCCATAGGATTTTTAAAACTAAAGGAGTACAGGAAATTTCTGTTCTTTATTTATTTAGCATCATCTATATTTACTGTACTTCTGTTTACGTCAACGTATCTTATTGTCAACGTCAGCAGATTTCCGTGGGGATATTATCCGCAAGCGGGTTTATTACATCCGGTTTTTCTTGTATTCTTTGTTTCCGTTTACAACTGGTGTGTAGCTATTTTGTTTTTTGCAATGATACGAAAAAAGGACTCATTGTTCGAGAGTATAAGGCTGAGATATATTTTTTGGGCATTTCTTATACCTACACTTGCATGTATTGATTATATGCCAAGCTATGGCATTGCTATCTATCCATTTGGGTATTTCTTTATATTTTTTTGGCTCTTGCTGGTTGCTTATGCAATCCTTCGTTATCGTCTTATGGACATAAGGCTTATATTCAAGAAAAGCATGGCCTATTCCCTTTCTGCCGGACTGCTTACAGCCTTTTTTGCAATAATAGTAATAACAATAACAGACCTCCTGTCTTCATACGTAAAAGTGACTTCTCTCAAAATCAGTATCTTTGCTGCACTTGTAATTGCCATACTATTTAATCCGCTCAGAAACAGAATTCAATTATTAATAGACAAGCTCTTTTATAAAAAAACTTACGACTATTATGAAACTATCGGGAAAATCACTCGTGAATTAGAATCAATGTTCGAATTGGAAGGGATATATAATTTGGTTGGGGAAGTGATTTGTTCGACCCTGGGGCTGAAAAGTATCTATGTTCTTGCTGCTGACAGTACCGGGGAAAGGTATGTGTCAGTCTATCACTCATCCGGCAAAGAAAAAAGTATCAAAGAAAAATTGGGACATGGCAGGTCTATTGAGGTTGAAGGGGAGAAGGCAACGCTGGACAGCAACTCTGAATTGATTAAATACATTGAAAAAACGAAGGGGATTGTTGTTAAAGATGAATTATCGAGTATAGGTAAAGAAATGGATAATCTTATTATTGATACTGTAACGCATGATTTTAAAGCATTTAATGGTGAGGCGGCGGTCCCCATATCTGTTGATAAAAAGTTTGTGCTTGTTTTGATTCTCGGGGGTAAGCTTTCCGGGGACATGTTTACGACTGAAGACATAAACTTGCTGAACACGATCGCTAACCAGACGGCAATTGCCATAAAGAATGCCGGACTGTATAAAGGTAAGGTGGAATCTGAGAGGATGGCATCTATCGGCATGATGTCCGCAACTTTTGCACATGAAGTGAGGAACCCCCTCACGTCATTAAAAACATTTGCTCAATTGATGCCTGAAAAATATAATGATCAGGAATTCAGGGATGTATTCTCGAAGATAGTAGTGGGCGAGATAGAAAGAATTGATGGTCTAATTCGTGACCTTCTTGATTTTTCCACAGAGAAGAAATCTTCCCGCTCCAATAATTTCAATCTTGTATCAATCGTAGATGAAACAGTCGAGTATGTAAAGGGTAAACTGGACTTCGAAAAGAAGAATATCAGCATAGAAAAAAATTACGGCAACAACGTAATTGACATGTCAGGCGATGCTACGAATTTAAAGCAGGCCTTTATTAATATAATTACTAACGGGTGTCAGGCAATGAATGGAGATGGGACGCTGAAAGTCCATATAAATCCCAACGGGGAACATGTAGAGGTTGCTATTACTGACACGGGGGAGGGAATACATCCGGATGATATTGCAAAGATATTCGACCCGTTTGTCACGACCAAAGAGATGGGAATAGGTCTGGGTTTGGCCATAAGCAAGAGGATAGTGGAAGACCATAAAGGCAGCATAAAAGTTAAAAGCCAGTTGTCAAAAGGCACTACTTTTACTATTTCACTGCCTGTACAGTTTTAATTAATATATATATAATAATATAGTTTTTTTATCGCAAAGACTGTTGCTGTTCATAATTCAATTATCTGGATGGAAATATAGGTATGGAACTTCTGGCATTATTAAGTGACAGCGATGACGTTATTATTCCCAATGTTAAAAAAGCCCTTCATGAATTCACGGTTTATCCCCTCAAAACACTCGAAGAACTGGAAGATCTTTACAGCAATATACCGCTGAACCTGGTTATTATCGACAGTGACTCCCATAAATTGCATTCACTTGCAGGCTTCCTGGACAAACTAGATAAAAACAGGGTTGTTATTATAGCAACCGAGAAGCCCGATAAATATGAACTGGACAATCTGCCTGATAGTGTATTTGAGTGTGTTGAGGCCGAATCTGTTATGAGTGAGTTGCCTGTGGTTGTTAGACGTGCACTGGAAAGGCAGAGGCTTGAGAATGAGTTGAGACTTCTAAGGCAGTCAAGAGAGGTTGTAAGGCCCCCGCAGGTGCAGGTTTTTAACAGGGGCGAATTAGAAAATACCCAGGGACGTTTTGATTCCATTCCCGCTGGAAGGTACATTCATGAAAAGGTAATTGTGAATTTTGCCAGGATGCTGACCGTGAGTTTTGACATGCGGAAGCTTCTGGACCATTTTATTGACTCTGTCATGGAAATAGCCCGTGTAAGCAAGATGTCCGTGATGCTGAGAGACAAGAACGGGTTTTATGTCAGGGCCCAGTACGGACTGGACCCATATATTGCTGACAACATAAAGCTTGGCAGGGCCAGCGCAGTGGCTTCCTGGCTTACCAGGACGGGCCGTATACTTCACAAACCGGTCAGTTTCGTAAATAGTTCTTCTATAAATATTGCAGGTGAAATGGATGCCCTGCAGTGTCTGGTTTCATTCCCTATGATATACAAGGGAAAACTGATCGGAATATTCAATATCGACAACAAAGTTACTGAAGAGCCTTTTTACAGAGAGGAATTAGAGATAATTTATGTACTGTGCAATTACCTTGCTGCGGCTGTAAAAGATGTGGACCTTTATCATCAGATGTGGTATCAGAAGGAGTTTACAAATAATATCCTTTCGAGCATGAGCAGCGGAATGATCGCTATAGACCGGGACGAGAAAATATCCATCTTTAATCAGCAGGCATCAGATATCCTGAATTTTGATCCGTCACATATTGTCGGCAGCGATCTCAGGACCCTCCCGTCACCGCTTGGGGACTTGCTGTATGAAACAATGGTAACAGGCAAGACTTACAATCGCTTTGAAGTGACTATAAACCCTGCAAAATTGCCTCTCGGTATCAACAGCTACAGGCTGATTGATGAGCAGGGGAATCCTGTCGGGGCAGGAATCGTTTTTACCGATCTTTCAGATTCCAAAAAGCTGGAGGAGCAGCGCAATAAGTCGGAAAAACTCAAGGCTGTCAATGATCTTATGGCCAAAATAGCCCATGAAGTCAGAAATCCGCTTACCTCAATCCAGACGTTTACACAGCTTCTGAATGAAAAATACGCAGATGATGACCTCAACAAATTCTATATCTCAACTGTAAGTCAGTCCATAAGGATGCTCGACAGCCTGATTGACAAGCTTGTGACCTTCTCCAGTTCACAGAACTATAATTTTGAAAAAGCGGAAGTTAATGATTTTATAAATGAAGCGGCGGCCTTTATTTTAAAAAATATACCCGAGACCCACAAGTTTTCCAAACAATTGACCGATAAGACACTGTATATCAGCATTGACAGGAAGAATATAATAAAATCCGTCTATTATCTTGTGTTAAGTATCGTGGACAGGACCCCGGATGGCACATTTATAACAATGAATACAAACACGGTAATACAGGAATGCCCTTACGTTGAGATATCTATATCTTATGAAGGCGATGAACTGATCGGGGAGGGGAAACAGGATTTGCTGACACCCCTTCTTGACATTAAACATCTCGGGACTGAACTGAATATTCCCATAAGCCACAAGATCATCGAAGGGCATGGCGGTATTCTGGATATAAAAAGCGGGGACGGCTTAAATACTTTTATCATTAAATTGCCGATTCTGGACAGAAGAAGCGCTAATATTTCGATCGAGGGAGGTCGCATTAGTGGATAGCAGAGAACGCATTCTCGTAATTGATGATGAACTCGCGCCCAGGGAATCCATAAGGATGGTTTTAAAAGACCATTATAAGGTTTCAACTGCGTCAGGGGCATTTGAAGGAATTGATATGATGGGCCACGACCCGTATGACCTTATTGTCATGGACATAAAAATGCCCAAAATGGACGGTATCACTGCCTTACAGGAAATCAAGAAGAAGCATCCGGATACCGAAGTCATACTTCTGACAGCTTATGCAAGTCTCGAAACCGCCAGAGACGCCATACGCTTTGGTGCATTTGATTATCTGATTAAGCCTTTTGACAAAGACGATGTCCTGCTTGTAGTTGAGAAGGGGCTTAAGAAAAGACGCGCCAATACCGGCTTAAAGCTGGAAAGGGACATATTGCTGGACAGGGCCTCATATCTCGAGGACCAGGTACTTAAGGCACGGAGTAATATCATGACCTGTTACGAAGGGACGGTTAATGCCCTTATTCTTACTATTGATGCCAAAGACCACTACACTTATAACCACTCCAACCGGGTGGCAAAACTTTCATCTTCCATAGCCGGTGCACTCGGGATCCCTGCCAAGACGATAAAGGAGATTGAAAACGCGGCTGCAATACATGATATCGGCAAGATCGGCATAGAAGAAAACATACTCAAAAAAAACGGGAAGCTTACACTTGATGAATATACGGAAATCAGAAAACATCCTGCAATAGGCGCAAGGATCGTCCAGTCCGTGCCATTTCTTGAGGATGCGATACCAGTGATCCTTCATCACCATGAACGGTATGATGGAAATGGATATCCGGGCAACCTTAAAGGCGAGCAGATACCTTTATCCGCTAGAATCGTTGTTGTCGCAGATGCCGTTGATGCAATGATGAGTGCCAGACCTTACAGGGACGCTCTCACAATGAGCAGGGTAGAGAGTGAATTAAGAGAAAATGCAAACGCACAGTTTGATCCGGAAATCGTGGATATTATATTGACTGGGAAGGTGTCCCTAATTTAGAAGGGGCGGGAGGCCCCGCCCCCTGCAATAATTATTTTAAACCCAGGACATCCTGCATATCATAAAGCCCCGGGGTCTGTTTATATACCCATTGTGCAGCCTTAAGAGCTCCCCTTGCAAAAGTGTCCCTGCTGGACGCCTTGTGGGTTATTTCTATTCTCTCTCCCAGTCCGCCGAACAGCACTGTGTGTTCACCTACAATATCACCGGCGCGTACTGTCTGAATGCCGATCTCTTTTTTTGTACGTTCTCCTATGAGACCGTGCCTGGCATAAACAGCAGTATCTTCCAGGTTTCTGTTCAGCGCTGAGGCCAGCACCTGGGCCATTTTCATTGCAGTGCCGGATGGCGCGTCCTTTTTCAGCCTGTGGTGTGCTTCGACTATTTCAACATCATAGTCATCACCGGTGACCCTTGCGATGTCTTCAAGGACTTTCAGAAGGAGGTTCACCCCGACACTCATGTTGGGAGCGAAGACGCATGGAGTGCCCTGTGCGTAGAGCTTTATGTATTCCACCTCCTCCTTGCTGAAACCGGTCGTGCCGATGACTACCGGCACAGGTCTGCCGGAGAGTGATTTAAGGCATTCGATTGTGGCCGATGGAGATGAAAAATCGACAAGTACATCGCCCTTATCAATGACTTTTTTTATGTCATCTGTAATGCTGACTCCTGTAGTACCGAGGCCTATGACAGGACCGATATCTTTTCCTGTATCTTTATGGCCTTTACGTTCCACAGCTCCCGTAAGCTTGATTTCAGTTATATCTCTTGAAAGTGCGATAATGCGGCTCCCCATTTTTCCTGAGGCCCCTGATACGATTAAATTAAGCATTATTTATCTCCTTTTCTGAAGGCTCGTCACCTGTTTCATCATCAAGGCTGTTTTCAATTTTATATGCCTCTGATGCCCAGCTGCCAAGGTCAATCATCTTGCATCTTTCAGAGCAAAAGGGCCTGAAGGGATTGTTCTGCCATTCTGTCCTTTGCCTGCAAATTGGGCATTTGATTTTCATTTATATTTCTATTGTTCCGTCAAATACATTCACAGCCGGGCCTGTCATATAGACATGATTGTCTTTTTCCGACCAGTGGATAAGGAGCCTTCCTCCCGGCAGGTGGACATTGACTTTTCTTCCGGTCAGACCCAGAAGTGCTGATGCGACTGCAGCTGCGGAAGCTCCTGTACCGCAGGCCATTGTTTCACCGGCCCCTCTTTCCCATACCCTCATTTTGATGCTGTTTTTGCCATGAGGCTGAACAAATTCGACATTGGTCCTTTTAGGAAAAAACTTATGGTTTTCAATCAGAGGACCGAAGATGTCCAGCTGGACTGAATTAACATCAGCTACCATAATAACTGCATGCGGGTTGCCCATGGAAACGCAGGTAATTTTGAAAACTTTGTTCTTGACCTTCAAAGGATAATTCATAATCTGTGACGTGTGACTAGTGACGAGTGATGAGCGCAAATATTTTATTCTGTGTTCTGAGCCTGCCTGTCCGGCAGGCAGGTTCTGTGTTCTGTGTTCAAGTTTTACAGGTATTTTTTCAGCTTCAAATACAGGCTCTCCCATATCAATCCTGAAAAGGTTCCCTGACTTGTATATATACTTAATCCCGGCCATAGTCTCGACGGCAAGTGACTCGATGGACTGACAATATTTCCTGGCAAATGCAGTGTTGTCACACAGGAGGACATTGTCCCAGATATATTTGCCGAAGCAACGTATCCCGTTGCCGCACATCTCTACTTCGGAACCGTCTGCATTAAATACCCGCATCCTGAAATCCGCGGTCTTTGAATGGCCTAAAAGCAGAAGCTGGTCAGCACCGATCCCAAATCTGCGGTGACATAGTTTTTTCGCGAGTCGGGAAACGCTCTTCAGTTTTGCGGCCCTGTCATCAATTACTATAAAGTCATTGCCCAGGGCGTGCATTTTTGTAAATTTGATCTTCATGAATACTATTTCTTCAGGAATTCAGGTATCCTAGATCCTCTTGTAAGGTCTTTATAAGTTTCTCTGTCACGGATAACAAAGAACTCCCTGCCTTTGACAAGCACCTCTGCTATCCTCGGCCTGCTGTTATAATTTGAGCTCATGGTAAAACCGTATGCACCGGCGCTCATTACAGCGAGTAAATCTCCCCGGTTTACCCTGTTCAGTTCCCGGTTTTTTGCCAGAAAGTCTCCGGATTCACATATAGGACCGACGAGATCCGAAATGACTTTTTTCCGGTTGTTCTTTTTAACAGGAAGCACATTGTGATATGCATTATAAAGGCTCGGCCTTATGAGATCGTTCATCCCGCCATCGATAATGACAAACTCCTTCTGGGGGTGTTTCTTTAAATAAAGGGCCTTTGTCACAAGTATCCCGGCATTGCCTGCTATTGACCTGCCAGGCTCAAGTATAAGATTGAAATTGCCGCCCCTCATGAGGGGCAAAATGGCCCTGGAAAGTTCTGAAGGGTGGGGCGGATGTTCATTCCTGTACGGGATCCCGAGTCCACCACCCATATCGATATAGTCTATTGGTATACCATGCGATCTCAGTGTCTTTGCGAGCAATATCACTTTTTTCAGTGCGTCGACAAAGGGTCTTATCGTTGTTATCTGAGATCCTATATGTTTATGTATCCCGAGTATCCTGAGACTGGGGTGTTTTTTTGCAAGTCTGTAATGCTCCAGGGCTTCCTCTATGGGAATCCCGAACTTGCTTTCTTTCAGTCCGGTCGAAATATAGGGGTGTGTTTCAGGATCGATATCAGGATTGACCCTGAGTGCTATCGGGGCCTTTTTCTTCATCCGGGCCGCAATTTCGCTAATGGCAAGCATCTCATCAGACGACTCGATATTGAACATCAGTATCCCGGCTTTCAGCGCCTGGACAATTTCGAGCTCGGTTTTCCCTACTCCTGCATATACGATTTTATGCGGAGGGATGCCGGCTTTAAGTGCAAGATGAAGCTCCCCCCCTGAGACTACGTCTGCTCCGCATCCGTTATTGGCGAGAAGTTTCAGTACCGCTATATTTGAATTGGCCTTTAATGCGAAGCATATAGTATGGGGCTGACCGTCAAAGGCATCACGGTATGCTATAAAATGACTTAGCAAAGTGTTGTGACTGTATATATAAACAGGTGTCCCGACAGCCTCGGCTATCTTACTGACCGGTACTTCTTCAGCGTATAATTCGTTATTTTTGTACTTAAAATCGTGCATGGTTTCACTGATAATTGTTCTGGTTGTTTTATGAGTTACTATTATATATATTTATTCCGAGAATTTCATGAGAGTGATTAAAATGCTCTCAGCTTTAAAAAAAGACCAGCTCATAGAGGCTGTGATGCTGTAACAGCAGTGTTTTTCAAATTGCATTAAACTCAGAGCTGATTGCTGAAGGCTGATAGCTGTATTTACGATAATTCCGGTATAATGGAACTGCCCATGGAAATAATACAAAAAGTACGGGAAACTATCAATAAACATTCCATGCTTTCTGGCGGTGACCATGTACTGGTCGGTCTGTCCGGAGGGCCGGATTCTGTATGTCTTGCGGTTATTCTGGACAGACTCAGGGAGTATTTCAATCTTTCATTGAGTGCTGTATACATTGATCATTCCTTAAGACCTGATGAAGTTAAAAAGGAAGTTGAGTATTGCAAAGGCCTCTGTGAAAAACTGCGTATAGATTTTCACGTCAGGAAACTGGATGTAAAGAAGTCTGCCGGGGACTCCGGCATCAACCTGCAGGAAGCAGCAAGGGAGTTGCGTTATGCTGCTTTCGAGGAAGTCTCTCTCAGTATCAATGCCGGGACAATCGCACTGGGCCATAACGCCGACGACCAGGCAGAAACTGTTTTAATGAGGCTTTTCAGGGGGTCCGGAAGAAGAGGCCTGACAGGCATCCCGCCCGTGAGAAAGAAGATAATCCGGCCGCTGATTGAAACAGAGCGAAGTGAAATTGAGGCATTCCTTGCAGGGGCAATTCATGAATTGCCCCTGTATGAAGGACAACCATTCATGATCGATTCATCCAACCTTAAGGATGATTACCTCAGGAACTGGATAAGGCATTCTGTGATGGAAGGAATCAGGGACAGAAACCCGGCGGTCGTACGTGACATATGCAGGACAGCCGGTATTTTAAGGGAAGAGGAGCAATACCTTGAAGTTATCGTGACCAAAACACTTATGAGGCTGATAAGCAGAAAAAGCGACAGCACCATCGAACTGTTTATTTCTCCCCTTGAGAAGATTGAGGTGCCTATATTGAGGCGTGTCCTGAGGAGGGCACTTGATGCAACCAGCGGTCTAAGAGGAATTAAGTTTGCACATGTTGAAGACATTATTGATTTACTTAAAAAAGGAAAGGCGGGAGACAGCATTAATCTTCCTGAAGATGTGAGGGTGATAAGGGAATATTCCATCCTGAAGATGACATCTGAAAAGCACCCGGTGATCTCAGAATACGATATGACGCCGCCGTGCGAAATCATAGTGGAGGAAGCCTGTCTGATACTTAAGGCCTCTTTTGAAGAAAGAGGTGGCGCTCCCGGTGACGGAAAGTCATCGGTCCTTCTGGACGCCGGCAGCATGAATTTTCCTCTGAGGATCAGGGCGAGGACATCCGGGGATTTTTTCTATCCCCTGGGCCTCGGGAAAAAGAAAAAGCTCCAGGATTTTTTTGTTGATGAAAAAATACCGAGGGAGGCAAGGGACAGTGTCCCAATTGTTGTCTCAGGAAATGATATTATATTCGTTGCAGGATTCAGAGCGGATGACAGATTTAAGGTGAATGAGAAGACGGAAAACATTTTAAGGCTTACTGTTTCAAAGGCAAATTAATATAAATGATCAGCAAACTACATGATTACATTTTTTGCGGAAGGGTCAGGGACTGGGACAAAACCGATTCATACCGGTGGGCCGTCTTTGTTGTTTTCCTCCTGCTTCTGCCGGTTTTTTTCGGCCGTCTGGGTGAGAATACGCTGCTGAAGACTGATGAGTTGCTGCATGCTGCGATGGCGACTGATATACTCAGGACCGGCGACTGGTTCACAATGCATTATAATGGTGAACCCACCTGGCTCAAGCCCCCTCTTTACTTCTGGATTGAAGCGGTGTTCTTCAGGGTATTCGGCCAGTCAGAGTTCTGGGCCCGCTTCCCTGCGGCCCTTGCAGGATATGCAACTCTGTTTCTTGTTTATGCCATAGGTGAAAAGCTTTATGGCAGAAAGACCGGTTTCCTCAGTATGGTCGTACTCGCGACCTCTTTTTTCTTCCTGAAATATTCCAGGCGCGCTATGCTTGATGTCCCGGTGGCCTTTGCCACGACACTAGGAATTTATGCCCTTGTACGCGGTGAAGATGATAAACGTTATGATTTACTCTTCGGGCTGGCTGTGGCGATGGGATATTATATAAAAGCGGTCCAGGGGCTTTATGTTGCTGTAATCGGTCCCCTGTATTTAATTGTCTCATGGCAGTGGAAAAGGCTTGTAAGGCCTACGATGCTGGCCGCTTATGCATTTGCCGCTGCCCTGATAGCGGCCTGGGTGTGGCCTCAGATAACGACCTATGGGCTGACTTTTATTTATTCGCAATCAGGCATATCTCCGGTCATCCATCGCGGCGCAGTGCAGGGGCTGCATATGCCTTTTTATGTACCTCTGCTTATATTGTCCAGAGTTTATTGGCCGTGGCTGCCTGCGAGCATGGTCGGGATATACTTTCTGTTTCGGAAAGGTATAAGAGAGCGTGGAGCTTTAATGATTTTTACGTGGACAGGAATTATACTGCTTTCTCTCATGGTCTCAAGCAGTGTCTTTGAGAGATATATGCTGACTGCTATCCCCGCGCTTTCACTATGCGGCGGTATAGCGCTGTCCAGGTGGGTTAAAGACGATAAGTTCTGTGAATTCAGCCGTGTGGCGACGGTTGTAATAATATTTTTTGTCCTGCTGGGTACCTGTACCCCTGTTCCACTGGACAGAAAGGGACACCCCCAGGCCGACCTCGTCAAGACAGTAAACTATATTATCCCCGGAGACAAGCCAATACTTAATTACAGGGGCCTCGACTGGGCCACCATGCAGGGCCTTAATTTTTATGCAGACCGTTATCTCGACAAACAGATCAATTCGGTAGAGGACCTTAAAAAAGAGCGCATGGAGAGGGCCGGAGAGTTATACTGTATTGTGTCGAGTGAAGATTTTATTGATATCGAGAAGTCAAATATGAAAGACCAGGTCCGTTTCATGGTAAGGACTGGCCCGTATGGCAGGAGTCGTATCCAGTATTTCCTTGTTGAAATATTGCCCTTTACCGGTCCAGACAATCCCCATGAGACAAGGACGTGACAGGGTGAAATAATCATGACTGATAAACTCTACCCCAAAATCATAGTTGTTATGCCTGCGTATAATGCTGAATCAACTCTGGAAAATACTTTCAAAGATATACCTGAAGGCTCTGTTGATGAGGTTATTCTTACTGACGACTGCAGTAAAGACAATACGGTTGAGATTGCAAAAAAGTTGGGGATTACGGTCTATACTCACGAAAAGAACCTCGGTTACGGGGGCAATCAGAAAACCTGCTACGAAGCTGCATTAAAAAAGGGCGCTGATATTATAATAATGATCCATCCGGATTATCAGTACGATCCACGTGTCATACCATTTGCCGCAGGCTTTATCACCACGGGTATTTGTGACGTTGTTCTGGGTTCAAGAATCAGGACGAGGGAGGAAACACTTGAAGGGGGGATGCCGGTTTATAAATATATCAGCAACCGCTTTCTTACGCTTATTGAAAACATCGTGTTGGGGCAGAATATCGGTGACTTCCATACAGGCTTCCGGGCCTACAGAAGGGAAGTCCTGGAGACAATAAATTACAGACATAACTCAAATGACTTTATCTTTGACACAGAATTCCTGGCCCAGTCTGTTTATCACAAGTTCCGAATCGGGGACATACCGATACCTACGAGGTATTTCCCTGAGGCATCATCGATAAATTTAAAGAGGAGTATTAAATACGGACTTCAGACCCTCCTCGTAATGGTAAAGTTCATTCTTCAGAAGACAGGGTTGTTCCGTTTCATAATCTTTGAAAAATCGAAATCAGGGAGGACACATTGACAGATAAAATAAGAGTCCGTTTTGCGCCGAGTCCAACCGGGCATTTGCATATCGGAGGGGCAAGGACGGCGTTGTTTAACTGGTTGTTCGCCAGGCGCAGCAACGGGACATTCATATTAAGGATTGAGGACACTGATACTACTCGGTCCACCGATGAATATATCGAAGCAATCATCGAAGGGATGAAATGGCTCGGACTTGACTGGGACGAAGGGCCTTTCAGACAGACCGACAGGTTTGATATCTACAGAAGTTACGCGGACAAACTTGTTAAAGAAGGTAGGGCATACTATTGTTACTGCTCCCCGGAAGAACTTGAGACGAGGCGGAAGGAATCGATGGCGCAGGGGAGGCCCCTTAAGTACAATGGCAAATGCAGAGACCTTAAGGAACCGGTCCCCGGCATTCAACCTGTTGTCAGATTCAGGATGCCTGTTGAAGGACAGACCGTAGTTGATGACCTGATAAAAGGCAGAGTATCATTCGAAAATGAGCAGCTTGATGACCTGATAATACTCCGCTCCGACAATACGCCTACATATAACCTCACGGTCGTAGTGGATGATGTGGATATGAAAATAACACACGTCATCAGGGGTGACGACCATCTGAATAATACCCCGAAGCAGATCCAGCTTTACAATGCCTTTGGGTATCCTGTGCCTAAGTTTGCTCATCTGCCGATGATCCTTGGGTCAGACAAGGCGAGGCTTTCAAAAAGACATGGGGCCACTTCAGTAATGGCGTATTATGAATTGGGATATCTGCCGGAGGCCCTTGTTAATTACCTTGTGCGGCTCGGCTGGTCTTACGGAGACCAGGAGGTCTTTACCCGTGATGAGTTGGTGGAATATTTTTCCTTTGAAAATGTTGGCAAGGCAGCTGCGGTATTCAATCCGGAAAAGCTCCTCTGGCTGAACAGTCAGTATATTATCAATTCGTCACCTGAAAGACTTGCCGGGCTTGTTATGCCTTTTCTTGAAAAGGGCGGAATTATAGAAAAAGGGCAGGGGATGGACATGAGATGGCTGTCTAGGGCTGTTGGCACTCTCAGGGAAAGGTCAAAGACTTTGCTGGAACTTGCCAACTCCCTGCGCTACTTTATTGCAGAGGAAATCGAGTTCATTGAAAAAGCAAAAGACAAGTTCCTGAATGAAAAGAGCCGTGACCTTCTTGCTGCATTAAAAGAGGCGCTGGCGTCAGTCCCCGAATTCTCCCATGATGAACTTGAAAAGGTCTTTAAATCGGTCGTGGAAAAGCACGGCGTCAAGCTCAAAGACCTGGCACAACCTGTCCGCGTTGCAATGACAGGGGGCACGGAGAGTCCCGGGATATTTGATGTTCTTGAGGTTTTGGGGAAAGAGAAGACGATCGGCAGGCTGGAGAGGGCGATAAAGGAAATTGTTTAAAACTGCTATTTCCACATACGCTTATCAAGTGTAAAAGGCCGCGGTTTGCCGATCCTGATTTTTTTAAAATCACCATGCTTTGGATTGAGCATAAGGTTATACTCCTCCGGAATGACTGCTGAAGGCACACGCAGAATTGCGGATCTGCCTTTTTGGACCCACTCCGTCCCGATATCCTTTGTAGAAAATGATGGAGGAGACACCCTCCAGTCCGGGGGAAGATCTTTAATCAGAACTTCAACTGCTTTCAGCGAAACAGGAATGTCAACCGGGATTGCAAACAGGGATTTACTCAGCTTTATATCGTGTCTAGTGAAATGAACGTAAAGTTCGAGGGCTGCCAGTGACAGGGATTCGCTTGCATAAACAACAGGTGTGCCGGGATAATTCCACCTGCCGCCGCCAAGGCGTGCGCCGTCTCCGGTAAAGGCGTCCGGTAGACGTTTTTTCCGGACAATACGCCATGCCCTTGTCATGAAATAACGCTGTAGTCAATACGGACCAGCAGGTCCTCGACTTCGCAGGCCCCTGCATCAGTCTGGAGCATGTCAAACGGGACACGTCCGCCAAGCCCGTACTGGGGGTTTTTGAGCCATTCAAGCGCTTCATGCCTGTCTTCAAACACGTCCTCTGCAAGTGCTATGATCCTTGCAAAGCGGTAGACCCTGTCGCTTTCTACAGGGGAAAGTCTTTCTGCTGAAACAGGAGATGTCTTCTCCTTGCCGGACTTCCCTGACGCAGCCATGGGTCTGGCTGGTACGTTTACGGTTTTTCTCCTCCGTGCAATAGTACGGGGGCTGACTCCGATAATCCCGGCTATGACATCATCCGGAAGATTAAAGGCGCTCTTTATGTGAGCTATTACTCCCCAGGGTATCCCTTTTTTTATCAAGGCGTCAAAGTCAATACGTCTTTTAACTTTCTGCCCGAGTTCTTTTTCCCCGCCCAGAACTGTTGTCACAGTAGTCATAATAACCACCTCCTTGCCATATGTCTTATATTATATTTGACAAATGACAGGGTGTCAATGACGTACATTTTAAGCTGCTTGTCCCTTTCATCTCTTCCTGCCGCCAAACAGCGACCCCAGCACCCCTCTTATAATCTGCCTGCCGACCGAGCTTCCTATTGCATGGGCCGCGCTCTTGGCGAGTGCGCCGAAAAGCACCTCGGCCTGCGGTTTAGGCTCTGCCTTTTTGTTCTTTACAGATAGGGCCTCCTGCTTTTCTTCGGCCTGCCGGGCCACTTTTACCTTCAGGTGTTCATAGGCTGACTCGCGGTCTACGGTCTTTTCATAATGACCATATATGACTGATCCCCGGACGACCTTATCACGCTCTTCAGATGTTAACGGTGCAATACGGCTTGCCGGGGGACAGATTAGCGCTCGCTCCACGATCGTTGGAGTGCCTTTTTCATCAAGGACCGAAACGAGCGCCTCGCCTACACCCAGCTGAGTGATGGCTGCAGCGGTATCGAGCTTCGGGTTTGTCCTGAATGTATCTGCTGCTGACTTAACCGCCTTCTGGTCCTTTGGTGTGAATGCCCGTAATGCGTGCTGTACCCTGTTTCCCAACTGCCCGAGCACGGTCTCGGGGAGGTCGAGAGGATTTTGTGTTATGAAGTATATTCCAATGCCTTTAGATCGTATCAGTCGTACAACCTGCTCTATCTTGTCCACGAGCACTTTCGGTGCGTCGTCAAAGAGGAGATGCGCCTCGTCAAAAAAGAATACAAGTTTCGGCTTCTCAGGGTCTCCGGCCTCAGGGAGCTGTTCAAACAGTTCTGACATCATCCAGAGCAGAAAGGTTGAGTAAAGTTTAGGGGACTGCATAAGTTTATCGGCAGTTATGATATTTACAACGCCTTTCCCCTGTGAATCAGTCTGCATAAGGTCCTCAAGATTCAGTGCCGGCTCTCCAAAGAATTTGTCCCCGCCCTGTTCCTCGATCGTGAGCAGGCCCCGCTGGATAGCTCCGATACTCGCTGTTGAAATATTCCCGTACTGTGTTTTGAACTCAGCGGAATTGTCACCGACATATTGCGTCATTGAGCGGAGATCTTTCAGGTCCAGAAGCAGCATGCCATTTTCATCAGCAACTTTAAAAATAATAGAGAGGACGCCGCTCTGCACATCGTTGAGATTTAATAGACGGCTTAAGAGAAGAGGCCCCATCTCTGAGATAGTGGTGCGCACCGGGTGGCCCAGTTCCCCGAAGACGTCCCAGAACACGACCGGGAAATCCTCAAAGCGGAAATCCTGCAGTCCCAGCAGTTTTACCCTTTCATTTATCTTGGGATGGTCATTTCCGGCCAGGGCCATGCCTGAAAGGTCACCTTTGACATCAGCCATAAAAACCGGGACGCCGATACTGCTGAACTGCTCAGCCAGGACCCGGAGAGTGATGGTCTTGCCAGTACCCGTAGCGCCGGCAATAAGTCCGTGCCTGTTTGCCATTTTAGGAAGCAGATGTATTTCATGTTCACTTCTTGCAATATATAGCGGCTCCTGCATGGTTCCCTCCTGATGGATAAATGTAAGTTACGATTAGAATAAAAGCAATTCCTGTGCATGTCAAGCCATCAGAGCGCCGGGGTAATGTCAATCATTTTGTGTAAATTCCTTTAAGGGCTTCTTACCCCATTGTTCGTTTAGGTGACTTAGCACTGCATAGACGATTCTTTCGATACTC
>QZIL01000054.1 GCA_003599025.1 Nitrospiraceae bacterium | reverse complement strand
GCCGAGGAATTTTGTGGCTGCTGAAATGTCTTTGATCTTTTTATAAACCGCAGGGACTTCTTCCTCTGCCCCGACCCATGAGGCCCTTGCACGGGTCTTCTGGAGCTCCATTTCATCATTAAAGCCTTTATGGTCTATCAAGAGTTTGTTATCATCTGCAATGTCCTGTGCGAGGTCCAGTGGAAAGCCGAATGTGTCATACAGCTTAAAGAGTTCAGTACCGGGGATCGTATCTTTTCCGGAAGATTTAACCTCAGCCATAAGCTTGTCTAAAATAGCCACACCGGAATTAAGAGTATGGGCAAACCTCTCCTCTTCAAACTTGAGCACCTTCCTGCTGTTTGCAGTGTCCTCCTGCAGCTCAGGATAAGGACCCGACATCATCTCATATACCGCATCAAGCACCCTGTAAAGGAACGGTCCTTCAATGCCGAGCATGAACCCGTGCCTTGCTGCCCTCCTTATAATCCGCCTCAGCACATAACCCCTGCCCTCATTTGAAGGTGTCAGTCCTTCTGAAAGTACAAAGGCCGCAGACCGGATATGGTCGGCTATAACGCGCATGGAGACATCTGTTGCAGACTCCACATGGTACTTTTTCCCGGATATTTCTTCGACTTTTCTGATGACCGGCATGAACAGGTCAGAGTCGAAATTATTGAACTTGCCCTGGAGCACTGCTGAAAGCCTCTCAAGCCCCATTCCGGTATCAATGCTCGGTTTCGGCAAAGGCTCCAGTTCTCCTGCAGCATTCCTGTTGTACTGCATGAACACAAGGTTCCATATCTCTAGATACCGGTCGCAGTCACACCCTATCGTGCAAGTGGACTTGCCGCATCCCATTTCTGGCCCCTGGTCAATCAGTATTTCTGAACATGGGCCGCACGGCCCGGTATCGCCCATCTGCCAGAAATTGTCCTTTTCCCCGAGCCGGTAAATCCTGTCAGGAGATACGCCGATGTCCCTTTGCCAGATCTCCGCAGCTTCATCATCTTTTTCATAAACAGTAACGTAGAGTTTGTCAGCGGGAAGTTTTGTGCGTTCGGTCAGAAATTCCCAGGCCCATTGAGCGGCCTCCTTCTTGAAATAATCTCCAAAGGAAAAGTTGCCGAGCATTTCGAAGAATGTGTGGTGCCGGGCTGTTCTCCCCACATTCTCAAGGTCATTGTGCTTGCCGCCGGCCCTGAGACACTTCTGCACAGTTGCCGCCCTTTTGAACGGGAGGGATTCTTCCCCTAAAAATACCGATTTGAACTGTACCATCCCTGCGTTGGTAAAAAGCAGGGTCGGATCGTTTTTCGGAAGAAGCTGGGAGCTTGAAAGGACCTCATGGCCTTTCTCCCTGAAGAAATCAAGGAACAACTGTCTTATCTTTTTGCTTTCCATAACGTTTTAGAATTCCTATCAAAGATTCAGCCAATATATCAGGTATATAATATACTGCATTATATCAATTTTAGGTATATGTTTTGAAAATCTTTGACGGCCCAGCCACTGAATAAGCTGATTAGAACGATACACCGGACACAGGTGACTACAAAGTACGTGTTTCCCGCATTTAGATGGCCTCGTCAAAAGTCGTTTCAAAGCCTGGGGAGATACAGGATGCCACGATTGTGCCATAGCTTGAAATGTGATTTCTTATCATTTACAATCAAGACAAGACTGAAAAGCGATCTCTTGTCATTTATGTAAGGAGGCCATCAAAATGCGGACTATATCAGCGTCAGTTGGGCAGGGAGGCAGGAATGTCAAAGCAGACGTGATAACTATCCAGGACTTGCTTAACAAAGTTCCCCCGGACAAAGGGGGGCCTCAGCACCCGCTGAAAGTTGACGGGCTCGCCTGGGCCAAGACTATTGCTGCTGTCAAACGCTTCCAGTCAATCAGCATGGGTCACAAGTGGCCGGACGGACGTGTAGATCCGGGGGGCAAGACATTCATGCGTCTGAACGACTACGACACCCCTGCCCCGCCTTCCAAGCATTACATTCACCTTGTGTCAGGCAAGAAGGTGGTCATCGGACAACCCACTGTAATGACCTGCTGGGCAACGACTTACACGATGATGCGCTCCTGGCGCGAGGGCAAGAAGTTTGAGATAGTGGAAGCGCTGGAAAAGCCGGGCAAACAGTATGTAGAGTTGTTCAAGAAGGACAGGTCCCTTCTGCCGGGCCAGTTCCTTGACTTCTGGACACGCGGCGGGCTCACTGTCAGAGGGAATGCAATGTTCTTCCCGGATTATATCTGGTACGACTTCCTGAAAAAACACGGACTTCTTGCTGTGGGTACTTCGAGCGCGCTGCCCTCGGTTGGAGGCCTTCATCTGCGTATCATGGAGGGCCTCAACTGCCGCGGCGTCCCCTCTGATTACTACCAGTTCATCGACCCGGCCTGGGGCGGCATGAAATACCAGGAAAGGGCCTTCGTCTTCGAATCCAAGTACAACCTCGCGATGACGATCGGGCCCGGCGCACACTGGCAGGTAGCCCACTACTACTGATCAGGCCCCTTGAACAGAGTCAGACAATTTTATCACCCCAAATGAATGAGACGGCATTGAGCTAGCAAAAAAATATATGGCGCGGTCACTCCTCTTTGTAGTATTTTAAAATAACCAAACAACCAATAATCTGGCAAGGACTCCATACTTGAATACGAACAGCAACGAGTTTATCAACGTAACAATCGACAAAAGCCATATCATCACTATAGGTGAAAGGCTTTATACGGAAAGCATCGAGTTTGTACGCGAGATCGTGAACAACGCCTATGATGCTGATGCGGCCCTGGTGGAGATTATCGTCGGCGAGGACATTATTGAGATCAGGGACAATGGCAGCGGAATGGACAGGGACGGTCTCAGGCAGTATTTCAATATCGGATCGCAGCAGAAGCTCCATGCGCCGAAATCTCCGGTCTACTCACGGGACAGGATAGGACAGTTCGGCATAGGGAAATTCGCCACACTCTCTGCAGGCAAGAGGTTTGAGGTGTTGACTAAGAACGGAGATTTTGTCGGACGGGTCACCTTTGACAAGGAAGTTTGGGAAAAGGCAAAAGACACGTGGCAGCTTCCGCTTGAGATTCTGCCCCCTGATTTCAGAAAGACAAACGGAACAACGGTCATACTTGCGGGACTGAACAAGAAATTTGACCCCAAAGACATTGAAGCCAGGATAATCGAGGACACACCGCTCAAGGCGCCTCACTTCAGGGTAAGGCTCAATGGGCACACAATCACGCCGAGAAGTCTTTCAGGGCACAGGCTCCCCTTTCTTGAAGGAACTCCGTTCGGCCCTGTCTCAGGTGAAGTGATCATACTGCCCGAAACCGCCTCGTCTGCAAAGGAGATGGGAATAGAGATAAAGGTAAAACAGGTAACCGTCAGACGTGAATACTTCGGGATGGAGACATGGGGAAAGGCCATGGCGCGTATAGCCGGTGAGGCCAATGCTGATTTTCTCCCGATAACAAGTGACAGGACCGGTTTTATAAAAGACTCTCCCGAATATGCCGCATTCCATATTGCCATGGAAAGAGTAATGGGTGAGGTTAAGAAGATTCTTCAGAAGCTGTCTGGTAAAAAAGAAGGTAGAAAGGTCAGCCGTGCTTTAAAAGAGGCCCTTCAGAAAATATATAAGGCATTGGCGGCAAATCCGGACCTGTCCCCTTTTGGTGTATTTCCTGTAGGCGATGAAACAAAGGGCATCGGCGGCGCAGCCGGTATTCCTAAAGAAACGGTTGACACTGTTCAAACAGTTTCAGGAGAGCCATCTACAAAAGCAGCAGCGCCTAAAAAGAAGAGAAAGAAAAAACCTAAGGTAAAACAACTGACGCCCAATGCTGTTATCAGGAGGATGAAATTCGGCGACATCGGGGTCTCAATCTGTGTGGACAGTTTTGGAGAAGACGGGGCTGAGGTCTTTTCAGAAGAGACAACCATATACATTAACAGGGACCATCCGCTTTACAAGAGAGAATCAGGGAAGATAGACACACATATTCTCAACCTCGCACGCTTAATTACACAGGAGATATCCCTTATGAAAGACCCCAAGAACCCGAGGCAGGCGTATGAGAGACAGAGCAAACTGCTGCGGGACGCTTTTATTGATAAGAGCAATTGATAGCTCATAATACATTTTCCCCTTTCAGGCCATTTTGTTTATATTGTATAATGATGCATCTTAAGGAGAATTACGAATGGTAAGGCTTAATATTCCAGAAGATAAGATAGCCGTTTTCTGCCAGAGCTGGAAGATTACCGAATTCGCGCTTTTCGGTTCGGTCTTACGCGATGACTTTACCTCCAATAGTGATATTGATGTCCTGGTTACCTTTGCCCCGGATGCCCGGTGGACTCTTATGGACCATGTCGACATGCAGGATGAACTCAAATCTATTTTTGGACGTAATATTGATCTCGTAAGTAAACGCGGAATCGAACGGAGCCGTAATCACATCCGCCGCAAGGAGATACTTGAGTCGGCAGAGGTAGTCTATGCCGCAGCGTGACCTCAGTTATCTTACCGATATTATTCAGGCTGCAAGACAGATTCAGGAGTTCATTCAGGGTGTTGACAAAAATCGGTTTGAAAGCAGTTCCCTGATTCAGTCCGCTGTTATCCGGCAGATTGAGATCATGGGTTCAGACTTGAACATCCTGCAATACCCTGGAAA
This sequence comes from Nitrospiraceae bacterium, assembly GCA_003599025.1. Taxonomy (GTDB): domain Bacteria; phylum Nitrospirota; class Thermodesulfovibrionia; order UBA6902; family UBA6902; genus UBA6902. The sequence continues at coordinate 18,071 of QZIL01000054.1, read as the reverse complement.
AAGTTAGCTGGGATGCGCGATATTCTCATCCATGCATATGATCACGTAGACATTGACGAAGTATGGAATGCAGTTGAAACGTCAATCCCTGCCCTTATAAAACAGATAGAAAATATTGTCCTCACGATTGAAAAATCTGACGAATAAACTTCCAAATCCTAAAGAATCATGATACTCATTCACCCCCCGGTAGCAAAACCCTCTGAGCCGCCTGCCGGCGTAGCGCGGCTCGCGGGCGCATTAAGCACACACAGGATCAGGCATACTGTTCTGGATGCTAACTTGGAAGGGCTTCTTTATTTGATTGACTGCTCAGGACCATTGACCGCAACATCATCTGACAAGTGGACCAGCCGGTCATTCCGGAATGCATCAGACAATTACAGCTCACTAAGGAATTGGCAAACATATCTTAATATCGACCGTTACAAACGGGCGGTAATCGACCTTGACCATGCCATAGAGAAGTCGGTTGAAAACGGTGTAGTCATCGGGCTCGCAAATTATAAGGACAGCACGCTATCTCCCCTGCGGAGCGCTGACCTTATAAAGGCTTCTGAAAGACCTGAGATCAACCACTTTTACCCTTATTTCTCAAAACGCCTCCGGGAGCTGATTGAAAAAAACAGCTATTCTTCGGCCGGTTTTTCCCTCAATTATTTAAGTCAGGCGCTGAGCACCTTTGCCATGATCGGTTTTATGAGGCGAAGCTTTCCTGAGACCAAGATAATCCTCGGCGGAGGGCTTGTTACTTCATGGATGAACAATCCGGAATGGAAGGACCCGTTTACAGGTCTTGTTGATCATATCATCGATGGTCCCGGAGAGGGTCAGCTGCTGTCCATATTGGGCATTGATGAGACCAATGGAACTCAATATACGCCGGCCCTTGAATCACTGCCTCTAAATGATTACCTCTCGCCGGGCCGTATACTTCCATACAGCGCATCAGGCGGATGCTACTGGAAAAGGTGCTCATTCTGCCCTGAAAAGGCTGAAGACAATCCATACATCCCTCTTGCAGTTGACAGGGTCATGGAAGATCTCGATTCGCTAATCATGGACACAAAGCCTTCCCTTGTTCATCTGCTGGACAACGCCATCAGTCCTGCATTGTTAAATAGACTGGCCGCAGAGCCGCCCGGAGTTCCCTGGTACGGCTTTGCCAGGGTTAGCGGTCTTTTGACGGATTTTGAATTCTGTAGGGCGCTGAAAGACTCCGGCTGTGTAATGCTGAAGCTTGGTCTCGAATCCGGGGACCAGACAGTCCTTGATAAAATGCAGAAAGGGACTGACATTGAAACCGCGTCACTGGTCTTAAAGACATTAAAGAAGGCAGGGATATCAACTTATGTCTATTTGCTCTTTGGCACACCACCGGAGACTTTGACAGAAGCGAGGAATACACTTGAGTTTGTCCTCAGGCATAAAGATGAAACAGGGTTCCTGAATGTCGCGCTCTTTAACATGCCTGTCTGCGGGCCGGAGATGTCCGGATACAGGACCAGCAGTTTTTATGAAGGGGACCTTTCTCTATATACTGATTTTACGCACCCTCAGGGATGGGGCAGAAAGCAGGTCAGACAATTTCTGGATAATGAATTCAAAAGGCATCCGGCGATCTCGGCAATATTACAGAAAGACCCTCCTGTGTTTACATCCAACCATGCTCCTCTTTTTGTGATGCAGCATGAATGATTATTGTTGAACTAATTTAAAGGGCAGAGCCGGAAATGGCTCTGCCCTTTGTTTACAAAACGGAGCTTATGTCATTATTTTCCACAGGTAGAATTAGCCGCATTAGAAATAATTAAATTTCTTTGTGCCTGGGTAATCAGTCCCTGCTGGAAAAAGCTGTTAGCAGTCTGTACTACACTGGAAACATACTGACCGTGGTTTTTCCATGGAATGCTTTGACCACGCGGATGAGCACATGGATTGAGCTGATCTATCGAACATCCATTAGCAGGATCAACTACGTCACCAAGCGGTGTAAACTCACAATGGTCAGCACCATTTAAAACCCCGTCCCCATCGACATCGTTATCGCATGAGTCACCTTCACCGTCGTTATTCCAGTCATATTGGTTAGCGTTTGCAACTGATAAGCAGTTGTCTGTATTATTGCCAACCCCATCACCGTCAAGATCGCCGTCACAAACATCCCCCTGACCGTCTCCATCAAGGTCACTCTGGTTAGTATTTGCTATAAGCGGACAGTTGTCGTCTGCATCTGCGACATAATCATTGTCGTCATCACTGTCGCACGCATCGCCGTCACCGTCGTTATCCGTGTCCTCCTGTCCTATGTTCGCGATGACCGGACAGTTATCTATAATATTTTCCACTCCATCGCCGTCAGTGTCTATATCGCATGCATCCCCTATGTTATCTATGTCGAGATCAGCCTGATTCGGGTTAGCAACGGTCGGACAATTATCAGCGTCATCAAGCACTCCGTCATTATCGTCATCATCATCACAGGCATCACCGCTTCCATCACTGTCATTGTCCTCCTGGAGCGGGTTCGGATTTAACGGACAATTATCTCCTGCCGTAATGCCATCGCCGTCAGGGTCGTTATCACAGACATCACCCCGTCCATCTCCATCAATGTCTGATTGATCCGTGTTGGCGTTAAACGGACAGTTATCAATAATATCAGGAACGCTGTCATTGTCATCGTCGTCATCACAGAAATCTCCTGCATTATCCATATCATTATCAGCCTGATCAGGATTAGATACAGTAGGGCAATTGTCACTCGGATCCAGGATACCGTCATTATCGTCATCAGGATCGCAGACATCTCCGATGCCGTCAGCATCATTGTCTGCCTGGTCGGGATTGTATATGAACGGACAGTTATCAGCAATTATACCGTCATTGTCAGGGTCTAAAACAGGAGTATAAATTTCACTGCTTGCCAAAGCGCTGCTGGCACTGTCGCCTCCGGTCACTAACACCTCACCTGACGGCAGCAGTGTCGCGGCATGCCAATATCGTGGTGTTATCATCGAATCAGCATCCAGCCATTGCTCGTTCACAGGGTCAAAAATCTCTGTTGTTCCTACACTTTGTGACCATGCTGCTTTCGCTCCACCTGCTACGACGATACTGCCATCCAGGAGTTTTGTAGCTGTATGAGCAGATCGGACAGTACCCATCGAAGAAGTATACGTCCAGGTGTCGTTGATCGGATCATAGATCTCTGCTGTATCAGTTGACACAAGTGAAGAAGAGGTAAAGCCTCCTGCCACGAGGACCCGGCCGTCCGGTAACAAGGTAGCGCTATGGTTTGATCGGGGCGAATTCATAGAGGCTGCCGGCTTCCAGGTCCCGGTCACGGGGTCGTATAATTCCGCTGTGTTGTGAATAAAATGAGGGACGCATGATACGAACCTGATCCCGCCCCCTGCAACCAGGACTTTGCCTGCATTGGGACCAACAGTAAGCAGCGTTGCCGTATAGCCTACCCTTTTAGATGCCATTGACCCGGTCGGACTCCATCTGTCAGCTGCAGGATCGTAAACTTCAACAGAGCTGTAGGTTTCAGATGCTGCCTGTCCACAGTTGCCAGCGCCTCCATATCCCCCTGCATAGAGAATTTTTCCATCAGGTAATTTGATAAGCTCTGCTCCATATCTTTCTACAGACGGCTGATTACCTGTACTTGTCCAGGTCCCCGCAGGACCTGCATTTTCATTAAAGAGGTAAGCGCTTGCAGGATAATCGTATTCGCCTACAATTAGCACTTTGCCTGTCGAAAGCAGAATCCCGTGCCGGCGGTGTGGTGTCGGAAGCGGCGCTGCAGAGGACCATTTTTGACCATCAGGTTTAGCGGGATCGTAGATCTCCGACGCTGTAAGATAAGTGGAATATCCTGCGCCTCCAGCTACGAGGACTCTCCCTGACGGGAGAAGGACCGCGGCATGAATGCGGCGTGGTGTGATCATTGAGTCAGTCGATTTCCACTCCTGCGCAAGAACAGGGCCAGCATCAAAGCCGGCGAGAAAAAAGAGAACCCATCCTGAAATAAATTGCGCTAAAAGTCTCTTCCAAAATAATGTCTTGATCATTTTACCCCCCTTAGACTTTTTGATTTAAGCTTCGTCTTTTAGACTGGACTTGTTTCGATACTGCGCGTAATTCACCTCCTTCCTCCCTAAATTACAACACTGAAAACATATGTATAAACTTTATTGACGTTTGAATAATTGTTTTGATTGCACGATAAGCCATTCAGCTGGTTGCAAGAACTGCGCCATAACATAAATTGCTTGATAATTAGATAGTTAGAGAAAATATTCTTATCAGGCTAATGCTATATTTGGCAAAACAACCAGGTCATATTGGCAAAATTACCAGCCTTGGAGAAGTTCTGTAATTGCTGATTTAAATCTTGCGTTGTAAGCCCAAGTTTAATAAATCATGGTAACCTTCAGGTCATAATTAATGGTGAGGCATACCTGATTTATTGCAGGGACATCCTGTTTCTTGGTGAGATTTATGCCCTGCCAGGACATCATTGGTCCATGCGATATCTCGACAGAAAAGAAGTTGATGGCTACGATAGAATAGTGAGAATATCTTTTGCCTAATTCACCTGAATCCGGTCTCCGGTCACCCTATATCCGAATGAAATTCCTGAAGACTTCTGATAATACTTTTTTTCTCACGAAATGCCGCGATCCCTCTGGCGGCGGCAATTGCGGCTGCTGTTGAAGTTATATAAGGCACGCTGAATTTGATCGCTGCCTTTCGAATATAGGAATCATCTATTGCACTGCGCTTGCCGATCGGGGTGTTGACTACAAGCTGTATTTCCCCGTTCTTTATAGCGTCCACCAGATTAGGACGGCCCTCGTGCAGCTTAAATATCGGTTCAGCCCTGACACCATTATCAGAGAGGTATTTACATGTCCCTTCTGTGGCCTTGATGGTAAATCCGGCAGCAGCAAAAGACCTTGCAGCTTCTATCACCCCGGCCCTGTCCCGCCTGGACACGGAAATCAGGACAGTGCCTTGCAGAGGCAATTTAGATTTGGTAGCTTCCTGTGCCTTGTAAAACGCACATCCCGGGTTGACGGCCATGCCGAGGACCTCTCCTGTTGAACGCATCTCAGGGCCGAGCAGCGGGTCCACTTCAGGAAACATATTGAATGGAAAAACCGCTTCCTTGACGCCATAATGCGGGATAGGCCTGCGCCTCAGTTTGAGGTCGCTGAGCTTCTTACCCAGCATTATCCGGGTGGCAAGCCGGGCCATGGGTATGTTGCAGACCTTGCTTACCAGAGGAACAGTACGGCTTGCCCGCGGATTTGCCTCAAGGACATATACAATGTCATCAGCAATGGCATACTGAATGTTCATCAGCCCGACTACGTGGAATTTTATCGCTATCTTTCTTGTAAATTCTTCGATTGTATCAATATGCTTCTGCGGGATGCTGACCGGAGGGATAACGCACGCCGAATCACCGGAGTGTACACCGGCAAGTTCGATATGTTCCATGACTGCCGGAACAAAGGCATCGGTACCGTCTGCTATCGCATCGGCCTCAGCCTCGACTGCATTTTCCAGAAATTCCTCGATAAGGATGGGCCGTTCCGGTGAGATATCCACTGCCGCAGAAACATATTCCCTCAGCATTTCATCATCATAAACCACTTCCATGCCACGCCCTCCAAGGACGTAAGACGGACGGACGATAAGCGGATAGCCTGTTTCCCCGGCAATCGCAAAGGCCTCCTCAACACTGCCCGCCATACCAGATCTGGGCTGCGGGATCCCGAGGTCTTTCATGATCAGCCGGAAGCGGTCGCGGTCCTCTGCAAGGTCGATCGTCTCCGGGCTTGTACCGAGGACCCTGACACCTGCGGCCGCAAGCTCTGATGCAATATTCAGCGGTGTCTGTCCTCCGAACTGTACAACAACCCCTTCAGGTTTTTCTTTTTCATAAATAGCGAGAACATCTTCGATGGTCAACGGCTCAAAGTAGAGTTTATCAGAGGTGTCGTAATCGGTTGAGACGGTCTCGGGATTGCAGTTGACCATAACAGTCTCATATCCCTCGTCACGAAGAGCAAAGGCCGCGTGCACGCAGCAGTAGTCAAATTCAATCCCCTGCCCGATACGGTTAGGGCCTCCACCCAATACCATGATCTTGCGGCTGGAACTCACTTCAACCCTGTCAGTCCCGTTATACGTTGAATAATAGTAAGCGGCATTTTCTACACCGCTTACAGGCACAGGCTCCCAGGCTTCAACTACCCCGAGAGAGGTCCTTTTCGCGCGGATATCCGCTTCAGGGACTTCAAGTATCTTTGAAAGATATTTATCGGCAAAGCCGTCCCTTTTCACCTGGATGAGAAGTTCATCCGGGGGAATATTCCCTTTATGCCTGAGTATTTTTTCCTCTAACTCCACCAGCTCCTTCATCTGCTGAATAAACCACGGCTTAATATGGGTTTTTCTATTGAGGACATCGATCTCCGCCCCTTTTCGCAGTGCCTCGTACATGATGAACTGGCGCTCACTGGAAGGTTCATTCAGCATGTCCATCAAATCACTCAAAGATTTTTTATTAAAGTCCTTTGCAAAGCCCAGACCATAGCGCCCGTTTTCAAGGGAACGGATCGATTTCTGAAAGGCCTCCTTATATGTCTTCCCGATACTCATGACTTCGCCAACAGCCTTCATCTGAGTGCCCAGTTTATCTTCAACCCCCTTGAACTTCTCAAAGGCCCACCTTGGGAATTTCACCACGACGTAGTCTCCTGAAGGGGTATACTTCTCAAGTGAGCCGTCACGCCAGTAGGGAATTTCATCCATTGTAAGTCCGCTGGCCAGCATTGAAGACACAAGCGCAATCGGGAACCCTGTGGCCTTTGAAGCCAGTGCTGATGAACGGGAGGTGCGCGGATTGATCTCGATAACGACTACCCTCCCGGTTTTCGGGTCATGGGCAAACTGGACGTTTGTTCCCCCGATGACCTCGATCGCCTCCACAATCGCATAAGAATATTCCTGAAGCCTCTTCTGCAGTTCAGGACCAATGGTAAGCATCGGCGCAGTACAATACGAGTCCCCGGTATGCACGCCCATTGCATCAACATTCTCAATGAAACAGACTGTGATCATCTGGTTTCTGGCATCACGGACAACTTCGAGTTCCAGCTCTTCCCATCCCAGAACAGACTCCTCCACCAGCACCTGATGAACGAGACTGACGGCCAGCCCGCGGCTCGTAACTGTCCGAAGTTCTTCCATGTTATAAACAAGTCCTCCACCGGTGCCGCCCATAGTATAGGCAGGACGTATAACAACGGGCAGGCCGAGTCTTTCAGCGATGTCTTCCGCCTGCTCAACGCTTGTAGCGATCTCGCTTTTCGGCATGTCGATGCCCAGTCGGTTCATGGTGTCCTTGAACGCCTGACGGTCCTCTCCCCTTTCAATTGCGTCAATATTTACCCCTATGACCTTTACTCCGTATTTTTCGAGCACGCCTGCTTTCGCAAGTTCTGAGGAAAGGTTGAGCCCTGTCTGGCCTCCGAGATTTGGAAGCAATGCATCAGGACGTTCCTTTGCAATAATTTCGGTCATGTACTGAAGGGTAAGAGGTTCTATATAAGTGATGTCCGCCATGCCCGGGTCGGTCATGATCGTAGCAGGGTTCGAGTTTACAAGCACGATTTTGTAGCCGAGTTTTCTCAGGGCCTTGCACGCCTGGGTCCCTGAATAGTCAAATTCGCAGGCCTGGCCGATTACTATCGGGCCTGAGCCTATGATCATAACCTTCCTGATGTCGTCACGTCCGGGCATAATTTTCTCCTTTCAGCTTCCTTATTCAAGAGTTATTAAGATCAGGTTATCGCGTCCTCCCCTTTCTGGGCTGTACTTATTCTTACTGCTTCTTCAATATCACTGATAAATATGCGGTCATTCATATCACTTTGTAAATTGACGCTTCTGTTTATCATCTCAACAGTTTTCTCCGCAATGCTGTCCGGCACAATGATCTCGATCATCAGCTTTGGTATGAACTCTGTGAAGCAGTCCGTTCTTTTCAATATTCCAGCATGACTGTCCTTAGCTCCGGGCACCTTGATCTCTGTAATAGTCATACCGTGAAGGCCCAGACTGCAGAGTACATCCTTAACCGCGTCCAGCCTGAAAGGCATTATAACCGCATCTATCTTTTTCATTTTAAAAGCATTTATCCGCAGATTAACGCAGATTATCACAGATATTCTTAATAGCTGAATCGTTATTATTACTCTCCAGCTTGTATGTGCCTATCTCATTTTCATCTGTGTCTTTACCTGTGAAACCTGCCCGTCCGGCAGGCGGGTCTGTGGATATAGCTGCCTTTCTTCGGTTTATGGGTCATTATTAAAATGCTGTTAATTTTGAATACTCGAAAAGTGTCGACATCGCACTGTTTTCCGTGTGTATGCCGCTTTCTTCTATCGCGGCGACCGGATTCAGTCCACCGACGATGACCATTCCCACCTTGTCTATTCCGACAGGTATCTCCAGCAGCGCCCTGTTAGGTTCTCCTATCAGAATCACCCCTTTTATGCCTCTGGTCGCCATATTTTCCGTAAGCTTCCTGGCTGCATCAACGCAAACGACCGGTATCTCCCTGAAGCTCGCAAGTATCCTCCCTGAAGTCCCTTTGACCAGGCCCGAGACATCGGTCATCCTGCTTTTAATGAAGATTTCAAGAGGATCAAGCGAGGAACCCTCGTAACTGATCAGCGATACGAACCTCGCCGGCTTCCCATTGATTATCTCTACTACCCCTCCGAACCTGGACGTCACAGGTATTCCGGCCTTGAGAAATATGCCGTTGATTGTAACGCTGCATACCGTCCCGATACCGATCTTTCCTGACGGGATTGCGACATCTCCTATCCTTCCGCCTCCCCGTGCAAATATTATCCTGTCGCTCATTACATATGGAGACGAAAAAACCGGTCTTAACGTCCTCATAACGTTTTTCCGCTCTTCCTCCGGGAATAAAGATATGTTGAGAATAACATCACCCTTTAACGTCTCAAGATTAATGGTAGTAAGATATGAAAGAGATTCTATCTTGCTTATCACAAATCCGAGTTTTTGAGACACGCGGGACCGTTGTATCTCGTTACTGCCTTTGTCCGTTATCTTTCTGCCTTCCCTGCCAAACACTTCCGTAAGGCCCCTTTCGTCAAGGATCTTCAGATGGTAGCGGACTGTCCTTTCGCTCAGGTCAATCCCGTGCATCTTCAACTGGTTTGATATCTCTTTTGAGCCTACTATTTCCGAATGTTTATCAAGCACTTTTAGTATTGAGAACATGGTCTTATTCATGGCAGACTCCGTAGAGTGACTTTCTCCTTATCGTTAGCATAAAAGTATCCTCTGGGCCTCTTCCATGTCTGCTTCCATCACATAAGGGATCCCGGTCACTTCCGTGGCCTCCTTTGTCAGGGAAACAAGGTCGTTCCTGTCAAGATGCTTAAGTGCAAATTTTCTCGTGCCGGCCATCAACTGCTGAAGCCCCGCCTTGAGCCTGTCGCAGAATGTATACATTGCAACAGCAGCAAGCGGCAGTTTTCTGAAATCTTTTCCAAAACGATCTTTCAGTGTTTCCATCGTGATAAATATCCTCTCCGGGATCTCGCCGAATTTCCTGATGTCATCGGGGACCCTGCCTTCCGAAATCCAGCCCTGCAGGTTTTTCCCTATAAATGCAGGTATCATAAGCGCCCTGCCCATGCATAACGCCCTGAAGTGCGGAGCTCCCAGCGCCAGCGCCTTGAAGATGTGGTCCTCAAGGGAAAACTCTCCTGCAATTACAAGGTCAGGGACATGCATTCCTTTTGCCTTTAACTGTGATGCGAACTTATAAGCGATTGACTGGATATAAATAGTTGGTATACCCCATTCGTTCATCATCCTCCACGGCCCCATGCCTGCACCGCCTATTGTCAGCAGGTCAATCTCCGCGTCAGACGCAAACCTTATGGCCCTGGCAAGGTCGGTTATCCGGTATGCGCCGGTCTTCAGGGAGACAAACTTTGCGCCGGCATTTCTGTAATGTTCCACTGACCTGACAAATTCCTCATGGCTCACCGTTCCGAGTCTTGAGCTCCTCTCAAATTCCGTTATCTCCTGCTCTTCAAAGGCCTTATTAATGACTATATGCCCCTTTTTTTTCACATCCCCCGCCGGTTCAGGCACCCCCGGCTTTCCCTCGGTCCCGATGTCTTTTACAGCCTGCCCCCACTTTAGTTCTATGCACCTGACCCCGAGTTTTTCTATCGCGTATTCCGCTGAAGCGAGACGTGTGTCTTGGACATTCTGCTGGAGGATGATCTCCCCGGTGCTGTCATGCCAGTGTTTAAATAAATTCACCCTCCTTTCAAGCTCGGGCGAGTGCACGACTTTCCCTCTCTTATAAACAGCCCCGGGGTCCATGCCCGCCACATTTTCACCAAGCACGACGATGATCCCTGAAATGGCCGCACCGATCGCAAGACCTTCCCAGTTGTCTTTTGCGATGTCTGCTGAACCCAGCGCCCCTGTTAAGACAGGAAGACTGAGCCGGACTTTGTATTTATTGCCGATTGCGGTTTCGGTTGACACCGCAGGGAATGAGGCTTTGTCCGGATCTGACCTGACCCCGGCAGCGCCGACACAGGTCCCCTGAATATTAAGGTGTGAGTAATCTACAGGGTATTTTTTTACAGAGCCTGCCGTGACCTTTCCCAGCGGCTTTGGATAGATGACCTCTCTTCCCCTGTAGGAAGATTTCGCAATTTCACACAGTCCGGTGCAGCCGTCAAGACAGACCGGACATATGCCCGACTGTTCCGTGACGCCGCTTCCGGCTGCTGCTGTTGAACTCAAGTTGAGTGTTCCATCGATCATTGTTCACCTCCGTTAAATGCAACTTTAACTCGCACATATAACACCGGAGTGCGTACCGCATGGTGAGTTTACAGGGGCGGACAGATGTTCACCCCTGTAAATCACACTGTCAGAAAAACCGTACTGAATGATACGGGTCAGTCACATATTTATACACGCACCCTGACGTAATTGTTATGCCTCCCGTTGTTCTTTCTTTTTGCCAGGACTTTCTGCTCTGATTTAAGGATCTTCATGGCCTCCTTCCTGTAAGCGTCCATCAGGTAAGGAATGCCGGTGACCTTGGCGCACTCCTCGGTCAGGGACATCAGGTCGTCCCTTGAAATCGATTCAACGTTAAAACACCGGGCGCCCGCCATCATCTGCTGCATGCCGACCTTGATCTTCTGGGAGTAGCTGTATATTCCGATTGCACCGAGTGGTATGTTTTTGATCTCCTGACTTCCGACGATGTTCTTCACATCTTCATAATTGACGAATATCTCTTCCACCGTACTGCCGAATTCGCTGACTGCTTTCGGCAGGTCATTTGCCTTCATCCACTTGGCGATGTTTTTCCCGACCATTCCGGGGATCATTAATGCACGGCCCATGCAGACAGCTTTTGTGAACGGTGCACCGAGGGCCAGTGCCTTAAAGACGCCGTCCTCACTGCTGAAACCTCCGGCAAAGGCAATGTCAGGAACGCGCTCGCCCTGCTTTTCCAGTATCTGGCAGAACTCGTAAGCCGCAGCATGCAGGTATAGAGAAGGCATGCCCCATTCTTCCATCATGCGCCACGGGCTCATACCGGTGCCGCCGGGTGCACCGTCGATTGTCAGAAGGTCGATCTTGGCCCTGGAACTCCACTTGATCGCCATAGCCAGCTCCCGCAGGCCGTATGCACCTGTTTTAAGGGTCACGCGTTTGAAGCCCAGTTTCCTCAGCCTGTTTACTTCAGCATAAAAACCTTTCTCATCGATAAACCCGAGCCGGCTGTGGCGCTCGAATTCCCTGATCGCCTTGTCCTTGTATGCTGCCTGAACAATGGGGTCAGACGGATCAGGCGTAACAATATAGCCGCGCTTCTGCAGTTCAAGCGCCCGGTCGAGAGAATGCACCTTTATCTCTCCGCCTATGCATTTAGCGCCCTGTCCCCACTTCAGTTCGATAGTTTCGAGACCATGTCTGTCAATGATATATTCGGCAACGCCCAGACGGGTGTCTTCGACGTTCATCTGCACAAGTATCTCACCGTATCCATGATGATAACGGCGGTAGGTCTCGATCCTCCGGTCCATGTCCGGGGCCTTTACCACCATGTGCTTATTGTTTAATTCAAGTTGCGGGTCGATTCCGCATACGTTCTCACCGCAAACAATCGTGACTCCGGAAATAGCGGCCCCAATGGAAAAATGTTCCCAGTTCTTCCGCGCAATTTCGGTAGACCCGAGGGCGCCTGTAAAGATAGGCACCTTCATCTTCACTTTCTTGGTCCAGCCATATTCGGTTTCTGTATTTACGTTAGGGAATGTAGCTGTGTCGGGGTCCCCTTTCTGCCCCTTGGGAAGACCTTTTGCTCCAAGTGCATAGCCCTGAATATTCAAATGAGAATAGTCGACAGGGTAGTTTTTATCACCACCGGCAGTTACTTCTCCAAACGGTCCGGGGTAGATCACTTCCCTGCCTCTGAATGTGGCCTTGAAAACTTCACAATTGCCCCGGCATCCATCTATGCAGCGGGTACATAGTCCGCTCATTGGGGTCACGTTTCTGGAGCGGTTTGTTGTTTTGGTTGCGTCATTGGCATTCGGTTGCTGAAGATTCATTTTTTTCTCCTTCAAATTGAAGAATTTTCATAAATAGACAGTACAAAGCACTGTGATTATTGCCTTAATAATTACGCTTCACCTCCCTCAATTAAGTATTTTTAAATTTACGCTTGCAATAATTAAGTATTTATTAATGCTGCGGGCAAAAAAAATCCGCACAAATCTACTAACTTAAAATCGACCCTCATAAATCATGTGTAAAATATAAGCAGATCAACCTCCCCCCTGGACGTATTTCGCCATTCCGATGGAATGGACCCCTTCAGGTAAAGCGAATCTCCTTTTCTCAGATGCCTCTCGTTATGTTCTACCTTTACCGATACTTCCCCGCTGAGCACATAAATAAATTCATTCTTTTTATGCTGCAGGAAATGTTTTTTCAGCGTCTTGCCCTCGTTGATAACAGTAAGATAGACTGACGAGTCTCCGTTTGATACTACTGAATATATGGAATATTCACCCTCTCTCTCATAGAGTCTCTGTCTTATCGATTCACGGGTAATGTGCCACGGCAGCGCCTTCTGTCCGGCGTCCTGCTGGAGCAGTTCTGTAGGATCGATATTGAGGGCATCGGCGATCTGAAGGAAAGAGCTTAGTGATGGGCTTATCTGGTTGTTCTCGATCTGTGATATAAAGCTCGGCGTCACATCTGCCTTGTCCGCAAGCTCTTTCTGGTTCATGCCGAGCCTTGCCCTCGCCTCTTTTATCCTGCTGCCGATTTCACGGGAAAGCCCTTTTCTGGGATAACTTATAGTTATGTCAGAGGCCTTTATCTCATAACAATGCGGTTTAAAGGCCTCCCTGTCAGGCCGGCCCTCAAGCTTATGTGCCTTGATATACAGTTCTTCCCTTCTGCTGTACAGTTCACATACAACCTGTGTAATATGCCTCAGATTTGCCTTGAATTTCTGACTGTGGGCGTCTTTTTCAAGTATCCAGTAGGCGACAGTCTCAAGGTCATAAAGCCGCGGGCACATATAAGTGAAAAATTTATACGTGTCGTCCTCATTACCCCAGAGGTCCTGCATTCCGGTAAGGCTGTCAAAGACATAACGTGCTCCAGGAGGAAGGCTTTCCTCGATCTTATTTATTTTATGTGTAAAGTGGTCGATATTCTTGGGGTCTTCTATCCTGACGATATTCAGTCCGGGCATGTTCTTGTAGAATTTCAGAAAGGTCTCATCATTCTTTCCCTTCCCTGAAGTGAAACAGTCGAAGAGGATAAAATAATCAGGCACCATGAAATCCTTTATCCTGCTTAACACGTTCTGGGGCGAGCTGTTGAAGCTTACATATACGATTGTCTGGGACTCATGAAAGGACTGCTTAATAAAATGCTGAATAAATACATCATAGGAAGTCCCGGCATCAACCTCCCAGACAATATTGTCCCCGATATAAAGAGAGTCAATAAGCGAGTCAAGATTTTTAACGCCCGATGATATTTTTTGCATGGCAAACGGTTACCGTGAGCTATAAATTAATAAACCGGGACCGCTTTGTCAAGATATTTATTCTGACAAATAATATATGGGCTGGACAGACTCCCGGGAATTCACTTGAATAATAAATCACGACAAAATCGTCAGGCCTACAAAATTGTAGCTCAAATGAAGGACCTGATCTGTTTTAAATCAAGAGGTTACAGGCTGGCACGGTTTTGGCTAATTTAATAGCATGATTAGAGCATGGCAGCTAAAAAACATTGGCCATAAAAGAGATTGTCCTGTTCCTGACAGATGCTCACATGCATGATCCGCACTGCCCTGGCTCAGCTCAAAGTACGTGATCACACAGCAGACTGGAGCAAATAAACCGGCATGTTTGACTTAAAAAACATCAATTGTTAATATATTCGACGGCAGACGGTTGCCGTAGCAAGCGTTGGATGCCTTGATGATTTATTAAAGGTATCAACGCTTTTTTTCCCCCTAAAGGGATATATAATCTGTCTAAAGGATAGTTAATGTGTAGACTCGCTGCAATAACATCAAACGAATATTTTTCCCCGATGGAAAACATCATCGCCCTCGAAACAATGAAGGAGGGGCATGATGGTTCAGGCATGGGGCTTATCCTGAAGACCCTCGGCGGGGAGTTTGAGGAATTAAGAGACTATCCCATCCTTTCAGGCATATGCTCCAAAAACGGCCTGCATACGCTCGATGAATACCTGAACAAGCTCGGCTTCAAGCTGAAGTATGCATGGACCCCGAGGGTCAAACCGGTCAGGGGGATAGCCCACAGGGACTACTATTTCGCAAGGGTGTATGATTACCCTGATGTTTTCAAGGACCGGTCCGTGAAAGAAAAGGAAGACCTGCTCCTGCAGACCAGACTGTCCCTCAGGAAATTGGGTGAGAACGACGAGTCGATCATTGTATTTTCTTTCTATCCCGACATCCTGACATTGAAAGAGGTCGGCGACCCTCTTGAGCTCAGCGAATTTTTCGGTCTCGACAGGTCCCCGCTGAAGGCTAAAATAATACTTGCCCAGGGAAGACAGAACACTAATTATGCAATTAACATGTACGCATGTCATCCGTTTTTCATTCAGGGCTACGGCTCTATGACAAACGGTGAGAACACCGCGTTCGTCCCCATCCGTGAATTCCTGATGAGCAGGGGCTTCCCGGGGTATATTGGATATAACAGCGACAGCGAGGTCTTCTGCCATATTCTTCACTATACCTGCAAAGAGCTTGGTTATCCGCTCACTTACTATAAGGATGTGCTCACCCCGCTTAAACAGTCGGAGATTGACAAAAGGACAGACAGCGACGTGGCACGGATGCTCAAGATTTCTTTGAGACCTCTTTGTATAGACGGGCCTAATTGCGTGATCGCCTTTACCCCTGACGGCACATGCATTATGGTCCAGGACGCAAAGAAATTGAGACCGGGAGTCGTAGGCGGGGTCAGCGGTAAATACGCATTCATGTCTGAAGAATGCGGAATTGACAGCGTGATTCCCAAAAGGGACAAGACCCGGGACATATTCCCGATGAAATACGATATGGTCATAGTCAGGCCGGGGGCAAAGGAGGTTACGGTATGGAACCAGCTGCACGGTTAGACCATAATCACGAACTCGCGATAAAGGACCTTCCATACATCGTTATTTGGCGCGACGACAGGTGCAAGCGCTGCGGCCGATGCACCGCAGTGTGCCCCATGCTTTCGATAGAGCCGACAGTTGTCGTCAAGCGTGCCGTCCAGTCAGAAGGACTGACCCCTGAACCAAAGACGGTCCGATACACCTCAACAATTGTCAAGCAGACGACCAACATTGATCGTTACTGCATCGGCTGCGGCACATGCAGTCTCGTATGTCCGAATGAGGCCATAGAGCCGGAATATAATCCCCAGCATAAATTTAATTTCCACAAAAACAAAGGCGGCCATCCGTACAGAAGGGGCGGCAGGAGAAACGACCCTAATCCTTCCACACTTGACAGGTTAAGGTTCACAAGGATATCGATGCTCACTGACCCTGCACTGGATGCGGGAAGACACGAGTTCAGAATACGCACATATCTGGGCAGGATCCTCCCTGCAGAGGAGCTGCCTTTAAAGATGGTTGACGGGAAGCTGTCATTGGACAAAACATCAGGCAAGTTCATCCCGCCTGTACGCGAAATTTACCCTATAATGATCGGCAGCATGTCAATCGGGGCGCTTTCCCCTACCATGTGGGAAGGGCTTGCGATGGGCATAACCTATTTAAATGAAGTTGAAGGGATGCCCGTTGTCATGTGCTCCGGCGAAGGCGGCATGCCGCACAGACTGCTTAAATCAAGATTCATTAAATACTTCATCCCCCAGATCGCGTCAGGTTATTTCGGCTGGGACGAGATCGTCAGGACTGTCCCGCTTATGGTTGAAGACCCCTGCGCGATTGAGATCAAATACGGCCAGGGCGCAAAGCCGGGGGACGGCGGTCTGCTCATGGCACACAAGGTATTGAAACTGATCTCGGAGATCAGGGGCGTGCCGATGGGGGTAGACCTTCCGTCACCACCAACGCACCAGACCCAGTACTCGATTGAAGAGTCTGTTGCAAAGATGATCCAGTCAATGTCAATGGCATGGGGTTTCAGGGTCCCTGTTTATCCCAAGATTTCGGGCACGAGGACTGCCAAGGCAGTGCTGAATAATCTCGTAAGAAATCAGTATGCCGCAGCGCTTTCCATTGACGGTGAAGACGGCGGCACAGGCGCTGCATACGCAGTATCAATGGACACAATGGGACATCCGATCGCATCAAATATACGGGAATGCTATCTCGACCTCGTAAAATACGGCCAGCAGAACAACCTGCCGCTTATCGCCTCAGGCGGCATCGGCAAGAAGGGCAACCTCGCGGCAAATGCAGCGGCCCTGTTCATGCTTGGGGCATCAGCTGTCTCAATAGGCAAATACATCATGCAGGCAGCGGCCTGGTGTTTCGGAGACGAGATGAACCGGTGCAATGTCTGCAATCTCGGGAAATGCCCAAGAGGCATCACCACACAGGACCCGAAGCTCTACAGAAGACTCGATCCTGATAAAGTGGCCGAAAGGGTCGTTGAGGTATTTAAATCACTCGATATTGAATTAAAGAAAATATTCGCACCTATGGGCAGAAGTATGGAACTGCCGATAGGCATGTCCGACGGCATCAGCACGGATGATGCTGCAATTGCCGAAAGGTTAAATATTAATTTTGTATGTTAAATGTAAAACACAGAATACAAACGTCATTCCCGCAGTTTGTTGAGCGGGAATCCAGAGTCTTTCTTGAAGGAACTGGATTCCGGCTTAAGGACTGCCGGAATGACAGCTAATAAGTATTGTCATGTCAATGACAACAATATATAAATGAAAAAAACAACAATAAAAGGAAACATCAACAACAA
Organism: Nitrospiraceae bacterium; assembly: GCA_003599025.1. GTDB lineage: Bacteria > Nitrospirota > Thermodesulfovibrionia > UBA6902 > UBA6902 > UBA6902. The sequence continues at coordinate 442 of QZIL01000054.1, read as the reverse complement.
CCGGACTCCTTCCCGGATTTTTGAGGAAGAGATACAGGAGGCAGTCCGTCAGGGCGCACGCGAGCTTCACCTGGTTGCGGACGGACAGCACGGTATCGGCGGACGCATCTGGCCGAGAGGTGAAGCGATAAAGATAACTGTCGAAGGCCCTGTAGGTCAGAGACTCGGCAGCATGGGCATGTTCGGCACTGAGATCGTGGTAAAGGGCAGTGCCTCTGACGATATAGGCTGGATAAACTGCGGTGCAAACATAACCGTGCTTGGCGATGTCACAAACGGTGCGCACAATGCAGCTGCACAGGGAATACTTTATGTGCAGGGCAGCGGCGGCGCGCGCTGCGACACTATGACAAAGCACAACCCAAGGTTCGACCCCCCTCAGTCCTGGTATTTCAGAGATGTGGGCGACACATTCGCAGAATTCAAGGCAGGAGGCATTGCT
>QZIL01000053.1 GCA_003599025.1 Nitrospiraceae bacterium | reverse complement strand
CCTGGCATCAAGGTTCGAAAGCGGCTCATCCATAAGAAAAACTACCGGTTTCCTTATGATCGCCCTTCCGAGTGCGACCCGCTGTCTCTGACCGCCGGATAGTTCGCGGGGCTTTCTGTCCAGAAGGCCGCTGATACCCATGAGGCTGGAGACCCGCCGCACTTCTCTGTCAATGATGTCCTTCTTTTGCTTTTTCATCTTAAGCGGAAATGCCATGTTTTCGTATACGGTCATATGCGGATAAAGGGCATAACTCTGAAAAACCATGGCCACGTCTCTTTCAGCAGGTGAAAGTTCATTAACGCTTCTGCCCCCGAACCTGATCACCCCGCTTGTAGGGTCTTCAAGTCCGGCTGTAATGTTCAGGAGCGTGGACTTTCCACATCCGCTCGGGCCGACAAACGTGAAAAATTCACCGTCGTCAATGCGAAGGGTAAGATCGCTGATGACCCGGACATTTCCAAAGCTTTTGCTTATGTTCTCATATGATATATCTGCCATGTTCAGCCTTTTACCGCCCCGGATGTGAGTCCGCTTATTATCCTTTTCTGGAAGATAAAAACCATGAGCACAAGCGGCAGTGTAGACACTGTCGATGCGGCCGCTATTTCTCCCCATGGCATCGTATACTGTCCCTGAAAAAGCGCTATGCCCACAGGCAGTGTCTGGAAGTCCTGCCGAGTCATTATCAGCAGCGCAAAAAAGAACTCATTCCATGCGTAAATAAAGACCAGTATGGCGGCAGTAAAGACCCCGGGGGCCGATAGCGGGACAATGATCCTGAATAGTGTCTGAAAGTGACTGCAGCCGTCTATCCTTGCTGCGGCCTCGAGTTCGGGGGGCAGGTCTTTGAAAAAGCTTGCGAGTATCCAGACCCCGAGGGGAAGTGTCAATGTAATGTAAGGTATGATCAGTCCCTGGTAGCTGTTAAGCCATCCAAGCTGCTGCAGTATCCTCCAGACAGGGCCTGCTATGGATATCTGAGGGAACATCGATACGACCAGCAGGCTTCCCATGAACAGGCCTTTGTGTTTAAACCTTAGACGGGCAATCGCATACCCCGTAATTATGGATATCATAATTGTGCAGACCGTCGTTGTCCCTGCTACTATAATACTGTTCCGTACATAATGCATGAGATTATATTGCTCGACAGCCGACCTGTAGGATGCAAGGGTCCCTGAAGGGAGAAGCACAGGCGGTATAGAGGTTATTTCTATCGGGGTCTTAAGAGAGGTATTCACGAACCATAAAAACGGAAGGAGACTCAGAGATACTATGATAAAGACACCTGTGAAGAACGCTGTTCTTTTCATATCATTAATATTCTATAACCATCCCGAACGATATTCTGTTAATGCATTGGCGTATATTGCTAAGAAACCCGTTGCCGTCATTCCTGTGAAAACAGGAATCCAGTTTATTAAAAGGTACATGGATACCCGCTTTCGTGTGTATGACATCGATCGTGCATAATTGTCTTCGATCCTAAAGGATTTCAGCCTCTCACCCATTCTGGAACAACCTTGTGCCTACAGTCTTGATATAGACAAGAGACACGACAAGTGAGATGACAAATACCAGGACAGAGATAGTTGAACCATATCCCATCAGCCCTTCTGTGAAGATTTTCTTGTAACCGTAAAACTGCAGTACATTTGTCGAGTCAGCAGGACCGCCCTGCGTCATTACAAATACAAGATCAAAAACCCTGAAAGCGTCAATTGTCCTGAAAAGGAGCGCAATCAAAAGGGCCGGTTTTATAAGGGGCAGTGTAATTCTTCTGAACTGCTGCCACGGGGACGCGCCGTCTATCCTCGCTGCACGGTAAAGTTCATCCGGTATAAGCTGCAGTCCGGCCAGTATGAGGAGTCCGGCAAATGATGATGTCTTCCAGACATCTGCGATGACAATGGCTGCAAAGGCAGTTGAGGGGTGTGCAAGCCATGCTGCATATGAATGTGTGCTGTATCCGAAAAAGATATAGTTTAACATTCCATAGTTGTCATTAAAGATAAACCTCCACATCTGGGAAGACACCACTGTCGGGATGGCCCATGGGACAAGAATAGCGGCCCTGGCAATGCCCCTGCCCTTAAATTGCCTGTTTATGACAAGGGCGATTAAGAGGCCGCACAGTATCTCAAAAAATGTTGTGGTGAAAACGAAGACCAGCGTGTTGATCATGGAATGCAGGGCGACCCTGTCCTCAAGAAGACGCAGGTAATTATCGAGGCCAATAAACGGTCTGCCGAGGGAGGGAAGTCCGAGCACTATCCTGTGAAGGCTAAGATATATAGAATAAATTATAGGATAAAAAACAAAAGCAACTATAAAAAAAAGGCCCGGAAACAGCAGAGATGCGACAAACACATTTTCCCGTGCCGCCCTGGTCAGCCTCATGTCCTGCTACTTTTCCATTGCGATGATTTCTTCAATCTCCTTCGATGCCTCCCTTGCCTCAGCCTTAAGATCTATATGGGGTGATGATATGGCATTGCTGAAATATCTCTGCAATATATTTGATACCGCGGGATAAAGAGGCGTTACCGGTCGAGGATAGGCTGTCAGAAAGACTTCTTTCATATCACTGAAATGGGGATATGATTTAAGGACATCTGCGTCATCATAAAGTGCCTTTCTCGTCGGGGCCCGTCCGCCCTGCAGCGCGAATATTTTCTGGGCCTTTTCTCCTGTCAGGAATTTAACGAATTCCCATGCCGCCTTTTTGTTTTTTGAATAGCTGCTTATGCCGGCCTGCCAGCCTCCGAGAGCAGCGTAGCTCCTCCCCCCCGTAAAATGAGGGAGCTTTGCAATGCCCGCCTTCCCGGCTATCCTTGATCTCTCAGGGTCATTTGAGACCTGCCAGGCATACGGCCAGTTCCTGTGAAAAACCGCCTTGCCCTGGATAAAGACATCCAGCGATTCCGGCTCCTGATAGGTCAGTACGCCGATTGGGGCTGCCCTGCCGATAATGTTTTTTCTCACAAACTCAACTGCCTCAAGGGCTGGTCTTTGTGCCAGTCCCGGTTTTTCGGTTTCTGAATTTAATATCTCCCCGCCATTGCTCAGAATATATTCCATCATGTCGCACACAAGTCCTTCATACTGTTTGAACTGACCTGAGAAACCGTAAAGCTCTTTCCCTTCATTTGCTTCTCCGGAAACGATAACCTCTGCCTGACTGATCATGTCCTGCCATGTTTCAGGGGGAGTAAATCCATATTTGGCAAGCAGGTCCTTTCGGTAGTAAAGCATGCCGCTGTCAATAAAAAGCGGTACCCCGTAGATACTGCCCCGGTATGTATTCGCAAGGATTGTCCCCTCAAGAAATTTCGCCCGTTCCAACCGCGGGAACATCTCGTCAAGGGGCATGGCCCAGCCAGCTGCCCCGAACTCAGGGGGCCAGATGACATCCATAAGGAATACATCAACATCCTCGCTCCTGTTTTTCAGCTTTTGTGTAAGCAGGTCATGAAACGCCGTAGATGAGTGAGGGCCGATCTCCCGGACTATTTTTATGTCGGGATGTTCCAGTTCAAACAGCCTGATTATTTCTTCCTGTACACCAGGGATATTGGGCTTCCATGTGACAAAATGAATTGTGGTCTTCAGATCTCTTTCTTTTTGCGTGCAGCTGAACAGAAAGAGCGGAAAAAGCATGAGCACCAGAACAAACATATACATCTTTGCCGCAAAGAATGTTTTCAATATTGAATGAATGCTGGTCTTATTCATATTGTTCTTTTCCTGAAATGCAAATGATTGTTTCCGTAGCGGTTAATAAACAATATAACTTATAACGGCATAAAAGTGAAGAGCCTGCATGGACCAATTATTCAAATAACGTCATACATGAAAGTGGTGGACGTATTTTAATAGTATCGTTTATAATTGACCCATGCTGATACTTGGTATACTCGCCTCCGGTGGAGGGACTAACTTCCAGGCAATCATTGACAGCATTGAATCAGGCTTTCTTAAAGCTGATATTGCTGTGCTCATAACCGACAACCCTGAGGCGCATGCCGTCGAACGCGCGAAAAAGCATAATATCGAACCTCTTGTCCTGAGGCCCAAAGATTTTACGGACAAGAATGCATATTACTCACATATCGCCGGAGAACTCCGTAAAAGGGGCGTTGAACTTGTCATCCTCGCCGGTTTCATGCGGGTCGTGGGAAAGACACTGATCGACCAGTACCGGGACAGAATTATGAACATCCACCCTGCCCTGCTCCCGTCGTTTCCGGGTCTTCACGGGCAGAAACAGGCTGCTGATTACGGTGTCAAGATTTCGGGCTGTACCGTTCATTTCGTAGATGAAGGTATGGATACAGGTCCCATAATTATACAGGCCTCAGTCCCTGCTTATCATGATGATTCGGAAGAAAGTCTTGGAAAGAGAATTCTCGCCCAGGAGCATAAAATATTTCCATACGCGATCAGGCTCTATTCTGAAGGCCGGATTTCAATTAACGGACGAAAGGTAGTCATAACAGGAGAAAGGCAGGATGAGTCTATGATAAACCCTCCGCTGGCCCATCCTCATCCCTGACAAATTAAAAACAGTCCGTATCTGCCCATCATAGTTGAACCGGATATGCCATTCCCATTTGTCACCTGCCCAAACCGTCGTTGATCCGGTCGAGACACCTGGCAATTATCCGTGCCCACACACCGATATAGGGCTCGCGAAGGACTTCCAGATGTCCCGCGCCACGCACCTCGTGTATCTCAACCCCTCCGGTGACATACTTACTCCACTCCTGAACATCGGCCGTCATCTTGTCTGCGTAAAACACGACTGCCCTTCCGGGATAGACACGGGGGACATAGCTCTTTGAAGTTTTTTCCGCATGATATGTATAAAGATAAAAATGCCTTAGCCTGAGGGGCAGGTGTCCGAAAAAAAGGCAAGTCTTGGAAGCGATGACTTTTACATTGTATCTGATGTTTCTGTAAGAAGTCTTCCTCCTGATCATGTTAAAGGCTGTGCGCAAAACGTTAGCGGTTTTCATCATATACGTCATGTGTTCGATATTTCTGCTGTAACTGACCATTCTGTCCGCAATGGACTCATTTTCAGGAGACCGGTTTCCCAGGCATACATCAGGTGGTTCAATCAGAAAAAGCACAGGGACTTCCTCTCCCTGTCTAATTAGCTGTTGGGCTATCTCCAGAGCCACGATTGCCCAGAAACAGTACCCGGTGAGAATGTAAGGGCCTTTGGGCCGGATGGCCCGGATATCGGCAATGTTTCTTTCCGCGATCTTTTCCACTGAACTGTATGGGGAAAGGTCCTCATCCTTGCTTGGCCGGGAAAGAATGTATAAAGGCTGGTCGTCGTCAAGATGTCCCGCCAGATTAATATTATGGACACTGAACACCGGTATTCTGGGTCCCCTCCCCTGGATCATGATAGTCGGGGACCACTGGACCAGCCATTTCCTGTCAATTATTATTCTTGCCAGGTGTTCAACTGTCGGATTATGGAAAAGGGCCATGACAGGGAAATCCCTGCCTGTGATTTTCCGTATCTCATTGGTCAGCCGCACGGCCAGAAGAGAGTGTCCGCCTATCTCAAAAAAATTGTCGGTAATCCCGACAGGATGTACGCCCAGGACTTTCTCCCATATCTCCGTCAAGCTGACTTCAAGCCCGCTGCGGGGCGCAACATATTGTTTACCCATCCTTTCAACGTAACGGTCCGGAGCAGGGAGTCTCCTGCGGTCCACCTTGTTGTTCGGAGTCATGGGCAGTGCGTCCAGCATAATAAAGGCCGATGGCACCATGTAGGCAGGAAGCGTTAGGGAAAGATAATCCCTTATCTCCCTTATCTGGAAGTCATGCCTGTTAATAGGAACCATATATGCCGCCAGCCGCTGGTCCCCCGGTTGATCTTCCCTGACAACAACAACCGCTTCCCTTACACGGGGGTGCTGTATCAGCGCTGCTTCGATCTCACCCAGTTCTATACGAAATCCTCGTATCTTCACCTGCTGGTCTCGCCTTCCCATAAATTCAACGTTACCGTCCGGCAGATAACGAGCCATATCACCGGTGCTGTATAACCGGCCACCTGCATCACTGGAAAAGGGATCAGGTATGAATTTCTCCGCGGTCAGATCCGGTCTGTTCAGATATCCCCGCGCAAGGACATGTCCGCCAATGTATAATTCACCCGGCACCCCTATAGGGACCGGCTGTAAATTTCCGTCAAGTATGTATAGATGGGCTCCGGCAATGGGACGTCCGACAGGGAGTTCCTTTTTATAATCATTTCCAGGATTAAAGAATGTAAGCTCAGACACGGTTGTTACTACTGTCGCTTCTGTGGGCCCGTACGTATTGAGAATCCTGACACGGTCGCCTACATGCCTCTGCCATTGTATCAGGCGTTCCGGAAGGGCCCTCTCCCCGCCGATGACAAGAAGCCGCACTGTGTCAGGTATGATCATTCCTTCGCTTTCTATGCTCACAGTCAGTATGTGCCAGTAAGCAGTCGGAAGGCTGATAACTGTAAGTCCCCATTCCCTGCACTTCTGAAGAAAATCAGTGTCTGTGAGCATATCGTCCGTGCGGAGGACCAGGGTCGCTCCTGTTGACAGACAGGGATAAATCTCTTCAGCGCTCGCATCGAAACTGATTGAAGCAAACTGCAGAACCCTGTCGGAAGATGTTATCCCGTATTCTGAAATCACAGCGTTGATAAAATTCACAAGGGAGCTGTGCTGCAGGACCGCTCCCTTCGGTTTTCCGGTCGAACCGGATGTATATAAGAGGCAGGCCGCATTTTCTGGAGATGCCAGCCTGACAGGATTATCACAGCTCTCCAGTGAGATTTCCTTCCAGTCAGCATCAATGCAGATCTGTCTGCCCCGATATGACGGTATTTGTGAAGCAAGCCTTAAACTTGAGAGAAGGACTGTAACATCAGCGTCCTCAATCATGAAAGCAATCCGGTCCCTGGGGTAGCCGGGATCCAGCGGTACGTATGCCCCTCCTGCCTTTAGTATGGCGAGAAGACCAACGATCATCTCGGGTGAACGCACCTCATATATACCCACGAGCACCTCAGGACCCACTCCGTGTCTCCGGAGGTAGTGTGCAAGCATGTTTGCCCTGCGGTTTAGTTCACGATAGGACAGTCGTCTGTCTTCATAGACGACAGCAACAGCTTCCGGTGTCCGTTCAACTTGCGCCTCAAACAGTTCGTGTATGCAGGCCTGCGGCGGTGTTACGCATTTCCCCCTGCTCCATTGAGAAAGGATTTTCCCGTGTTCCACAGGGCTGAGGACAGGAAGGGTAAACACAGACTCATCAGGATTTGACACAATGCCTTCCAAAAGCGTAATAAAATTTCCGGCCATGCGCTGAATGGTGGTAGGATCAAAAAGGTCTGTGCGGTAAATAAAAGCCAGTCTCATGTTGTCCGGCATTTCAGTAATGATAAGCGACAGGTCATACAACGACACCGATGTTTCATAATCCATGAGTTCAAAGTTCATGCCCGGGAGTTCATCGGGCACCACCGGTATTTCGTCAAATGAAAGCGCCACCTGAAAGAGAGGGGTATGACCGGGGCCGCGATCGGGATTCAATGTCTCGACCAGCTTCTCAAAGGGCATATCATAATGGTCAAATGCCCCCTGCGCAGCACTCATCTCACGCTTCAGGAGTGACCTGAAGGCCAGCCCGTCGCCAAGCTCGGAGCGCACGACCAGGGCATTGACAAAAAAACCTATCAGTCCCTGTATTTCAGGCCATTCTCGGTTAGAACAGAACGTTCCCACAGATATATCCCCCTGGCCGGTATAACGGTACAGCAGTGTCTTGAATGCGGCCATCATCGTTACGAACATGGTAACGCACTCCTCCTTGCACAGGGACCTGAGCGATTCCGTCAAACGAGATGAAATGACAACGGTATGACTTGCTCCGTCCAGGCCCCTGACCGTCGGCCTCGGACGGTCCGCCGGGAGTTCAAGCAGAAGGGGGCTCCCCTCAAGATACTGTTTCCAGAAAGACAGCTGTTTCCGGAGGACCTCCCCCGACATCCACTGACGCCTCCAGCACGCAAAATCAGCATACTGCACAGGCATCTCATTTAACTGCAACGGCTTACCCATGGCAAATCCGCCATAAAGGGCCATGAACTCACGAAAGAAGATCTTCATCGACCATTCATCGGAAGCAATATGGTGCATAGTTACAATCAGCACATGTTCAATATCGGAAAGACGGACCAGGACAGTCCGCATCATCGGGTCCTTTGACAGATCAAACAACTGCCTTGCCTCTGAGGACATGCAATGGCGTATTTCAGCCGCCTGTCCATCCTCCGGGCAGCAGCTTAGATCATTATAAATGATACGGACGGGCTGTACGGGATGTACAGTCTGGACCGGCTCACCGGAAACTACAGAATAGGTCGTGCGAAGGATTTCGTGTCTCTCGACCAGATAGTCCAGGGATTTCTGCAGTATGTCCTTACTCAATGCGCCTTTGATGTGAAGGGCGATACAGACATTGTTCGGTGTATCCGGCTCGAGCTGGTCATGCAACCAGAGGCGCTGCTGGGCAAAGGAAAGGGGGATTTCACATCCCCTCGGCACCGGTTCGATCTTTGGAAATTCGATTCGTCCTATCACATTAGGTAACATATAAGAATTATTATCTCATATATGAGGTTAAAGACCGGTTAATAAGAGGAGCTTTGCTGTCCCATGGCACATGATTGTGCCAGTTCTTATGTGTAAGGCACGTTCTTTATTGCAGCTTACTATTGAAAAAACAGTAAGTTAATAATGGCACCATACTTGCTTATATGCGCATATATTGCAATTCGGCAATTTGAGTTTATTAGAGAAATCAGCCAGATTGATGGAGGGCTACAACTAATGAAACTGTATACTGCGTATGGTCACCCGAACACAGGCAATAAAGCACCCTGGTTTCGGATTGAAGATAACAAAGTTTATTCCAGTTATGGAAATCCGGAGATAACTGAAAACAATCCGCTTTATATTATCAAAGGAGACAATGTATTCCCTTCACGCAGTCATCCATCCGGAAAAAGCGGCAGTCCATGGTACAGGATCAAAAACAATAAGTTATATCCATCTGTCGGGCACCCTCATGGATCAAGCATATTGCCATGGTTTTCAATGAAATAATACTTCGCTAAACAGGGCGGCCAGGAAGCATCGCATCAAATTCACTCCTGAATTTTCTTATCATTACTTCAACCGGCAGAGTTGCTGCAACACCAAACGCACATATCGTTGACCCTCTTATATGACGGCACAATCTAAGCATTTGCTCGATATTTTGGGGGGTTCCCTCCCCTGTCATTATCCTTTCCATTAAGTGCCTTATCATATTAGTCCCCTCACGGCAGGGTGTGCACTGCCCGCATGATTCATGGGCAAAGAACCTCGCAGCCTTCAGCGCTATCCCCGGAATAGAAGTGTCCTCATCTAAAACTATGATCCCGCCTGAACCGAACATGGTGCCCGCAGCATTAAGCAACTGATAATCCATTTTTACATCTATTTCATTGCTTCTGAGAACAGGCGATGAAAGACCCCCGGGGATAACGGCCTTTAAACCCCTACCTCCTCTGATACCGCCTGCAGCCTCATATATCAGGTCACGTAAAGAGGTACCCATCGGATATTCATAAAGCCCGGGTTTATTGACATGTCCGCTTATACTGAAAAGGGCCGTCCCTCCGCTCATCCGTTCACCAATTGCTTTATACGCTGCTGCTCCGTTTTGAACTATAAAAGGAATATATGAAAGAGTAGAGACATTGTGTATTACAGTCGGCTCACCATACAGACCATACGCTGCCGGAAACGGAGGTTTCAGCCTCGGCCTCCCGGCCTTACCTTCAAGAGACTCGATAAGGCCGGTTTCCTCTCCGCACACATAAGAGCCCGCGCCCCTGAAAACATCTATATAGAACGAATAATCAGTTCCCATTATGTTGCTTCCTATAAAACCTTTTGCATAGGCATCTTCAATGGCCTTGACAAGCAATTTAGCTATCCAGTCATATTCACCCCGGATATATATAAACCCGTGATGCGAACTGGTTGCATAAGCGGCTATTGTCATTCCCTCAAGGAGCAGATGAGGATCAAATTCCATCACATATCTGTCCTTAAAAGTCCCCGGCTCGCCTTCATCGGCATTACAAATTAAATAAACAGTCTTTACCCTGTATTTGGTCAGCAGTCTCCATTTGGCGCCTGCCGGGAAACCGGCCCCGCCTCTGCCTCTCAGTCCCGACCTTTCAACCATTGTGATAATATCATCCGGTGCCTGTGAAAGGGCCTTTTTCAGGGCTGAATAGCCCCCGCGGCCTGAATAAACTTCTATATTTTGCGAGTCGGGAACGTTTTTATTCCTGAATATGATTTCGTCCATAGTTAGTTTTCATTAAAACGCATGCGAAACAGGTTAGCGTCAGTTCCCCTCTTTGATTCTTATGGTGTTGAATATCTCATCAACCTTCTCAAAGCTGAGGTCCTCATAATGCTCTGTATTAATCATCATTGCAGGCGCATAACCGCAGGAACCGAGGCACTCAACGGATTCGAGGCTGAACAGCCCGTCAGGTGTTGATTCTCCGCTGCCTATGCCGAGTTTTCCTGATATATAGTCAATGAGAGATTCAGTCTCAAGCAATGAACAGGACACATTCGTGCAGACCTGGATATGATACTTACCCTTCGGCCTCAATTTCAGCATGGAATAAAAGCTTGCAGCGCTGAAAATACGGGACTGCGGAAACTGCAGAATTATGGCCAGGTCTTCCATGTCGCTTTCAGAGATATATCCATTCTCCTTCTGGATATACGAAAGGGCCGGCACCACAGCAGAATCCCGGCAGGGGAGCTTCTGGACAATACCATCAATGGTCTGTCTCATCACTTCATTTATCATTTATTCTCCCTATGTACTCTCTGTTTTTCAGGTTCAGAGGCACTATTGGACTTCTCAAGGCGTATGGCACAGGCCTTGTATTCAGCCGTACCTGTAACAGGATCAAAGGCATTATTGGTAAGCACATTTGCACAGGCTTCACTAAAATGGAAGGTCATGAAACAGACCCCCGGCATTACACGGCTGGTTACCCATGACTTTACTGTCACCTTCCCTCTTCGGGACACAGCAGTTATGTATTCACCATTATTTATATTAAGTTTTTGCGCGTCCTCTGGGTTTACTTCAATCAGCTCCTCAGGGAATATATCAATGAAACCGGCAGACCTCCGCGTCTGCGTCCCGGTGTGGTAATGCCAGAGACGTCTTCCGGTTGTCAGGACAAAAGGATATTCTTCATCAGGGACCTCTGCAGCAGGTTTCCATTCAGCAGGTTGAAATCTGGCCTTTCCGCACGGGAAAACATTGTCACAGTACAGATAACATGTCCCGGTGTGATCAGTGTCCGGACAGGGCCATTGAATGCCCTGCTGCTCTATCCTTGCATAGGTTATGCCGGCCATGGACGGAGAGAGTGACCTGATCTCATTCCATATCTGTTCAGAAGAATTATACTCCATGATAAACCCCATCCTTTTTGCTATCTCACCTGTAATCCACCAGTCGTCCCTCGCCATACCGGGCGGCGTCACCGCCCTTCTTACACGTTGCACCCGCCTCTCTGTATTTGTGAATGTCCCTTCTATCTCTGCATAACACGCTGCAGGCAGTATAACATCAGCGTATTCGGCTGTCTCATTCATGAAGATGTCCTGTACAATCAGGAATTCAACATTCTCAAGCGATTTAACCGTATGCGCCTGGTTCGGTTCTGACATCACGACGTTTTCGCCTATCAGATAGAGTGCCTTTATATCTCCATGATTGATACCGTCAAACATTGCCGGTATCTTTGCGCCTTCTGTCCCTGGCAGTTTTTCTACTCCCCATACCTTTTCGAACTTCTCTCTGGTCCCGGGATCCGAGGTCTTCTGATACCCTGTAAATACGTCAGGCAGCACACCCATATCACAGGCGCCCTGAACGTTGTTCTGGCCCCTGAGAGGATTGACCCCGGCGTTTTCGATACCAATGTGCCCCAAAAGCATCTGCAGGTTTGCACAGGTCCTGACATTGTCCGTGCCGGTTGTATGCTCGGTAATCCCGAGCGTATAATAAAGCCCGACCTTGTCAGCAGTGCCGAGGATACTTGCTAGTTCCCTTATTTCATCAGCGCTGAGTCCGCAAATGCCGGAAGCATATTCAGGAGTATATTTGCTTACTGTTTCTTTCAGATACTCAAAGCCCTCTGTGTGATCATCGATAAAGGCACGGTCATGCCACTCATTCCTGATAATTTCATACATGACAGCATTCAGGAGTGCTATATCACTGCCCACCCTGTGCTGAAAATGGCGTGCAGCCCATCTGGTCAGGTCAATTTTCCTCGGGTCAGCGACTATGAGCCTGCTTCCTTTTTTTACCGCCCGTTTCATGCTGTATGAGATGACCGGATGAGATTCAGTCGTGTTTGATCCAATCACAAATATAACAGGCACGTCCTCAATCTCACGGATAGAGTTCGTCATTGCCCCTGCACCTAGCGTGGAGGCCAGACCGGCCACCGTGGGTGCGTGTCATGTACGTGCACAGTGGTCGACATTGTTCGTGCCTATTGCAGCACGCATGAATTTCATCATCACATAATTGCTCTCGTTTGTTGATCTTGCACAGCCAATTCCTACTATTGAATCAGGACCGTGCTTCTGCTTTATATCAGTAAGTCTTGCTGCAGTATAATCAAGTGCCTCATCCCAGCTTGCCTCTTCAAGTACGCCATTCTTTCTTAACATAGGGGTCTTCAGGCGTTCAGGGGAATGGACAAAATCATAACCGAATCTTCCTTTTATGCAAAGGGTCCCGTAGTTGGGTTCTGTTCCTTCAACTCCGGTGACCCGGATGATCTCGTTATCTTTTACATGAAGATACATCTGGCATCCGACACCGCAATACGGACATGTGGTCCTGGTCCTGACCGTTTCCCAGGCCCTTGCTCTCCCTATGGTTTTTTTTTCTGTCAGGGCACCTGTAGGGCAAAGCTGGACACACTCCCCGCACACCACGCAGGAGGACTTGCCCATAGGCTTGTTGGTGTCACAGACCACAGTCATCTTACTCCCCCGGAAACCCATATCGAGCACTTCATTGACAACAATATTATTGCATCCCGTAATACAACGGTAGCACTGGATACACTTATTCATGTCCCTGATAATCATCGGGCAGGACACATCAAACGGCATATCCTTTTTGAGTACCGGGAACACGGATTTTTCTATACCGAGATGGTACGCAGCATCCTGGAGTTCACACTTGCCTGCTGCCTCGCATGACATGCAGTTGTGGCTGCCGTTTGAAAGATATAGTTCCACTATCATCTTTCTGGTCTCGATGATCTTTTCAGTTTTTGTAAGGACAGCCATTCCGTCCTGTGCCTGAATGGAGCAGGACACCTGTAACCCGGGAAGTCCTTTCACCTCGACAACGCACATTCTGCATTTACCTGCCTGCCTGGTCCTGGGATGATAACAGAGGGTGGGAATATAGATTCCGTTCAGACGTGCAGCAATAAGGATAGAGCTCCCTTCTGCTGCCTGAACATGCTGACCGTCTATCTCTAGCGATATAGTTTTCATGAGAAGGTTTTCAATACAAGTTTATACTTGAATCCCTGTCATGTTCAAGAGGCCGACATTCCGGCAATCCTTTAGCCGGTCGGATCGACTCGTCGAGCAGACTCGATTCGAGAATCCATTTCCTTCAAATAACGACGCTGGATTCCCGCTCAACAGACTTCCAACAGTAGGTGCCTCAGGCACGGGAATGATGCTGAAGCATACAGCTATTATGGAGCATTCAATAATTATCAGGGGTCAGTCTTCAACCTTCTGAAATATTCAATGGTCTCTTTAAGTCCGTCTTCAAGATTAACTTTAGGCTTCCACTTCAGAGTCTTTTTGGCAAGTGTGATATCAGGTTGACGCTGTGAAGGGTCATCATGAGGTAATGTCTTAAAAACAATCTTTGATTTTGATTTGGTCAATTCAATTACTTTATGAGCAAGCTCAATGATAGTGAATTCTACCGGATTGCCGAGATTTATCGGACCTGTAAAGGCATCAGGCGTGGCCATAAGCCTGACAAAACCTTCAATCATGTCGTCAACGTAGCAGAAACTTCTGGTCTGCTGGCCCTTTCCATAGACAGTAATGGGTCTTCCATTTAAAGCCTGCATAATGAAATTACTGACAACACGGCCATCATCAGGGTGCATCCTCGGCCCGTATGTATTAAATATTCTGGCAACTTTTATCCTGAGTTTGTGCTGGCGCTTATAATCAAAAAAAAGCGTCTCTGCACAGCGCTTCCCTTCATCATAACAGGAGCGGTAACCGACAGGGTTCACATTACCCCAGTATGATTCCGGCTGGGGGTGGACCTTTGGATCACCGTATACTTCAGAAGTTGAGGCCTGTAATATTTTTGCCTTTACACGTTTCGCCAGGCCCAGCATATTGATGGCCCCGTGCACAGAAGTCTTTGTAGTCTGCACAGGGTCAAACTGGTAATGGATGGGAGATGCCGGACAGGCCAGGTTATATATTTCATCGACTTCTACATAAAGGGGAAAGCATACATCATGCCTAAGCATTTCAAAATATGGCTTCTGAATGAAACCGACTATATTGGATCTGCGGCCCGTATAGAAATTATCGACACACAGGACCTCATGCCCTTCATTAAGTAATCTTTCACATAGGTGCGAACCGAGAAAGCCTGCTCCGCCTGTAACCAGTATTCTTTTCATGGGACCCTCGCTTTTTTGAATAAAATGTATTGTACCATATTGGTTTTTTTGTTGACTTTATTTTTCTGCAATTAATATAATGGCGTAATTCCCCGCATTGAATCTATTTATATAATGTTAAGGAGGGTAACTGAATGAAGAGCACTGTCATGAGAATATTCCTTGCAGCAGCTGTTATTTTATTGATTGTACCCGCTATGTCCTGCACTAAACATGAAAGCGGGGCAATCAAGGTTGGAGTGGCGGGGGCACACAGTGGAGACCTGGCTTCATACGGACTTCCTACGGTTAAGGCGGCTGAGCTCGTTGTCAAGGAAATTAACGCTAAGGGAGGCATACGCGGCAGGAAAGTGGAACTTATGGCTGAAGACGATGTCTGTAAACCTGAAGTGGCGACTAATACCGCCTCTAAACTCATGTCACAGGATGTTCATTTTGTTATCGGGCATATATGCAGCGGGGCCACAAAAGCTGCCCTAGGTATTTATAAGGAATCAAAGGTCATTACCATATCCCCTTCAGCAACAAATCCGCCCCTGACACAGAGCGGGGATTACCCCAACTTCTTTCGCACTATCGCCTCAGACGATGCACAGGCGAAACTTGAGGTTGATTTTGCCCTCGATGTACTTAAACTGAAAAAGATTGCTGTACTGCATGATAAAGGTGATTACGGAAAAGGTCTTGCAGAATTTGCAAAGGACTTCATTGATAAATCTGGCAGGGCCGAAGTAGTCCTTTATGAAGGCATTACCCCCGGAGCAGTCGATTATTCCGCAGTTGTACAGAAAGTAAAGAACTCAGGGGCTGAAGGCATAATATACGGCGGTTATCATCCCGAGGCATCCAAGCTGATTATGCTAATGAGAAAGAAAAAGATGGACACCTTATTTATTTCTGACGACGGAGTAAAGGACATGACCTTTATAAAGGTTGCAGGCGAATACGCAGAAGGAGTTTATGCCACCGGGCCTAAGGATGTTTCAAAAAACCCGCTTGCAATTGCAGCTACTGAAGCACATAAGACAGCCTACAGAACAGACCCGGGGGCCTTCTTTCTCAACGCCTATGCCGCAACGCAGGCACTGCTTAATGCAATAGAAAAGGCTGGCTCTACGGATTATAAGGCTGTCTCCAATGCGTTGAGGACTGAATATGTAGATACTCCTCTTGGAAAGATTAAATTTGATGAGCGCGGGGACGCAATTGGCCTAGGGTTCTCCATGTTTCAGGTAAAGAACGGCGAGTATGTTGAAGTGAAATAGTGAGAATAAAATAAGGTCTCCCCGGGACAAGTTGCAGGGCTTGTCCCTTTTTTTGCCATGTAATCGACTCCTGATTTATTTCACATTAATCAATAATTCACGTATTATATAAAGTCGTTATGGAATACTTTACACAGCTCTTTCTCGGCGGCCTTACCAGGGGAAGTATCTATGCCCTCATAGCGCTCGGCTACACCATGGTATACGGCATAATCGAGCTTATTAATTTCACCCATGGCGAGATATATATGATCGGCGCCTTTACAGCCCTGATAACGGCAAGCGTCCTGACTCTTTATGGATTTAACGAGCTTTCCATCCTCGTAATGGCGTCGCTGGTCGCAGTCATATACTCATCTGCTTATGGATATACCATTGAAAAGATCGCTTACAAGCCTCTCCGGCATGCTCCCCGTCTCTCACCTTTAATAAGCGCGATAGGAATGTCGATTTTTCTGCAGAATTATGTGCTCCTTGCACAGACGTCCGACTTTGTACCCTTCCCCGCCCTTGTCCCTGAATTCGCGTTCATGAAAGCGTATGAACATATTTTCAGCTCAGCGGAATTGATGATCCTTCTTACAACCACGGTGGTCATGATTATCCTGAGTTGTGTCATTAAATTTACGAAGACCGGGATGGCGATGCGTGCCACAGCACAGGACAGAAAAATGGCCATGCTTGTCGGTGTTGATGTCAACCGCATAATCTCTGTTACATTCATTATCGGCTCAGCGCTTGCTGCTGTAGGAGGGGTCCTTATAGCATCTCATATAGGCCAGATTAATTTTTATATAGGTTTTATAGCCGGAATCAAGGCATTTACAGCTGCTGTTCTGGGGGGAATAGGAAGCATCCCCGGCGCGGTGCTCGGCGGTTTTGTCCTCGGATGGACTGAAAGCTTTGCAACGGGTTATGTGTCTAGCGATTATGAAGACGTCTTTGCATTCGCCCTGCTTGTGCTGATACTTATCTTCAGGCCAGCAGGGATACTCGGTAAATCAAAGTCGGAAAAGGTGTGAAATGGGATCATCAGTAAATACTGAGTCAGTTAAAGTTCGTCATTCCGGACTTGATGAGGAGCCTGCCCTGTACCCTGATACGGGGACATACAGGGAATTCATCTTCGTAAGCAGACAGAAACTGGATTCCCGCCTGCCAGACTGTGTCACAATTGCGGAATATACGCTTTGTGTCATTCCTGCAAATGCAGGAATCTCGCTATTCCAGGCACTTTCAAAATGCATAGATTCCGGCACTCAGGCCGGAATGACAATTGTGACACAGTCTGTGCGCGGGAATGATAATAATATGAATCGTCATATATAACATGCAAAAACTCTCTGAAATAAAAAAGTCGCTGCTCGTGTCGTTCTGGTTCATGTTCCTCACCTTTCCGATCATGGTGATCAGGGTGAACCCCATTGAAAAGATCGTTCAATGGAGATGGCGCAACCTGTTACTTGTAGGCATGGGAAGTTTCATACTCTCTTTTGTATGGCGATATATGATCAGGCAAAAGGAATCAGGCATGAAAAAGACCGGGGCTGATGACCTGCAGAGTATGCCTCTTATTGATCGGGTCCGTAAAGAACAGAGGCTATATATACCCATTCTTGTGGTTCTTTCAGTCTTCGGTATTTTATTCCCGTTTATCTTCTCTGTCTACCAGGTAAACATCATGACAACAGCCCTCATGTATGTAGTGCTCGGTCTCGGCCTGAATATAGTTGTCGGTCTTGCGGGCCTGCTCGATCTGGGCTATGTAGCCTTTTACGCGGTAGGTGCTTACACCTATGGTCTTATCAATCATCACTTCGGTCTCGGGTTCTGGGCCGTGCTCCCTGCAGGGGCCTTTATGGGGGCCCTGTTCGGGATATTCCTCGGTTTTCCGGTGCTGCGTTTACGGGGAGATTACCTTGCTATAGTGACCCTCGGGTTTGGTGAAATTATCAGGCTTGTGCTCGAGAACTGGAACGATTTTTCTTTTGGCCCGAGCGGTATCGCCAACATCGAAAGGCCTTCTTTTTTCGGTATGCAGCTTTCACTTCAGAATGCAACGATTTATATTTATTTCCTCATGATAGCCCTTGCCCTGTTTACTGTTTTTGTAGTCAACAGGCTCCAGAATTCAAGAATAGGCAGGGCATGGGTCGCCCTGAGGGAAGATGAGATAGCGTGCCAGTCCATGGGGATCGACAAAACAAAGACGAAGCTCTCAGCCTTTGCCCTCGGCGCAACCTGGGCCGGAATGATGGGGGTGTTTTTTGCAGCAAAGACTACTTTTATCAATCCTGCAAGCTTCACATTTCTGGAGTCCGCCATCATCCTTTCCATTGTCGTGCTGGGAGGAATGGGCTCAATTGCCGGGGTCATTATCGGAGCCTTTGTTCTTATTCTCCTCCCGGAATATCTAAGGGCATTTTCGGACTACAGGATGCTCCTGTTCGGTGCTATTCTTGTAATCATGATGGTCTTTCGTCCGCAGGGCATAATAAGCAATGTCAGACGTACGTATAAATTCAAAGGGACTAATATCCACGGAGATCAGAATAAATGAAACGGGTCATGGAAATACACGGACTGACGATGGATTTTGGAGGTCTTCGTGCCATTGATCATCTTGACCTTGAGGTCAGAGAGAGGGAAATTCTGGCACTGATCGGTCCTAACGGAGCAGGTAAAACCACCCTCTTTAACTGTATGACAGGTATTTACACTCCCTCTGAAGGCAGCATGATCATTTCCCCTCCCGGTAAAAAGCCTGAGACAATAAGAGGACTAAAACCTAATATTGTTACCAGAAAAGGGATCACAAGAACTTTTCAGAACATACGTCTCTTCCCTAACATGACGGTCCTTGAAAATGTTATGATCGGCCGTCATTGCAGGACCCGCTCCCGAATTGCAGGTGCCTTGTTCAGGGGGAAGACTACAATCAGGGAAGAACAGGCGACAGTAGAATACAGCTACCATATTCTGGAAAAGATAGGCTTAGCAAAATATGTTAATGATTTCGCGGGGATCCTGCCTTACGGTGCACAGAGATTGCTCGAAATAGCGCGTGCCCTGGCCACAGAGCCTTTCCTCCTTCTGCTGGATGAACCAGCTGCCGGGATGAACCCTCAGGAAACTGGGGAACTGGACGAACTGATCTCAAGAATCCGCGAAGAAGAAAAAATATCAATTCTTCTGATAGAGCATGATATGAGGTTTGTTATGAGCATATCGGACCGCATAGCCGTTATGGACTATGGAAAGAAAATCGCGGAAGGCACCCCTGAGGAGATAAGAAGCAATCAGGCCGTAATAAAAGCATACCTTGGAGAGGAATTCGTTGCTTAAACTCGTTAATGTAAAAACGTCGTATGGGAATATTGAGGCCTTAAAAGGCATCAGCATGGAGGTCCATGAAGGAGAAATAATAACCCTTATCGGTTCTAACGGGGCTGGTAAAACTACTACGCTCATGTCAATTTCAGGAATAACACCCCCCAGGGCAGGAGAAATACTTTTCATGGGGCGGCCCATTCACAATATGAGTCCTGACATGATAGTATCACACGGTATATCACAGGTACCTGAAGGCCGTCATATATTCCCCGAATTGTCGGTCATGGAAAACCTGCATATGGGCGCCTTTTTACGGACAGACAGGGAAGGTATAGCAAAAGACATCGATTATGTATTCGGACTGTTTCCCATTCTCACAGACAGACGGCACCAGGCAGGCGGGACATTAAGCGGCGGAGAACAGCAGATGCTGGCAATTTCCAGGGCACTTATGGCAAGACCCCGCCTGTTGCTGCTTGATGAACCGTCTCTGGGGCTCGCCCCGAAAGTCGTCAAGCAGATATTCGATATAATCAGGAGGATAAACACTGAACAAAAAACAACCGTCTTTCTCGTGGAACAGAACGCAAACCTGGCCCTCCAGGCCGCCCACAGGGGATATGTGATGGAAAACGGGAGAATTGTCCTTGAAGATCATGCTGACAGGCTTCTCTCAAATGAGGAAGTAAAAAAGGCATATCTGGGGATGTAACGGATACCTGCTCTCCATACTGTGTCACAATAACAAAAAGGCATGTATGTCATTCCGGACTTGATCCGGAATCCAGTTTTTTCAAAGTATTACAAACCTCTGGATACTGAATCCCCGACAAGTCGGGACAGGCAAGTTCAGGATGACAATTGAGACACAGTATGTTCGCAGTTAAGGCATTATTTATTGTTACTCATCTTACTTACCCGCTCTGTTTTTCAAAATCGCTTACAATTTTACTGATGCGCTCCGTAATGTATTTCCCCAGTTCATCAATATCATCTGCTGATATTCTTTTAATGTCACTGGACAGGTCAGAGATTTTATCATCATCCATCTCGATAGTCCTGTTTATCATAAATGAATCAACGTCGCTGTCTTCA
Source organism: Nitrospiraceae bacterium (assembly GCA_003599025.1). Lineage (GTDB taxonomy): Bacteria > Nitrospirota > Thermodesulfovibrionia > UBA6902 > UBA6902 > UBA6902. Next base: position 2,862 of record QZIL01000053.1, on the reverse strand, counting down.
GGTAGAAGTCCGCATGCGCCAACAGCACCCAGGAATTCACCGTTCACATAGATCGGGACAACCAACTTTAACAGTCCGGCATCACACTCCCCGGCAACGGTCTCCTTCCTCTCCTTTGCCATTCCGGCAATATTCATATGGGCGACAGCACATATAAAGCTCTGCCCCCTGTCATCTGCCTTTATTGCAGGGCAGAGTCTGTTGACCCACACCTTATAGTCGGTTATTCTTGTCCCGTTTACGTTAAAAACATTTGAAGCAAGGCCGGACCGGTCGAAAATATCTTTTTCCAGTTGATGCCATTTCTCAAGAGGTAAAATATCAGTAAGTTCCATCCTGAAATCCTTTCAGCTTATTAATATACTGCTTAAAATGATTAATTATACTAATTGAAACTAATAATTTGAAGCTGTTTCTGAAAAGTTGTGTAACCCCTGAACTCTTGCCCGTTTAAAGCTGAACGGAAAAAAACAGCACAAAAAAACATTGAAAGAGCTATTTCGGATTCTAATGAATATTATTCAGTTCTACGCGTAATCAAAATCACAATTAACCTGAAATTACAATAGGTTTATCAAGTAATCTTAATGAGTTAAATCACGCATGAAATTAGCGGGAAAAAGCTCATTTTATTATCATATAACAATCAACTGCCCGAATTATCCACGAATTGTAAATATATTTTACAGGCACTGTTCTTGCAATATTAAGAACAGAAAGGAGGAAGGGAAAATGCAAAAGCTAAACTGTTGGGAAATAAAGAAGTGTGGACGGGAGCCGGGCGGAGCAAAAACCGCAGACATGGGTGCTTGTCCGGCGGCTGCTGATATTGCTGCTAATGGACTGAACAGCGGAAAGAACGGGGGGCGTATATGCTGGGCAATTGCAGGAACATTCTGCGGCGGGAAGGTACAGGGTGACTTTGCGCAAAAGCAGGTTTCATGTATGTCTTGCGAGGTATTCAAGCAGATCAAGCGCGAAGAAGGTGCAGAGAACTTCAAGCTGATGAAAGCAAAGCAGGCCTATCAGGCGGCAGTAAGATAGCAACCAGATCATTTCTATAATGACTGAGTCAAGGTTATGGGATTGTCCCTTAACCTTTTCTCATTTCAAAACCCACCATCACAGCTTATCATCTTGTAATTAGCATGCGTTAGTATGTTTTATTTAAATTCTTCTGTTCTGGCGGGTTATTTTATGCTCTCCTTATTGCAAATAGTTAACTTTGGGATTACACTTATTGTTATGTTAAATAAACTAAAATTCCTTGGAAATCTTTATGCGTATAAACTTCGGACAATGCTGGGGATGAAAAAATCGAACATCATGGCCATTATTAATGATTATTACAGGGACGAATTCCAGAGGCTCAATAAAGAAGATATTGCAGTAATTCTTCCTCACTGCCTGATAGACGACAAATGCCCTGCGAGGTTCTCAAAATCTGACGGGGTAATATGCAGTAAATGCAAACTTTGCGGATGCGGAAAGATCTATGAATCAGCAGAAAAAAAGGGCTATCAGTTCTACATTACCCCAAGTGTAGGCTTTACTAAACGACTTGTTCAGAGAAAAAATATAAAAGGTGTAATCGGGATAGCCTGTGACTATGAAATAGAAAAAGGCATACATTCTGAGAAGATCACTGACCTTGGAATAAGAGTAAACGGGACAAGAATAAAGACGCAGGGCATTCGGCTTCATGTATATGACTGCATCAAAAACAGCGTTGACTGGGACAAGATTGAAGCCATTATGTAATTTCCTGGCAGTCAGCTGTCACACCTCACTTTTGCACGATACAAACTGAATCAGTACTATGCCTGAAGATATCAGATTACTTAAAGCCGAAATCAGTCGCCTCAAGAAAATAATTTCTGCTTTCTCCCCCTCCCTTGAAATCATGCTGAAGCGGCGTGGTTTCACTATTTACAGAAAAGAACCTTCAGGCGATCTCCTCGTGCCCGACAGGAAATATGAGGCAGCTTTCCTGAATAAACTGAAAAAATACTCATTCAGATTGTTCCTTAGAGATGTAATAAAACACCAGGACGCCTTTACTCTCGAAAAAGTCACCCGATATACAACAATAGAGGTAGCAGCGCTGTACATCAATTTCCTTCTGAAGGCCGGGCTTGCAGAATCATCCGGTAAATGTTATCACCTCACGAAACGCCCTGTAAAGAGTTTCGGGGAAACCCTCGAATGGTTTGTATCACAATTAATCAGGAAGCATTTCCAGGCTGAAACAGCATGGGGGGTCAAGTTTAAGAGACCAAAGGTGGGAGGCGACTACGATTTAATTGCAAAAGTCGATTCATCACTGCTTTATATGGAGATAAAATCCTCTCCGCCTAAAGGAATTCATGATAGAGAGATAAAGTTCTTTCTTGACCGCATCGTCGATCTCTCCCCGGACATCCCGGTTTTTTTTGTCGATACTGAACTGAGGATGAAAGACAAGATCGTACCTATGTTCGAAGCTGAACTCCGGAGACGTTACAAAAAACCGATCAAGGCAGAGCGTATTGTTAAAGAACTGTTCCATATTAACAGAAAAATCTTTATAATAAACGCAAAAGAAAGCATTTCAGACAATATTGAAACTATCCTTACCTTTCTTTATCATAAGGAATTTAAAATAACCTGAAGAGGGAGATAATATGTCCGAGAACATTTGTATAGTATGCGCATGGAGGGGCACCTGCCAGAAGATGTTCTCTGTTAGCGGCAGGGACATCAAGTGCGCTGATTTTGTCAGGGATGTTTCGATTAAAGAGAAGGCCGATGAGATTGATAAGACAGAAGAAGGATCACGGCAGGAAACTGACTGACGGATAATTCTTTTTTTGTCAGGCCTGC
>QZIL01000072.1 GCA_003599025.1 Nitrospiraceae bacterium | reverse complement strand
AAGAATTTTCGGCCCTGTGGCCAGAGAACTCAGATGGAAAGAATACATGAAGATTGTTTCACTGGCGCCTGAGGTCATTTAAGGAGATAACGTGGGTCTTGGATTAAAGAAAAATGATACAGTATTAATAATAACCGGAGACGAGAAAGGAAAAAAAGGCAGGGTCCTTGACGTTGATCCGGATAAAAACAGGCTCCTTGTTGAAAGGCTGAATATGATCAAGAAGCACATGAAGCCGAGCAAGAAATATTCGCAGGGAGGCATTATAGAAAAAGAGGCGCCGGTCCATATGTCAAATGTGATGCTTGTGTGCCCCAAATGCAGCAAGCCGACAAGGATTGGAAACAGCGTGCTCGAAAACGGCAAGAAGATCAGGAGTTGCAGGAAGTGCGGGGAGGTTGTCGATTAATTATGGCCAGATTAAGGGAAAAATATAAAAGTGAAGTAGCGCCTCAGCTGATGAAGGATTTCTCCTATAAGAGCGTTATGCAGGTGCCGAAGATAACGAGCATTGTGCTTAATGTCGGGATGGGTGAAGCCATGCAGGACATTAAACTTCTGGAAGCCGCGGTAAAGGAGCTGGCGACCATATCAGGACAGGCGCCTGTTATCACCAGGGCGAGGAAATCGATTGCCGCCTTTAAACTGCGTGAAGGCATGCCGATAGGGTGCAAGGTAACATTAAGAGGCGAAAGAATGTATGATTTCCTGGACAAGTTTATCTCACTGGCACTGCCGAGAATAAGGGACTTCAAGGGGATTTCAGCAAAGTCTTTTGACGGCAGAGGCAACTATGCCTTTGGAGTAAAAGAGCAGATTATCTTCCCGGAAATAAATTATGACAAGGTAGCCAGTATTCACGGGATGGACATTGTGATCGTAACATCGGCAAAAACAAATGAGGAAGGCCGGGCGCTCCTTAAGTATTTAGGGATGCCGTTCAGGAATTAATAATTAAGAGCCGGTTCTTCAAAAGGAATATTTAATGGCAAAGAAGAGTCTTATAGCAAAACAGAAGAGAACGCCGAAGTTTAAGGTAAGGGAGTATCACAGGTGCAGTCTGTGCGGAAGGTCAAGGGCCTATTTACGTAAATTCGGCATATGCAGGATATGTTTCAGGACCCTTGCCCTGAAAGGCCAGATCCCTGGCGTTACAAAATCTAGCTGGTAGAGGTATTCGATTATGATGACAGATCCAATTGCAGATATGCTTACAAGAATCAGGAATGCCAACATGGCAAAGCTTGAGAAAGTAGATGTGCCTGCATCGAAACTTAAAATTGAATTAACCAAGATTCTTAAAGAAAAGGGATTTATAAAGAGCTTCAAGGTCGTAAGGGACCGGAAGCAGGGAGTAATCAGGATTGCCCTGAAATATTTCGAGGGCCAGGAGAAGGCCATAACCGGAATGAAGAGGGTAAGCAAGCCCGGAAGAAGAATCTATGTTGATAAAACAGACATCCCCAGAGTAATGGGGGGCTACGGGATTGCGATTTTAACAACTTCAAAGGGAATAAAGACAGATGATATATGCCGGCGTGAAGGCATTGGCGGCGAAGTTCTGTGTAACGTATGGTAATACAACCGCGAAAACGGTCCGATATGCTGAAAGGTCAGAAGGTAATTTTTAGGAGATACGATGTCAAGAGTAGGTAAGAGTCCAATAAATATGCCCAAGGGTGTAGATGTAAAACTGCAGGGAAGCCTTATTACGGTAAAAGGCCCCAAGGGAGAACTCAACTGGAATTGCCCTGATGGGATGAAGGTGTCTGTGCAGGACAATAGTATAATTGTAGAAAGACAGGCTGATACCAAACTCCTGAGGTCGCTGCATGGCACGAGCAGGAGCATTATCGCTAATATGGTAACAGGTACAAGCACCGGATTTGAGAGAGTCCTCGAGATTACCGGGGTTGGATACAGGGCCACGGTGCAGGGGCAGAAGATAAATTTTACACTTGGATATTCGCATCCCATTGAATTTCAGCTTCCCCCCGGTATAAGCGCCGAGGTCGATAAAAAACAGACGATCTTGACCCTCAGGGGGATAGACAAGCACCTGATAGGTCAGGTCTCAGCCAATATCCGTTCATTAAGGACGCCCAATATATATAAGGGCAAGGGTATCAGATACACCGGCGAAGTGATAAAGCTTAAAGTTGGAAAGGCCGGCAAGAAGTAAATTTATATTTTGGATATTATTAATCAAATTTGAGGAGTTTATCTTGAGCTTAAGTAAAGAAGAAGCACGCAAGGCAAGACATACAAGAGTAAGAAAGAAAGTGACCGGATCATCTGAAAAGCCGAGGCTGAATGTTTTCAGAAGTGTAAAGCACATTTATGTTCAGGTAATAGACGACTACTCCGGCAAAACAATAGCTGCTGCATCAAGTTTGGATAAAGAGCTTAAAGGCAAGATAAAAACAGGTGGCAATATAGAAGCAGCTAAGACTGTTGGACAGTTAGTGGCCAGAAGGGCTGTTGATAAAGGTATTAAGAATATTGTTTTTGACAGAGGCGGATATCTTTATCACGGAAGGATCAAGGCGCTGGCAGATGCAGCAAGAGAAGGGGGCCTGGAATTTTAATTTTCAGAACCCGAGTTCTAAATCAAGAATTGATATGGAGGAAAAGTGGGCAGGATTGATCCAGAGAGTTTAAGCTCGATAAAAGATAAAGTCATATATATTAACAGAGTCGCTAAAGTTGTCAAAGGCGGACGGCGCTTTTCTTTCAGTGCACTGGTTGTCGTTGGAGATGAGGGCGGCCATATAGGTTATGGAAAGGGCAAGGCAGTTGAAGTGCCCGAGGCCATCAGAAAGGCTGTTGAGCAGGCGAAAAGGTCACTGGTTAAAATCCCCATAAAGAACGGGACAATCCCTCATCAGATTAACGGTATTTATGGCGCGGGAAAAGTCGTTATGCTCCCTGCGAAACCCGGTACTGGTCTCATAGCCGGAGGTGCTGTAAGGGCTATTATGGAAGTTGTAGGTATTAAAAATATAGTCGCAAAATCGCTCGGAAGCCGGAACCCTTTTAATACGGTCAGGGCCACTGTTGACGGGTTGATGAAATTAAAGGACGAGGAAAGCGTTTTGAGAAGGACTGGTAAAACTGAAGAGGAGAAAAAGGGATCAGGCAATGAAAACGCTTAAAGTGACGTTGAGAAAAAGTGTAATAGGCACACCTGAGAAACACAGAAGGATTATAAGGTCTCTGGGACTGACAAAAATTAACCAGAGCGTTGTACATAAAGACACCCCTACTATAAGAGGTCAGATTCATAAAACTTCTCACCTGATTGAAGTCAGCGAGGAAGCGGAGGGATAAATGAAACTTTCAGATCTTGCACCCTCTCCGGGAAGCAGAAAAAAGAAAAAAAGAGTCGGCAGGGGCCCTGGATCAGGCCACGGTAAGACTTCATGCAGGGGGCATAAAGGCCAAAAGGCAAGGACCGGCGGCGGGACCAAGCCGGGTTTTGAAGGCGGACAGATGCCGTTGCAGCGCAGGCTTCCCAAGAGGGGATTTACGAGTATTTTCCAGAAGCAGTATGCGATTGTAAATCTTGATGCACTTGACAGGCTTTCTGAGACGGAAATAACACCTGAGTTTCTCATTAAAGAGGGCATAGTGAAAAAGGTCCAGGATGGTATCAAAATTCTTGGCAGTGGAGAAATAAAAAGGCCGGTCACTGTAAAGGCTCATGCCTTTAGCGCTTCAGCCAGGGACAAAATACTCAAAGCACAGGGTAAAGCAGAGGTTATTTAAATAGAGAGCATATAACTATAATATAACGCATTTAAAACACTCCAGAGTTTTCATTACTGAATTTATGTCATCGTGAGCATTATCAACAGTTTCCAGAACGTCTTCCGGATTGCAGAACTGAAAAGTAGAATACTTTTCACTCTTGGTCTGCTGGCAATTTACAGGATAGGCGCACATATTCCTACCCCTGGTATTAACGGAGAAGAGCTAAGCAAATTTCTCATGGAAAAGGGCGGTGCCCTCATGGGATTTTTTGACATGTTTTCAGGAGGTGCGTTATCAAGGGCCACCATTTTTGCCCTCGGGATAATGCCTTACATCAGTGCCTCAATTATTTTACAGCTACTGACGGTTGTTATTCCTGCGTTGGGACGACTTGCAAAAGAGGGGGAAGCCGGAAGGAAAAAGATCACCCAGTATACACGTTACGGTACTGTAGTAATAAGTATCATACAGTCTATCGGTATAGCAGTTGGAATAGAAAGTATGAGTGAAGGTGCCTTTGTCCAGAACCCGGGGTGGTCGTTCAGACTCCTGTCAATGATCACAATGACATCTGGAACAGCGTTCCTTATGTGGCTTGGAGAGCAAATAACCGAGCGCGGGATAGGCAATGGCATTTCCCTTATAATTTTCGCCGGAATAGTGGCTGGATTTCCAAATGCCGTTATAGGCTCGGTGTCTCTGATAAGGGCTGGTGAACTTCACCTGCTGTTAATGCTGCTTGTAATTATAATGATGATAGCTGTTATCGCTATTATCGTTTTTGTAGAGAGGGGCCAGAGAAAAATCCCGGTACAGTATGCAAAACGGGTTGTCGGGAAGAAGGTATATGGCGGACAGAGCACTCACCTGCCCCTTAAGGTCAATACCGCAGGCGTTATTCCTCCCATATTTGCCTCGTCGATTATAATGTTTCCTGCTACGATCGCAGGTTTTATTGCAATACCTTGGGTCCAGTCACTGGCACGGCAGTTGTCTCCCGGTACAGTTTTTTATACGATCTTATATGTCGGGATGATATTCTTTTTCTGCTATTTTTATACGTCCATAACCTTTAACCCGGTGGACATTGCTGACAACCTGAAAAAATACGGGGGCTTTGTTCCGGGGGTTAGACCAGGACAGAAGACAGCTGATTTTATTTATCATGTCCTTGCAAGGATTACATTCGGAGGCGCTGTATATCTTGCGGTGGTCTGTATATTGCCGGACATTTTGAGGGGCTATTTTAACGTACCGTTTTATTTTGGCGGTACTTCCACCCTGATCGTAGTGGGCGTAGCTCTTGACACTGTCTCTCAGATGGAATCTCATCTGGTTACACGCTCGTATGACGGGTTTCTTAAAAAAGGGAGAGTCAGGGGCAGGAGAACCTGATTTACGTATTAATTAACCATACAAGGTTTACGTAAAATCTGTAATTTGATCATTGATAGTTCTTAAATCAGAAGATGAAATAAAGAGGATGTCGGAATCATGCCGGATTGTGGCTGAGGTATTGGAAGGCATAAAAAAAAATATCTCCCCCGGCATATCAACAAAAGAGATAGACGAATTTGCCGAATCGTATATAATTTCAAAGGGTGCAAGGCCGGCATTTAAGGGATATCGGGGTTATCCGGCAAGTGTATGCACCTCAGTGAACGAGCAGGTTGTGCATGGAATCCCGTCAGTAGAGAAATTGAGGGACGGAGATATAATCAGCTTTGATATCGGGGTATTTTATAAAGGTTTTTACGGAGATGCAGCAGTAACATTTCCTGTAGGGTCAGTCAGCGGTCAGGCCATGAAACTGATCCAGGTCACTGAAAGGTCACTTGGGGCAGGTCTGGAAAAAGCGGTAGCAGGCAACAGGCTGTCTGACATTTCATCGGCTGTACAGGGATGTGTTGAGGCAGAGGGTTTTTCAATAGTCAGAAGTTTCGTGGGTCATGGAATAGGCAGGGAACTTCACGAGGAACCGCAGATTCCTAACTTTGGAAAACCCGGGGAAGGGCCTGAACTGAGACCCGGAATGACGCTGGCTGTTGAACCCATGGTTAATGCAGGCGGATGGGAAGTAATAATTTTGAATGACGGCTGGACCGCGGTAACAAAAGACAGGAGTTTGTCTGCTCATTTTGAGCATACTGTTGCCATAACAAAAAATGGTCTCAATATATTGACTAAATTATAGAGAGTAATTATAATTATTAGTTCTGATATGCCAAAAGAAGAAGCTATTGAGGTACAGGGAACAATTTTGGAGAATCTGCCCAATGCCATGTTCAGGGTTGAACTTGAAAACGGACAGAGAATACTTGCATATGTTTCCGGCAAGATGCGGATGCATTTTATAAAAATTTTACCAGGGGATAAGGTCACTATAGAGCTTTCACCATATGACCTTACCAAGGGAAGAATAACTTATAGATTCAAATAAATAAATGATTAAGGCCTGAGAGGGTATGCAATAAAACACGCTTTGCCTTAATCACATAAAACGGAGATGTAAATGAAAGTACGTTCATCAGTAAAACCTATTTGTGCAAAATGCAAGATAATAAAAAGAGAAGGTGTAGTCCGGGTCATATGCAGCAACCCGAAGCACAAACAAAGACAGGGATAAGAGAGGGAATATAAAGTGAGAATCGCAGGCATTGATTTACCAAGGAATGAACGGGTAGAAATTAGTCTAACGAGGATTTTCGGGGTCGGCAGGACGGTATCCAGGAAGATATTGCAGGAAACAGGAATTGATCCCAACAAGAAATCAAAAGATCTGACTGATGAAGAAGGTCTGAAGATCAGGACAGTGATTGACAGGGACCTGAAAGTAGAAGGAGATTTGAGACGAGAAGTTTCAATGAATATAAAGAGGCTTCAGGATATTGGCAGCTACAGAGGGCTCAGGCACAGATCAAGATTGCCCAGCAGAGGGCAGAGAACAAAGACCAATGCCCGTACCCGGAAGGGTCCCCGTAAAGCTATCGGTAGCATGAAGAAGAAGGGATAGACAAGTAATGGCACAGAAGAAGAGAAAAGGCGGAAAAAAAGAAAAAAAAGTTGTTCATTCAGGAGAGGCATACATTCAGGCTACGTTTAATAATACAATAATTACTATAGCCGACCAGAACGGTAATGTTGTGTCCTGGTCATCTGCCGGGGCACAGGGATTCAAGGGTTCGAGAAAAGGAACCCCTTATGCCGCACAGATAGCAGCGGATGTCGTTGCAAAAAAAGCGATGGGTTTCGGGATGCGGCAGATTGATGTTTACGTGAAAGGCCCCGGCGCTGGCAGGGAATCGGCCATCAGGGCACTTCAGGCTGCCGGACTTGAGATAAATCTTATCAAGGACGTGACGCCTGTTCCTCATAACGGCACGAAACCCCCGAAAAGGAGAAGAGTATAGTGGCAAGATACAGAGATGCATTGTGCAGGTTGTGCAGAAGAGAAAGCGAGAAGCTGTTTCTCAAGGGAGACAGATGCTATACAGATAAATGTGCTGTTGAAAGACGCAAATATCCCCCGGGGCAGCATGGTCAGAGACGGAGAAAGCTTTCTGATTATGCATTGCAGCTTAGGGAGAAGCAGAAGGCCAAAGAGACTTACGGAGTTCTGGAGAACCAGTTTAAAAGATATTTTTATATGGCAGACAAGAAAAAAGGCATTACAGGAAGCTACCTTTTGCAGCTGCTGGAATGCAGGCTTGATAATGTTGTTTACCGCCTGGGACTGGCCTCAAACCGCAGGCAGGCAAGGCAGTTGGTATTGCACGGGCATGTAACCGTTAATAGCCGCCGGGTCAACATCCCTTCCAAGCTTGTCCGTCAGGGTGATTCAATAGGCCTTAAGGAGGCAAGCAAGAAGATTGTTACTATCGAGGAGAATATAGCCAAGATGGAACACAGGGGCCTGCCGGCATGGCTCGAAATGGACATTAACGAACTAAAAGGCAAGATACTGCATTATCCATCGAGAGAAGAGATTGATCTGCCTGTGCAGGAGCAGTTGATAGTTGAATTGTATTCAAAATAATATAAATTGTTTTATGGATCAAAAAGGGATTACACAGATGGAAAAGAACCTTTTTAATCATAGAAGGAGGCTTAATGGATCTTAGGAAGAAAGGCTTTCAGTTACCTGAAAATATCAGTTTTGATTCTGAAAGCCTTACAAATACATATGGCAAGCTTAACGCAGAAGCCTTTGAAAGAGGGTATGGCACCACAATAGGAAATGCATTAAGAAGAGTGATGCTTTCATCTATTGAGGGTGCTGCAGTCACCTCGATCAGGGTGCCGGGCGTACTGCATGAATTTTCGACCATCCCGGGGGTAAAAGAAGATGTAGTGGATATTATCTTGAATGTGAAGCAGCTCAGGTTAAAGCTGCATTCTGATGAACCAGCAGTCGTGACGATCAACGTAAAGGGCCCTGCAACTGTTACCGGAAAGGACATAACAGGAGACCAGGTCGATGTCCTGACTCCTGACCAGCATATATTGACGCTGGGGAAGGACGCTGATATTTCCATGGAACTGACTGTAGCAATGGGCAAGGGATATGTTACTGCAGACTTAAACAAGAATGAAGACCAGCCAATCGATACTATTGCTATAGATTCAATATTCACTCCTATCAGGAAGGTGAATTACTGGGTGGAAGGGGCCAGGGTAGGGCGTTCCACTGACTATGACAAACTTATAATGGAAATAAATACTGACGGGAGTGTAACTCCCAAAGAGGCGGTAGCTCAGGCCGCAAATATTCTGAAGGAACATCTGTCCCTCTTTTTCCTCGACGGTGAGGCCGCAAAAGAAGAGGCATCGCCTGCCCCGTCTGAGAAGATGGAACAAAATCCCGGATTCAGCGACGATTTCTATGATGAGGAACCGGGTGAAGTAAATGAACACCTTCTCAAGAGCGTAGAAGAGCTTGAGCTTTCAGTACGTTCATATAACTGCCTGAAGAATGCCAATATCCGTACTCTCGCTGATCTTGTGCAGAAGACGGAGCAGGAAATGCTGAGGACGAAAAATTTCGGAAGAAAATCTTTAAATGAAATAAAGGAGCTTATCCTCTCGATGGGTTTACACTTTAACATGCGGGTGGACACTGAAGCATTAGAAAAAATGGCTGTAAACAAGAGGTCCCAGAATGCGACATAAAGTAGCTGGTAAAGGATTCGGCAGAAACACAAATCACAGAAAAGCACTGTTGAGAAACCTTGTAACTTCATTATTTGAACATCTCAAAATAGAGACAACAGCTGTGAAGGCAAAAGAGGCAAAAAAGATAGCAGAGAAGGTAATTACTCTCAGCAGAAAGGGAGATCTGCATTCAAGAAGGCTTGCGCTTTCCCATATTCCAAATAAGAATGTAATTACGAGGCTCTTCACTGAGATTGCCCCGAAAATTGACCGGAGCAGCGGATATCTGCGAGTAGTTAAATCCAGGTTCCGGGCCGGTGACAACTCTGACATGGCCATTCTTGAGTTCGTCGATTATGAGTCAATTAAGGGAGAGTCAGGGAAAAAGAAGGAAAAGAAGAAGGAACAGGAAGAAAAAAAATAAAACAAGATACAGTTAGGTGTCTGGAAAAAGAAAGGCGGCCTGCTTGATAAGCAGGCCGCCTTTCTTTTCACGTAAATGTCTAACTTGTTTAAGACAGGGAGTGTCTAAGAAAAACTATTAGGAGAACTTATAATTAAAGAAAAATTTTAAAATAGACAATTCACGTCGATAATGATATTAATATTACATCTGGCTTTTAAGGGCAACAGTTAACAATCTGTAATCAAAGGAGGGAGAATATGATAACTTTTATACTTGGTCTTTTGATCGGATCATTTGCCGGTATGATGTTGATGGCAATTATTATTGTCGGGAAAAAAGAAAGCGGAGTAAGAGATAAGATACTTTAATATGAACAACCTTTGTATATTACAGTATGTTATCTCTTATTCCGGCTGATATATCTGTCAGGTAGATATGAAGTAGTATGAAACCTGAAAAACTTTCACGGATTATTAATAAGACTGTTGCCTGCTTCCAAATCCACTAGGGTAATTCTTCCTCCAGTTCCCCGATAAGTCTGAATTTTATGTATCTTTCCTCAAGGAGAATATCATCAGGTTTATCCATTAAATCTGAAAGATGACGTTTCAATGTCTCCGCAAGCGCTGCCGCGGTTTCCTTCTGGTTTCTGTGTGCGCCCCCCAAAGGTTCAGCAATGATCTCATCGATTATTCCCAGCGCGTAGAGGTCCTGCGCAGTTATTTTTAAAGCCTCTGAGGCATTCTCATATTCCTTCCGTCCTACAGGCGTGCCGTTTTTATTCCACAAGATTGCTGCACATCCTTCCGGAGATATTACAGAATAAACAGAATGCTCAAGCATTATAATCCTGTCTGCTACTGACAGTGCCAGTGCCCCGCCGCTGCCTCCTTCTCCAATGACAACAGAGACAATAGGGGTTTTTATTGTGAACATCTCCTGGAGATTCATTGCGATTGCCTCGGCCTGTCCTCTTTCCTCAGCCCCTATACCCGGATATGCTCCAGGTGTATCTATCAGGGTGATTATCGGCCTCCCAAGTCTCTCAGCGAGTTTCATGACCCTGAGCGCCTTCCGGTAGCCTTCAGGATGGGGCTGGCCGAAGTTCCTTTCGATCCTTTCCTTAGTGCTTCTGCCTTTTTGATGGCCGATGACAGCCACTGGCAAATCCCCCAATCGTGCAAATCCGGCAACAATAGCCGGATCGTCAGAAAACCTTCTGTCGCCGTGCAATTCGACAAAGTCATGCATTGCAAGGTCTACATAATCAAGGGTGTAGGGCCTTTCAGGATGCCGTGCAATAAGGGTCTTCTGCCAGGGAGTGATTTTAGAGAATATGTCAGCCCTTAAATCTCTTGCCTTTTTTTCAAGTTTTTTTATCTCAGATGTAATATTCATGTCCCTGCCGTCTGCAAGGCGTCTTAGTTCTTCAATTTTATCTTCCAGTTCTGCGACCGGCCGTTCAAAATCAAGATAATAATGCATATGCGCTCCGTGAAAGTGATAAATGAAATGTAATAAATGGGAAAGGCTGAGTAGAATAATATATTATAAAGTCCAACCTGAATCTCTCTCCAATCAATAATTCTTAATTCTTAATTCATTTCCGCTGATGCCTCTGGTCCCCGGCAATCCATTAAACAGGATTTTCTCTTTCCCCAGAAGTTCTTCCACTTCTATCAGCATTTCTTCAGACGGCATTACGTGGCGGTCAGTGGAAAGAACGGTCTCCCAGTTTTTAGGGGATATGATTTTCAGGTACACGCGATGGTCACCTGAATATTTTGAAAAAATCTTTTCGAGCATAGGCAGGGTTTCTGGTTTCGTATCATTAAACATCGTGAGCATAACCGATTTGTTTGCCGTGCCAGAGACAGCCGGAACTCCCCTGGCACCGGAGCGGCCCTGTTCCCCGTTGTTTTCAGTGCGTGTTTTTCGGGTTGCTCCCTGCTTCTTTATCTGACCGCTGTTCTCAATGGTAACGATCTGCTTTGCAACAACTTTGATCCCTTTATCGGTCTTGTCCAGATATCCGGCAATGATGATGGGGATGTCCTGAGCGATTATCTCCTGCGCTTCTCTGTAGATATCCGGAAAGACTATAACCTCAATAGTGCTGTACATGTCCTCAAGTGTTACATATGCCATAAGATCGCCGGTTTTCTTGGTCTGTATTTTCTTGACACCGGTCACAACTCCGCACAAATTGACATCCTGCTTTTCCTGCAGGTCCTGTAATTCAGTGGATGGGACCACGCCGAGTTCCCCCAGCCTGTCCTTATACTTATTAAGAGGGTGTCCGGTTATATAAAAACCGAGAGCTTCTTTTTCCATGGACAGCAGTTTTGATTCTGACCATTCATCAACAATTGGCAGTCTCTCTGCAGGCACTTCGTGAATGTCTCCGAACATGCTTTCCTGCCCCATGTTTATTTCTCTCTGGTATCGCGCTGCTGCCTCCATGACATCTGGCAGTCCTTCCATTAGCTGCGCCCTCCTGCCCATGGAGTCCATGGCCCCTGCCTTTATAAGGCTTTCGATCACTTTTTTGTTAACGCGCCGTGAGTCAGCCCTCGCGCAGAAGTCAGAAAATGAAGTGAAACCCTTTTCCTCCCTGGTCTCAAGGATAGCATCAATTGCCGAGCTGCCCACACCCTTGACAGCCTCCAGTCCGAAGCGTATTGAATTGCCTTTTACCCTGAATTCCCTGGCGCTGTCATTGATGTCCGGAGGAAGGATTTGAATCCCCATGTCTTTGCATTCATTAATAAAGGTCACGACTTTAGGGGTATTGTCCATATCCGCGCTCAGAGAGGCTGCCATAAATTCAACAGGATAATGGGCCTTTAAGTACGCTGTCTGATAGGCAATATATGCATATGCAGCTGAATGAGACTTGTTAAACCCGTATTGTGCGAACTGCAGGATAAGGTTGTAAAGTGTCGCTGCCTTTTTCTCACTCACCTTATTGTCCTTCAGTCCCTGAATGAAGATGTTCTTCATCTTTTCCATTTCCTCAGGGTTCTTGCCTCCCATGGCCTTTCTGAGGATGTCTGCCTGTGCGAGGCTGAAGTTTGCCATCTTGTGAGCAATCTCCATGACCTGCTCCTGGTACAGTATGATCCCGTGGGTTTCCTTCAGTATTTCATCAAGCTGGGGCAGGCCGAGTTTGGCCAGAGATCCGGTCGGCTTTGCATCAGAAGAGTGTCCGGCATTTTTACCGTCAATGTATTCATCAACCATTCCACTTCCGAGCGGACCGGGCCTGTAAAGAGCAACAAGTGCGATAAGGTCTTCAAATACCTCGGGTCTTAAACGGGTCAATAGGTCTTTCATGCCTGAACTTTCAAGCTGGAACACCCCTGCTGTCTTTCCGGCACAGAGGAGGGTAAATGTATTTTCATCGTTCAGCGGGATATTGCGGGCCGAAAAGTGATTATCTGCATCTGCCCCTGTTTCCTTCAGGGCCGCATTGATGATCTTTTCCGCCTTGTCGATAATGGTAAGAGTCTTGAGCCCGAGAAAATCAAACTTGAGCAGGCCAAGGTTCTTGATCGCATCCATATCGAACTGTGTAACAATCGCCTCATCATTGGGCGCCTTGTAAAGGGGCAGGAACTCTGTAAGAGGGTCCGGTGATATGACTATACCTGCTGCATGGGTTGACGCGTGCCGTGAAATGCCTTCCAGTCTCTGCGCAATGTCGATCAATTCCCTGACGTCGGGGTTGCTGTCATATATTTCCTTCAGCTTCGGCTCTTTTTCAAGGGCGCTGCTTAGTGTTATTTTGGGAAGAAAAGGGACGAGCTTGGCTACCTTGTCTACATCGGCATACGGTATATTCATTGCTCTGCCCACGTCCCTGATTGCAGCGCGTGCCTGCATGGTCCCGAAGGTGATGATCTGGGCAACGCGGTCTTTCCCGTATTTCCCGGTCACGTACTCAATGACCTCGCCCCGCCTGTCCATACAGAAGTCCACATCTATATCAGGCATGCTCACCCTTTCAGGGTTCAGAAATCTTTCGAAAAGGAGGCCGTATTTGATCGGGTCAATATCAGTAATGTCCAGCCCGTATGCAGCAAGGCTGCCTGCTGCCGAGCCCCTTCCAGGGCCGACAGGTATATCTTTGCTTTTAGCGTAGTTGATAAAGTCCCAGACGATAAGAAAATACGAGGAAAACCCCATTTTCTTTATCATGGCGAGCTCAGTGGTGAGTCTCTCCTGATAATGGGCAGGGATTTCTCCACCGAGCTTCTGCCTAAGGCCTTTTTCTGCCAGCATAGCAACATAGTTGTTATCGGTTTCTCCTGCCGGGAGGTCATATTTTGGCAGGCGGAACTCATCGAATTTGAAATCAAGATTGCACTTCTCAGCCACTTTTCTTGTATTCAGAACAGCCTCAGGCACGTCTTTAAAGAGCTCTTTCATTTCCTCCGGGCTCTTAAAATAAAAGGTGTCTTTTGAGAACCTCATTCTGTCCGCATCATTGAGCGTCTTGCCTGTCTGTATGCATAGAAGCACTTCATGTGCCTTTGAGTCCTCTCTGATCAGATAATGACAGTCATTGGTTGCTACAAGCGGTATGTGCAGATCCCGGCTTAATTCAATAAGCTGAAGGTTTATCTTTTCCTGTTCTGGTAATTCATTGGCCTGTATCTCCAGAAAGAAATTATCAGCGCCGAAAATCCTCCTGTAATTAAGCGCAGACTCTCTAGCCTTGTCGGTCATACCTGCTGCCAGATAGTAGGGTATCTCACCTTTTAAACATGAGGACAGGCAGATAAGCCCACCGCTGTGCTGTTCAAGGATGTCTTTGTCAATCCTCGGCTTGTAGTAGAAACCCTCAAGATAAGCGCTGCTTACCAGACGGGTGAGGTTTTTATATCCGTTAATATCTTTGCAGAGAAGGATCAGGTGAAATGATTTCTCGGATGTCCCTGTTGAATCCCCCTTGTCAAAACGGCTTCCAGGTGCAATATATACCTCACAGCCGATAATTGGTTTCAGGCCTGCCTTCGATACTTTCTTGTAAAATTCTATTGCACCAAACAGGTTGCCATGATCAGTCATTGCAATGGCTGGAAGTTTATGCTCTTTTGCCTTTGCAATCAGATCATTGATTCTGATTGCTCCGTCCAGCAGGCTGTATTCGGTATGCAAATGAAGAGGTACGAATTCTGAATGCATGTGAAAAGTTTAAACTATTGCGGAGAGCTTAGTCAAATTAAAGACAGCGCTCAGCGATCAGCTTTCAGCCATCAGCGAAAAAAACGAAAAACCATTTAATAATAAACAGAAAATAGCGAATTTATCGACTGAATGATTCGTCTGATATGGCTCCCTGTGTACCTGATATCTAAGCGGGGAATCAATTGGCTGAATGCTGACAGATGACCGCTGAAAGCTGCTGTTTACAACGAATTACTGACCTTTTTTACTTTCTCCAGTTTATCAAGGGCCGCTCCTGAGTCAATCGCCTTTGAAGCAAGAGAAACGGCTTCACCAAAATCTTTTGCCTTATCGCCTGTTACAAGGGCAGCCGCTGCGTTCATGAGGACTATGTCTCTTCTGGGACCTCTTTCTCCCTTGAGTATTTCTATGACTGCAACAGCATTTTCACGAGCATCTCCGCCCTTTAGTGCATCTTTTCCGGCCTTCTTAAAGTTGAAGTCCTCAGGTGAAATAAAATAAGTAGTTATGTTGCCGTTTTTCAGTTCTGTGACCCGTGTTCTGTCAGTATTTGTTATCTCGTCCAGGCCGTCTTCTCCATGAACGACAAATGCATGTTTCACTCCGAGATTAGCGAGCACCCTTGCCATGGGCTCGGTCAGCTTGTCGTTAAAGACCCCTAGCACCTGTCGTTCGGCACCGGCCGGATTGGTCAGGGGGCCGAGGATATTGAATACGGTCCTTATCCCCATTTCCTTTCGCGGTCCTATCGCAAATTTCATTGCCGGATGAAACAAAGGAGCGAACATGAACCCGAAGCCGGTCTGTTCAAGACATTTTTCAACCTTGCCGGGTTCGAGGTCTATTTTAATCCCCAGGGCCTCAAGCACATCTGCGCTGCCGCAGCTGCTTGACACAGAGCGGTTTCCGTGCTTTGCAACAGGCACTCCGCAGGCTGCTACTACCAGTGCGGTTGTGGTCGATATGTTAAATGTATGTGACATGTCTCCTCCTGTTCCGCAGGTGTCGACAGTATTTGCGGGGGCCTTTATCCCTGTTACCTTCTCTCTCATTACCTTTGCAGCCCCTGTTATCTCCTCAACAGTTTCACCCTTCATTCTTAAGGCTGTCAGGAAGGCACCAATCTGTGCATCTGTTGCGTTGCCTTCCATGATGTCTCTCATGGCCCCTGTCATCTGTTCTTCAGAAAGGTCCCTGCCTTCAACCAATATTTTAATGGTCTCTTTGATCATAGCGCTCCCCTGTAACTAGAACTTATCTCTAATCGGATAAGCTGGCATCCAGAACATCCTGAAAAGACTTCATTCCCGCCTGCGCGGGAATGACGACAAATAGATTAAATCTAATTTTGAGATAGGTTCTAATAAAATTATTATTCATTTGTTGTGCCGGATATATAATTGCCTTGCTTATACTTGTTTGATATAAATTTTGGAAACAGGGTGTCAAAGTGAAAGTTGTTTTTCCATCGCCATATCAGAGAATAGCTTGAGATATTTGCGCTGTTGGAATATGCATCAAGTACGAGGTGCTGGCCAAAGCCTATGAGAGTTCCGGTTATCCAGGGGTTCCAGTCCGTCAACCATGCGGTAAAGGCCCAGACAGGCAGCCATTCCCAACCATGCAATATGAGAATGATACGTTCGAACTGGGCATTATTGCATATCCTGAAAAAATCCTTTACTGTAACACCCTGGCCATGCTCCCGGACAACATCGATTATGTGGTCCAGATCGATAAAGATCCCTGAAACAATACAGGACAGGGACAATGCCCATGATTTGAATACCATGTACAGAAGTCCTCCGAGAATTACAGAATAAGCTGTATGCTTCTTTAGTCTCATGTTTTTATAATCAGGATATTTTCAGGTCCAGAAAATTTTTCAGCAGGTCCTTCCCCACCCTGGTAAGTATCGACTCAGGGTGAAACTGGACCCCTTCGATCAGAAGCTTTTTGTGTCTTATCCCCATAATCTCATCGTGGTCTGTCCAGGCGGTTATTTCAAAGTCGTCAGACAGTGTGTCTTTCTTTATGATCAGCGAATGATATCTCGTGGCCTCAAAAGGATTTGGAAGGCCTTTAAAGATTGTCTTTCCGTCGTGGTTTATCATGGATGTCTTGCCGTGCATTAATCTGGGGGCATTGACTATCTCTGCCCCGTATGCTGCTCCGATTGACTGATGTCCAAGGCAGACACCCAGGATAGGGACCTTGCCTGCAAAATGACGGATGGCCATAACTGATATGCCGGCTTCGTTTGGTGTACAGGGACCCGGAGATATCACAATTTTATCAGGCTGCAATTTTTCAATTTTCTGTATTGTTATTTTATCGTTTCTGAAGACCCTTATATCTTCACCCAGTTCCCCGAGGTACTGGACCAGGTTGTATGTAAAAGAATCATAATTGTCTATCATCAAAAGCATGTTTCATTACCTCACTCGTTATAACAGGAAAGACTGTCTCAGAATTTCTATAATCGACAGTTTTTTTGTATTCCGTCTTCGAATTATTATACTGTCGCTGTTACTGGTTTTATAAAATCTTTTTTCATAAGGTGTCGTATAGAAATTCTTCATCAGCCTTTCCTGTTATTTGATCTTAACCCTGAACTCCTGAACTCTTAACTCAATTCCTTCTCTGCCATCTCTATTGCCTTGAACATCCCCTTTGCCTTATTGACTGTTTCTTTATATTCTCTTTCAGGATCTGAATCAGCCACAATGCCTGCACCAGCCTGAATATAAGCCTTATTGTTTTTGAAAATTATTGTTCTTATTGTTATACACATGTCCATATTACCGGAGAAATCAAAATATCCGACTGAACCTGCGTACGGACCGCGCGTTGTCGGCTCCAGTTCCTCGATGATTTCCATGGCCCGTATCTTCGGTGCGCCGGTGACAGTACCTGCAGGAAAAGATGCCCTGAGGACATCAAATGCATTATGCCCCTTTTTCAGTTTGCCGACTACATTTGACACCAGATGCATAACATGTGAATACCTTTCAACTGTCATTAATTCTGTTACTTCTACTGTGCCTGTTTTTGATACTCTGCCTGTATCATTTCTGCCAAGATCAACAAGCATTATATGCTCTGCAATTTCCTTAGGGTCAGCCTTGAGTTCCTCTTCAAAAAACTGGTCCTCTTCAGGCGTCCTTCCCCTTCTCCTTGTCCCTGCAATGGGCCTTAATTCTATTGTGTCACCCTCGACCCGGACGAGTATTTCAGGGGAAGAACCGACAATCGTGCTCTTGCCGGTTTCCAGATAGTACATGTATGGCGACGGATTTACTACGCGAAGCGCCCTGTATGCATTGATCGGCTGTACATACGTGTCTTTCTCGAAATTTTGTGAAAGTACTGTCTGGATAACGTCGCCAGCAACAATATATTCCTTTGTCTTTTCCACGGCCTTTAAAAAATCTTGTTTTGAAAAGTTTGATACAAAGGCTGCTTTTTCAGAAGCAGCCCTGCTACGGTTTTTTGATGTTTTCATAGGAATGGCAGATGTTGATTTGAGCTTCCTGACAATGCCATCAATTTTTTTTGTTGCCCTTTCGTATGCGTTCCTGGTGCTGTCTTCAATGTGGGCGTTTGATATTACCTTGATCTTATGTGTCAGATTGTCGAAGACAACGAGCGTGTCGGTAAGCATAAGAAAAATATCCGGGAGTTCCAGTCCCGGATGTCCCTTGTCAGGCAGTTTTTCAAAATAACGAACAGTATCGTAACCTATATAACCTACAAAACCGCCAAAGAACCTCGGCAGTCCGGGCATAATGACCGGTTTATATTTTTTCAGCTCTTCAGATACAATCTCCAGCGGATCATTCACCTCAGTCATCTTTTCCCGGTGCTGTCCGCGCTTGATGGTTATGTTTTGCCCTTTGCCCTCTATTATCACAGAGGGATTGCTTCCGATAAATGAATATCTGGCCCATTTTTCGCCACCCTCAACGCTTTCGAGCAGAAAGCAGGTCTTCCCTTTCAGCTTAAGAAATGCTGACAAAGGTGTTTCGAGATCAGCAAGTATCTCTCTGTATACCGGGATCAGATTCCCTTCCTTCGCTTTTAGCTTGAACTCTTTATAATCAGGGTGTACCATTTGACAAAAGCGGCCTTCATTCATTAATATTTTAGTTACCTATTATAGACTATTAGGTCTATTAAGTTAATACTCTGCAGGGAAAGATCGCAATATACCCCTGCTTACCACGCGGGAGTAGCTCAGTGGTAGAGCCCCACGTTGCCAACGTGGTTGTCGCGGGTTCAAATCCCGTCTCCCGCTCCAGTTAAGGCAGAACAAAGAGCACAGAACCAAGAAAACAGACCACGTTAATTGAAGTTGATGTCTGTAATCTTTGTTCTGTGTTCTGTATTCTGAACCGGCGACGTACCCAAGTGGCTAAGGGGGAGGTCTGCAAAACCTTTATTCAGCGGTTCGAATCCGCTCGTCGCCTCCACTTCCTGCAAATCAGGATATCCTCTGCCGTGTTAATTAGTGTTTGTCCATAAATCATAGAATGTCAATTCCGTCATGCGCGTCCCGATACATAGGGATAAACGGGCATCTATGGTTTGACAAGCTCAACATGACACCGTTACCCTGGGCCTGTCAAAAGGTGGGGTCCCGCTCAACAAACCGCGGGAATGACAAGCTATCTCGTTTTACTTATGATCGCCTTAGTGATTGCATAAGGGGTGGATTGAGGGCTGTATTGCTGTTGACAGCATGAAACACGTTTCTTACCGTACCTTGAACTGCTTCAGATTGTCCTTTATTTTAACTACAAGGCCCTTGATCTCATCCCCTTCATTGCCCGACAGGCGGGACTCAAGTTCGTTAGTCAGTTTCTGGGTTGTCTCAATTTTTTTCCCCAGACTGTCCAGGCAGTGATTTACAGCATCCGCAAGCTCCCCAACTTCATCTCCGGTCCTTAATATGAACCTGACAGTGAGGTCCCCGTTTGCGACTTTTTCCTTCATGTCCCTTTCTATCCTGAACAAGGGGCCTGCAATCCTGATAGGGAGAAACAGGGTTATTGCTGCTGATGCCAGAAGCGCCAGGAATATGGAGAGGAAAACGGTTGGTCTCAGAAGTTCGAGAAAATTATTGGCATGTATATGAAATTGACGGTAACTCGAGTTTATCTCCCTGTTGCTGAAAAAGTAAAAGACGGCTGCCATAAGCCCGACACCGATCAGGATGATGCCGAGGATCTTGATGAAGAGCCTTATCTGCATCTGTCTCTTGACTGAATAATTTATTATACTGCGTCTGTTCTTTCCGCCCATTTATTTCCTCCTTGCTCTATTACGCCATGAAAAGAATAGATTTCACAAATTGTCATATTTTTCCAGATGGCATCTCATACATAAATCTTTCCTGAAATCAAACCTGTTAAAAAACACCCTGTCGCCTCCGTGGGGTGTATGACAGGTGACACATGTTATGATTCCCCCGTCAATAGTAGGAAGATCTTTGGGTGTCCTGATTTTTGGACTTTCAGCTTTAACGCCTACAGGGTGAGATGAATCATGCGGATGGCATTTGTAGCACACATCTATTCTCGAATATAGTGCAGGCATAAGTCCTAAACCGTGTTTGCTGTCCTTTTTTCTGACTTCTTTAACTGTGACCGATATTCCCGAAGGCCTGCTTGCGGATACTTTCAGAAATAAACCCTTGCCATCCGGTCTCCTGAATACCTGCATATGTTCAATAGCAGGAAGCGTGGAAGCATCCCCCTTGATTGTGGCAGTGCGGGTAAATTCCTCAGATGTGTCAAAAGTAAACTCCTCAGACCTCAGAATATTCCCGTATATGTCTCTTGAAACGACCCTGCAGGAGTAGTTGCTTTTGTATTTTAAACCGTGAAGAATTATATTGTGACTCTTTGTATACAGGTCGTCTATTTTGTAGGTATCTGCCCTGTCTCCTCTTGTTCTGTATTCAACTTCTGTAGTGGCAAATGCATTGGTTTCCCATGAGATAGTGGCCCCGATAAATCCACGTCTTTTGATTTCTTCAACTATGACTCCGGAGAGTTTTGTGAGTTTAAAGGACGGGTGCTGTCCGTCAGGTTCCCAGGTGTCTTTTGGAGTAATGTCTATCCGGTTGGGTGCGCAGCTCCTGCCACTGCTGTCAGTTAATATCACATCAGCCTGGTAATCCTGGTTATCGGAGAGCTGGTCCAGATTAATGAGCCACTCTCTTTGTAATGCCGGGAAATTCATCTGTGCCCTGATATTGTCTTCTTCTTCTGAACTTATATGGCATGTATGACACTGGTCTTTTGTAATGCTATGCTGATATTTAAATGATATGGCCTTTAAATAAGTGTCCTTATGGCATGTTTTACAGGAAGCGGATTTGCTCTCCTGGCCTGATGCTGCAGTACCAAACAGAAGAGTTATAATTATTGCAAGCTGTGAAATGACAAGAGTCAAATGATCCATTATAGCTGTCCTTAATTTCATATAATTAACCGCTTTTATTATGGGACTTGAAGAGAGAAATCTGATGTCTGCGATGGTACTCGAAAGTGTAAAAAGTTTCAATTAAGTCTTGCCCCTCGCGACTATTCTTATAACTAAAAGTTAACTGTATAACAATTCAATTTCTACATGTTTTTTCGGTATCCCGGAATAATTTCTTTAGCCATGATGGCAGGATTAAAGAAATATTTAAATATTATGCTTATACTAAAAAAAAGAACCTTACAGTCAGCTATTTATACACATAAATCCGGGAGAACTCAGAGGTCTGGACAAACAATCATGAGAACATATTTATTGGCTATTATCATATTGATTTTTATGTATAATTGCCTGTTTCCAGAGGTAATTAATGCTTCTGATAATCAGGCAGAGGACGCATATCTCTCAGGAAAGAGCGGACCAGTTGACCCGTTTGAGACGGCAGCCGTACCATTTAGTACTTCTTTGAACAAAGAAACAGAGGAAATATTGCTCGATACTATACAAAATGACCTGCCGGGAAAGGATAAGGCACTGTTTATTCTCGGCAGACTGTACAAAGAAGCAGGCAATATGAATAAGGCCGAAGAATATTTAATCAGGGCTGCAGAGGCGTACCCGCTTTTAAAGGATTATTCACTCAAATCCCTGATTGAAATATACCTTGATTCCGGGAAAAATGAGGAAGTGGTCCAGGCAGCTCGGCAGATCAGGAACTCCCTTCTCCTGAGGTTTGCCGGACAGTCGGAAATCAGGGCGCTGCTTTCATTAAAAAGGGATGATGAAGCAGTCAGTGCCCTTTTGCAATATACAGAAAGATATCAGGGGGACTGGGACAGAAAGCTGCTGCTCGCAAGGCTACTTAAGAAAAAAGGTGATACAGAGCAGGCGGTCCTAATCCTTAAGAATGTATATCTGAATGCATCTCCTGCATCACAGGATGCCTTAAGAGAGTTAAGGTCATTAAAGGCAGACCGTTTTACAGGGAAGGAACTTCTGAAAAGGGCGGACAACCTGTTTAAAAATACCAACTACAAGAGGGCGGAAACAACATACAGGGAAGCCCTTGTTATTGTGGATGATACTGAAAAGGACGGAGTAATATTTTCGATCGGCAGGTGTAAGTTCATGCAAAAGCAATATAGTGATGCGGCAAAAACCTTTAGTCTGGTCAAATCACCTGAGGCAATGTACTGGCAGGCCCAGTCTTTTTACCGGCGAAGCGATGAGACAGGCTTTGAGCGTGTCAAAAAAGAATTTGAACGGACCTGGCCGGACAATCAGCACCTTGCCCTGCTTCTGCTGATGGATGCGGATGAATTAAGGAGAAATGGCAGGTACAGTGAAGCTGAGGTTAATTACAGGAGTGTGCTGGACAGATTCCCTGAAAAATCTGAAGAAGCTCTCTGGGGACTGGGCTGGCTGAGCTACATTTCAGGCGATCATGCGAATGCGTATAAATACCTGTCGCTGTTGACGTCGTATGTCAACAGCAGAGACTATTATAAATACCTGTTCTGGAGGGCAAGAAGCCAGGAAAAACTGGCTGAGAAATGCGGGACATTGTCTGCTGATGGACAGGCGGTAAGTGATAATGAAATATGCGCTCTCAAGGACCGGGACTTTTTCAGGGGACTTCCGGCTAATGAGAGCTATTACGGATATCTCATCAAGCTGAGGTGGTCTGATCATGTGCCAGAGAGGATAGAACTTTCCAAGCCTGAACAGCCGGTGGGGGACCAGTATGAAAGGATTGCAGTGCTGTCATTTATTGGAATGAAAAGCGAGGCGCTTGCCGAGATACTTGATTCATTCAGCAGGGCGCAGACAATTAAGGAGTCACTGTATCTCGGCCATATGGCGCTTAAGCTTGGAGCATATAAAGAAGTTATAGCATTTGCAGAGCCGAGGAGCGAACGTGACCTTCTGCCATATTCATACCCCCCCGCATATTGGGACACAGTCCGGCTGGCTGCAGAGTCCAACAATCTGGATGCTTATCTTATATCTGCTTTAATCCGGGAGGAGAGCCGGTTTGATCCTACGGCTGTTTCATGGGCCGGAGCAGTGGGACTGATGCAGCTTATGCCTTCCACAGCAAACAGTCTGAAGAAAGACCTGAACATATCGGTAAAAGACCGTTCTCAGTTGAAGGACCCCAGAAAAAACATATTGCTTGGATCTTATTTCCTTTCACAGCTGGTGAGTGAGCTCAGGGAACTTCCTCTTGCTATTGCAGCATACAATGCAGGCAAATATAAACTGAAGCAGTGGATGTCCAGGTTCGACAGCAGTGATCTTGCTGAATTTACGGAAAACATTCCCTACCGGGAAACCAGGAAATATGTGCAGAGGGTCTTAAAGAGCTACTGGCAGTACAGGGCGGTGAATGGACTGCCGGTGGCTCATGACGGGCGCATGGCAGCTGAGTAATATATTTCTTCAGGAAGAATTTCCCCTTGTTAAAATATACGGATGATATGTAATAATAGAAGGCCGTAACGATTGCACATTGCAGGTGGAAGGTCTGAATATCCACTCCGGAACCGGGTTTACTTTTAAGATTCGTTTTGATAAGTTACAAGCTAATGCAACAGGGCACTTTTAATTTTTTTAAGGAGGGTTCATCTGTGGATAAAATACAGATGCTTGAAGAGAAGATAACAAA
>QZIL01000101.1 GCA_003599025.1 Nitrospiraceae bacterium | reverse complement strand
CCGATAAAGTGGATCCTTCAACGCGTTTTGCTTCCAGGACCCGCTTCCGGGAGGAACAGGGCAGGTCTCTCTGATTCTTTCATTACCCCTCTAACCACTGCCCCCCTGAAACGGAGTGCCTGCTGATGTCCCGGTTTCAGTCCCGGTTTTATATTGAATAATAAAACGTACTTATTTAGAATAGAACACCTGCGGTAATCCAGGGAACACATTCAGAGGTCAAGTCTTAATTCACTCAGGGCCTTATATTATAAATAATTCTAAATGAAGGGTGAGTTCATGAATAAAATTATTTCTTGTACATACTGTATGATTCTATTATTCATTGTGTCTGTATTTGCGAACATTACATATGCACAGCAGGTGCGTACGATACAGATTTCCCCAGAAATTACGGGACAGACTGACGGGAAGGCCATGTCTGATGTAAGACCTTCAATTATTACACCTGAAATACAGAAGGGGATTGAACGGCAGCTAAAGCAGTCTGAAACTGTGCAGTCGCAGTCGCAGTCAGTCCTGCTTCAGCCTTCAGCTGTACCAGCCCCGCAGCCGGCAGCTGAAGATGTATCGTCTGAATTCGAGCAGTTCATTGCAGGCAGGGGACCTTCAGACATATCAACAGAAATAAAACAGTTCGGCTATGACCTTTTCCTGAGGTCGGCCGGTTCGTTTTCCTTACCGTCAAACGTTCCGGTGGGCCCGGATTATGTTGTGGGGCCGGGGGACGAGATAAGGATCACCGTCTGGGGAAAGATCGAAGGAAGATGGGACGTGCCTGTAGACAGGGACGGCAATGTGACCCTCCCGAAGATAGGTGTGGTTGGAGTGACAGGGCTCACATTTAACGAACTCAAGGACGCACTATACAGGGAGATATCGAGATACTATACGGGCTTTGAAATGAATGTAAGCATGGGTTCTCTGCGGTCCATGAAGGTATATGTTGTGGGGAATGCCAAAAGCCCCGGAAGCTACGAGGTGTCGTCTCTTTCAAGTCTGGTGAACGCTCTGTTTGTATCAGGCGGCCCGGCAAAGACCGGCTCCATGAGGGACATACAGGTCAAAAGAAACGGCGCGACAATAACGCACTTTGATATGTATGATTTTCTCCTGAACGGGGACAAGACCCGCGACATAAGGCTGATGCCCGAGGACGTTGTCTTTGTCCCTGCTGTCGGCCCTCTGGTAGGGATCGCCGGGAATGTAAGAGTGCCGGCTATTTATGAATTGCGTAATGAGACAAGACTGCTCGACCTCTTCAAGATGGCGGGGGGGCTTACGAGCACTGCCTTTAAGGGCCGCGTGCAGGTGCAGAGAATAGAGGAGCATCAGTTCAGGACCCTCTTTGAAGGCGATCTCGTGGACCTGGAGAACAATCCGGACAAGAACTTTGTCCTTATGGACGGTGACCTGATAAAGGTTTTCTCTGTGACAGAAGCGAACAATACAGTAAAGCTTGTTGGTGCTGTAGTGAATGAGGGCGATTATGCGATTGTCCCCGGAGAGACAAGGCTGAGTGATGTCATTTCAAAGGCGGGCGGGGTACTTTATTACGCCTCTGATGAAGCTGAACTGACCAGGGTCTCTGTCACCCAGTCAGGGCCGGTGACCGAGCTTTTAAATATCAATGTCTCACTGGCACTCAAAGGAGACCCTGAACACAACATCCCTTTAAAAATAAATGATTATCTGTTTGTACGTACGGTCCCTGAATGGAAGCTCTACAGGACGGTCTCTGTGAGCGGCGAGGTCAAATATCCCGGGACATATACGATCAAGATCGGAGAACGACTGTCATCCCTGATAGAGCGGGCAGGAGGGTTCACCAGGAGGGCTTATATCCGGGGAGCGGTCTTTACAAGAAACAGTGTCAAGGATATACAGCAAAAGGCGCTTACAGATATGATCGAAAGGCTTGAACGTGAGCTGCTAACGACAGGTTCTGTTCAGGCATCGACTGCGCTGTCCGGAGAAGAAGTGGCGTCCAGAACACTCGAGATGGAGCATAAGAGGAGATTTATTGAGACCCTCAAACAGTTAAAGGCGACCGGCAGGATGTCCATAAAACTTGCCAATCCCAGATTATTAAAAAACACTGAATATGATATCGAGTTTGAAGAAGGCGACAGCCTTATGGTACCGATGCGTAATAGTGTGGTTAGTGTAATAGGGGCAGTCATGTCCAGGGGGAGTTTTGTTTATTCCGGCGATATTGATTTTAAAGATTATATCTCAATGGCCGGCGGATATGCTTCTTACGCGGACAAAGACAATATCTATGTGTTGAAGGTTGACGGTACTGCGAGGAAGCTGACCTCCGGGTTGCTGAGCTGGAATTCGTCCCGGACGAGATGGGAAATGAGTTCCTTTGGAGAAGAAATAAAGGAGATTGAACCCGGAGACACAATAGTTGTTCCTGAAAAACTTGAACGTATTGCCTGGCTGAGGGAGATAAAGGACGTAACACAGATCCTTTATCAGATTGCGGTAACAGCAGGGGTGCTCATTGTGGCTTTCTAGGTGCGTCCGGGCCTTTCTGATGCTGGCATGTCTTGCTGCCTTCTTACCCCTTTCATTTGTACATGCCGGTGATGAACCTTTCACCTCCCCTGCCAACTGGGGGGGCACAGGTTTAATGGAAATCCCCACAGCACGCGTTATAAGGGAAAACAGCTACCGAATAGGATTCGGTGATATAAGGCCCTACCGTTATTTCTACGGAACGATAAGCCCGCTCAGAGGGCTGGAGGCAGGCGGCAGGATAACGGAGTTGCTTAATGTACCTTCAGGACTTGAGAACCAGAAGAACTTTAAGGACAAGGCCGTTGATTTTAAATTTCAGTTTCTCCCGGAAAGCAGATATTTACCTGCCCTTGCCGTCGGCATTATGGACCCTCACGGCACCCGGGTTTTTCCGTCACAGTACATAGTTGCAAGCAGACAGATTTATCCCTTTGACTTTACCCTCGGGTTTGGCAATGGAAGGTTCGGTAAAAATCCGCTTATCGCCAACACTGAAAACATTAAGTTTGAGATGCTGACTGACACAAAGGACTGGATGAAAGATTCCCAGTTCTTCTGGGGCATTCAGTTTGTGCCGACAGAGAAATTGGCTTTCATGGTCGAGTACAGTCCCATCAAGTACGATGAACAGACAGCTGATCCGGCACAGAGGAAATATTTTGAAGACCCGGTGCCCTCCAAATATAATTTCGGGTTGAGGTACAGACCGGTAAAGTGGGCCGAGCTTGACCTGAGTTATCAGCGGGGCAACCGGATCGGAGCGGGCGTGTCTTTTGCATTTGACATAGGGGTACCTCTGCTCCCTATTTATGATCCCGTATTCAGGAGCCGGGGCATGGCAGGTGCTGTCCCTGCCGATGAAAGGGTGATAAGCGCATTATCCAGGGCGGGGTTCAGTGATATTCAGTATTATTCCACAAACGGGGAGTGGTGGCTGGAGGCCCAGAATGATAAATATTACTACAATGTAAAAGCGGTAAGAATCATCCTTGACATAATTTCTGATGCCCTTCCTGAAAAAGGGGAGACACTGCACATTGTACTTAAAAAGAACGGGATACCTCTGCTGAAATTTTCTACTGCAATAGAGGATGTGAAGGCACTTTATACTGAAGAACTTACCTCAGGGGAATTTCTTTATCTATCAAGAACAGTCACTGGAATAGCAGCAACTCCGGGCAATGCATCGGCTTACAGAAAAAAGGTGAACTATGGCATAAAACCTTCTCTGGAGACTTTTCTGAATGACCCGTCCGGGTTCTTTAAGTACAGGCTCGGTCTTACCGGATGGACAGGATATTATCCATGGAGCGGCGGCACATTTATCGCAGGGGTGGAGGGTTATCCATTGAACAATATTTCAACATCAAATGAGCCGTTATCAGTCCCGGTCAGGAGTGATATCGCACTATACAAGAGAGAAAAGGCAGCGCTCGGCCGGCTATTGTTTGACCAGATCCAGAGGTTCGGCCCGCATCTGTTTGCAAAGGCATCTGTCGGGTTGCTCGAGATTGAGTATGCCGGTATTGACGGGGAAGTGGCCATGCCGGTGCTTGATGGAAGGTTTTTTCTCGGGGTGGGCGGGAGTGCTGTAAGGAAGAGGGACCCGGACAGTCCTTTGGCCCTGCTCACCAATGACGACGATGAGAAAGTGAAAGACCTTTATACGACGGCCTTCTTTAACGTGCGCCTCAACATACACGAAATGGAGCTTTCAGTCGATGCAAAGGCAGGGAGGTTCCTTGCCGGTGACAAAGGGGTCAGGTTTACGGTCTCAAAGGTAATTAACGGAGTGACGATCAGGGCGTGGTACAGTTTTACTGATACCTCGGTTTTCAGCGACAATATAAACAAGGACTATCATGACAAGGGGATCGGCGTATCAATACCGCTGAGACTGTTCAAGGGCACTGACTCGAGGACCACTTACAGCTATTCACTGTCTCCCTGGACGCGTGACACAGGACAGGACATTGACCATTACAATACGTTGTTTGATTTCATTGACAGGAACACTAAAAATTATCTTGACAAAGACAGGCAAATGATGTACAAATAACTTGAATTATATCGTCTGAGTTGATTTAAATATACTAAATGCAGTTACAATACACCGCTGAGACTAAATAAATTCAAAACGTCTGTAATGTAAGAGGAGGAAAGCATGCGTAAAATGATTGTGTTGTTTATGGTGGCCGTATTTCTTTTATGTAATTCCCTGACGATATCGCAAGTACAGGCACAGACCCAGAAGATATCAGCTTTGGAGGCTGCAAAGAAGCTTGCTGCGGATGCGGGAGGGACATATGTTGAAGGCTCAGCTGCGCCTGCCCTTACAGGCAACCAGGCAGCCCTGCCTGTAATCGAAGAAGCAACCGGAAAAGTTATCGGGCATATTGTGGCGGAGAAGTCCGCTCTTGTGTCTACCCTGAATGCTGCAGGTTATGCAGAGGTTGGTGCTGCATTAGCAGCAGCTGAAGCCGGGGCCGGGGCTGGTTTAGCAGTCGGCGCTGGAATAACCGCTGGTACCATCGGGGCCGGGGCAGCGGTTGCTGCAGCTGCAGTAGGCCTTGTTGTAGCTACAACTGGAGGCAGTGATGACGACTCCACGGACTCACATGCTACAACATCTCATCACTAAAGAAATCAGGTGAAAGTGATAAAAAAGGGCTGACTCGTCAGCCCTTTTTTTATACATTGTGTCCAATATGAAAAAATCAGCTCTGTTTTGTTTAATAGCTTTAACATGCCTCCTGTTCATTGTGTCCCCCTGTGCTGCTTCCGCTGATGAAGATATAAATTATACCATTGACGTAATGCTTGCCCAGGCTGAAGATTTCTTTACTTTTTTGAATAAGGGCAGATATGATGCGGCCTGGTCATTATTGTCGGAAAGATCTCATAAGACAATTATTGATGATGTAAATAAAACTTATCAAAAGATGGGGGGAGAAATACAACTGGCAGCCATTGAGCAGGACTTTGAGAAGGGCGGCATCATATTTAATAATTACTGGAAGGCATTTATGCAGAGCGTTGACGTTCTTATGGTGCTGGATGAGAGCAGGTGGCAGGCAGGCGCGATGGAGCAGAGTAAGGCGGAGATAATTATTACCTATAAGAATTCAAAAAATCCGCTTAAGTTGCAGATGGTGAAGGAAGATGGCCTGTGGAAGGTGG
Source organism: Nitrospiraceae bacterium (assembly GCA_003599025.1). GTDB lineage: Bacteria > Nitrospirota > Thermodesulfovibrionia > UBA6902 > UBA6902 > UBA6902. The sequence goes on along the minus strand of QZIL01000101.1, from coordinate 18,227 downwards.
GGCTTGTTGAGACGTTCTGGCAGACAAGGTCAATGGACATCCTTCAGGCGATATTGAAATTTATTTAGCCCTCGTTGATAATTGGAAATGAGTGTTTGTCCGTAAATTGTTCGTTTTTCAATATTGTCATGCCCGAGGTTTTTAATCGGGCATCCAGCCCTGTCCCCGCGAAAGCGGGGAACCATGTTAAAAAACTGGATTCCCGCTCAAAGGACTGCGGGAATGACGGCTTACGGTCTGAGGTTATGGACAAACTCTAAAGAGTATTTTGGATTAGCCTGAAAGGACGAATTTACAAAAAGGGACAGGTTCTTGACCTGTCCCTTTTCCTTAACGTTGTTTCTTAATACCGGTAGTGCTCCGGTTTGTATGGCCCTTCAAGAGGAACTCCGATATAATCTGCCTGTTCCTTTGTAAGCTTTGTAAGCTTTACCCCGATTTTTTCGAGATGGAGCCTGGCCACTTCCTCATCGAGCTTCTTGGAAAGCCGGTATACCTTCTTTTCATAACGGTCCTTATTTTCCCAGAGGTCGAGTTGCGCAAGTGTCTGGTTGGTAAAGCTGTTTGACATAACAAATGAAGGATGGCCTGTAGCGCATCCGAGATTCACCAGCCTGCCTTCAGCAAGAAGGAAGATGGAATGTCCTTCAGGGAAGATGTATTTATCAACCTGGGGCTTGATATTGACCCTCTGAATGCCGGGATATGCAAAAAGCTTGTGCACCTGGATCTCATTATCAAAATGACCGATATTGCATACAATCGCCTGGTCCTTCATTCTGGACATGTGCTCGATCCTGATTATGTCCATGTTTCCGGTAGTGGTAACATAAATGTCCCCTTCACCCAGAGTGTCTTCAACAGTTGCAACTTCAAACCCTTCCATTGCAGCCTGAAGCGCACAGATGGGGTCTATCTCAGTAACAATGACCCTTGAGCCATATTCCTTCAAAGACTTGGCGCAGCCCTTGCCGACATCGCCGTATCCGCAGACAACCGAGACCTTCCCGGCGAGCATGACGTCCGTGGCCCTCTTGATCCCGTCTGCCAGGGACTCCCTGCAGCCGTAGAGATTGTCGAATTTGGATTTAGTGACAGAATCATTCACATTTATGGCAGGTACAAGGAGCGTTCCCCTGTTCATCATTTCATATAACCTGTGAACGCCTGTTGTGGTTTCTTCGCTGACGCCTTTCCACTCTTTTACCACACGGTGCCATTTCTGATTGTCTTCAGCCAGAAGTTGTTTCAGAAGACTGTTGATTATCTGAAGTTCATGGTTGTCTGTAGGCTCGTCAAGGATGGCAGAATTGTTCTCAGCCTCATATCCTCTGTGAATAAAAAGGGTTGCGTCACCGCCGTCGTCAACGATCAGCTGCGGCCCCTTGCCTCCAGGGAACGTTAACGCTTCATTTGTGCACCACCAGTATTCCTCGAGGGTCTCACCCTTCCATGCAAAAACAGGTATACCTGCAGCTGCTATTGCTGCTGCTGCGTGGTCCTGTGTTGAAAAGATATTGCAGCTGGCCCACCTGACATCTGCTCCAAGGTCAGCGAGTGTCTCTATAAGCACTGCTGTCTGGATTGTCATGTGGAGTGAGCCGGATACTCTGACCCCCTTTAAGGGTTTGGAAGCGGAATATTTCTCCCTGACCGCCATAAGGCCGGGCATTTCCTTTTCCGCTATCTCAATCTCTTTTCTCCCCCATTCTGCAAGGTTGATATCGGCAACTTTATAATCACCGGTCTTCTTTTCTGCTGCTGTTGTTGACATTATGTAACCTCGTCTCTCCTGATAACAGGATATTATATTTTTGCTTCCTTTTTCAGAATTTCAGCCAGGTCTGTCTTTTCCCATGGGAACCCTTCGTTTTCCCTTCCAAAGTGTCCATAGGCGGCTGTCGGACCGTAGATAGGCCGTAAAAGGTTGAGCATCGTGATAAGACCGCGCGGCCTGAGATCAAAGTGCTCTCTTACAAGTTCTATAAGCTTGTCTTCCTCAATTTTACCTGTACCAAAGGTCTCAATGCTGATAGAAATAGGTTCGGCAACACCTATGGCGTAAGACACCTGAATCTCGCACCGTTCAGCCAGACCGGCTGCAACAATGTTTTTTGCAACATAGCGGGCCGCATAAGCAGCAGAACGGTCCACCTTTGAAGGGTCTTTACCTGAGAAAGCCCCACCTCCATGACGTGCTGCACCGCCGTATGTGTCTACAATAATCTTGCGGCCTGTGACCCCGCAATCTCCGACAGGGCCGCCGATAACGAAACGCCCGGTTGGATTTATATGAAACTTCGTGGTTGGATGTATCCAGTCAGCCGGCAATACGGGCATGATAATATCATCCATGACCGCCTCTTTCAGTGCCTTGTATTCAATGTCAGGCGAATGCTGGGTCGACAGGACAACGGCTTCGATAGCAACGGGTTTGCCGTCTTCATACCGGAAGGTCACCTGGCTCTTTGCATCAGGACGCAGCCACGGCAGGGTGCCGTTTTTACGGACCTCAGCCTGGCGCTGCATCAGCCTGTGAGCGTAGGTAATAGGAGCGGGCATCAGGACCTCGGTCTCATTGGTTGCGTAACCGAACATGATACCCTGATCGCCTGCGCCCTGTTCATGATCGCTTGTCTCATTTACTCCCATGGCGATGTCAACTGATTGTTTATCGATGGAAGTCAGTACAGCGCAGGACTCCCAGTCAAATCCCATGTCAGAATGGTTGTAACCGATACGTTTTATTGTCTGGCGTACGACATTCTGCATGTCGACCCAGGCTGAGGTAGTGATCTCACCAGCTATCAGCGCCATTCCAGTAGTGACCAGGGTTTCACATGCTACGCGGGCAGCAGGATCTTGTTCAAAAATTGCATCAAGTACAGCGTCTGAAATCTGATCAGCGACTTTGTCAGGATGTCCCTCTGATACAGACTCAGATGTAAACAGGTAATTCCTTTTGTTCATGGTTTCCTCCGGGGATTAGATAAGTTTTATATTATAAAGGTATTACTGAAGCTAATTCAAGGGAATGAGTAATTATTTTGAGCATATTGCGCTGTTTGAATCAAACAACTTTCATAAGGTATAGTAAATTTTCTTGCGGTCAAGGTCATTTTATGCTGAATAACATTATCATTAAAGGTGCGAGGGTCCACAATCTGAAAAATATTGATGTGACGATTCCCCGCGACAGTCTTGTCGTCATCACCGGCCCCTCAGGATCGGGGAAGTCGTCTCTGGCATTTGATACGATCTACGCTGAGGGGCAGAGGCGCTACGTGGAAAGCCTTTCCGCTTACGCAAGGCAGTTTCTTGAGCAGCTCCAGAAGCCTGATGTGGATTCCATTGAGGGCCTTTCCCCTTCCATAGCCATAGAGCAGAAGACCACAGCGAGAGGACTTCGCTCTACCGTTGGTACTATAACGGAAATATATGATTATCTGAGAGTTGCGTATACCAGGATCGGGGCCAGGTTGTGTTACAAGTGCGGCAGTCCGATAGCAACACAGAGGATCCAGCAGATAATCGACTCCATTTCTACATTTCCTCCGAGGACCCGTATCCAGGTGCTTTCCCCTATAGTAATTGGAAGGAAAGGACTATACAAGAAAGAGTTGTATGAGGCAAGGAAAAAGGGCATCATACGCGCAAGGATAGACGGTGAAATGGTTGACATTACAAAGGACGTGGAATTAAGCAGGTATAAGATACATAACATAGATATTGTTATCGACAGACTGATTATCAAGCCTGGTATAGAGAAGCATATTTCGAGGGCCATTACGCATGCAATGGGCTTTTCCGATGTTGTAATAATAAATATAATTGATGAAGGGAAGGACCTTTTCTTCAGCACAAAACTCGCATGCCCCAACTGCGGGGTAAATTATCCTGAGATCAGCCCGAGGTTTTTCTCCTTCAACAGCCCATTCGGGGCATGCCCGAAATGCAGCGGCCTTGGATTTCACAATGCAGGCGAAGATGATGAGCCTTTCAGGAACATGGAAAAATGTCCTGCCTGTAACGGCTTGAGGCTGAGGAAAGAGGCCCTTGCTGTCAGGATTGGCGGGTTGAACATAGGCGAATTGTCGTCAATGCCCGTCAGTGAAGTCTCTGCCTTTCTTGGGCAGCTGAAGCTTTCCAGGACCGAGCAGACGATAGCTTCAAAGGTTTTAAAAGAGACAAGGGAGAGACTGTACTTTCTCAATAACGTTGGGCTTGGTTATCTGACCTTAAACAGGCCTGCAGCCACCCTCTCAAGCGGCGAGGCCCAGAGGATCAGGCTCGCAACCCAGATCGGGTCATCACTCACCGGGGTGCTTTATATTTTCGATGAGCCCACAATAGGGCTTCATCCGAGGGACTGCGGGAGGCTGCTTGACAGTCTTTGCAAACTGAGAGAGATGGGCAATACTGTGATCGTGGTTGAACACGATGAAGATACAATGAAGAGGGCTGACCATATAATAGACATGGGGCCCCGGGCCGGAGTTGAGGGCGGGTATATTGTATCAGAGGGTAGTTTACAGCAGATAGCTGAAGACCCTGAATCTGTGACCGGCCCGTATCTGAGCGGACATCTGACTATCCCTGTTTCTCATGAAAGGAGAGTGCCGGGGGACTTCATTACAATAAAGGGGGCAAGAGAATTCAATCTTAAGAACATCGACGTTAATATCCCTTTGGGTGTATTGACATGCGTTACCGGGGTATCTGGATCAGGGAAAAGCACCCTGATAATTGAAATACTGTATAAGTCCCTTTCAAAGAAGCTTTACTCATCAAAAGACCTGCCGGGCAGACACGAAGGCATAACCGGAATTGAAAAGATAGACAAGGTGATCGACATAGACCAGTCCCCCCTGGGCAGGACCCCGCGCTCTAATCCAGCAACCTATACAGGTATTTTTACATTCATAAGGGACCTTTATTCACAGCTCCCTGAATCAAGGGTAAGGGGGTATAAACCCGGAAGGTTCAGTTTCAATATCCCGGGGGGCAGGTGCGAGACCTGCAAGGGTGACGGCCTTATTAAGGTGTCGATGCATTTTCTCCCTGATGTTTACGTCCTGTGCGAGGTTTGCAGGGGCAGCAGGTATAATAGGGAGACTCTTGAGATACGCTACAAAGACAAAAGCATCTCCGAAGTCCTCGGAATGACCGTGTCCCAGGCCCTTGAATTCTTTGATGCTATCCCGTCTTTGAGGCGCAAGCTCTTTACCCTTGAAAAAGTGGGACTCGGCTACATACAGCTCGGACAATCTGCGACAACACTCTCAGGCGGCGAGGCGCAGAGGGTGAAGCTTTCAAGGGAACTGAGCAGGAAAGCCACGGGTAAAACGCTTTATATACTCGATGAACCGACGACAGGCCTGCATTTTGTTGATATTCACAAACTGCTTGACGTGCTGAATGAACTGGTAACTGCAGGCAACAGCGTGGTTGTTATCGAACACAATCTTGATGTTATAAAAAGCGCGGACTATCTTATTGATCTGGGGCCGGAAAGCGGAGACGAGGGCGGCACTATAGTTGCCTCCGGTACTCCGGAAGAAGTGGCGTTGGATACAAAGTCGTTCACAGGGAAATTCCTTCGGGAGAAGCTTGGGTTGAGAGAGGAGAAAGTATGAATAATAAGCCGGAAGTCAGAAGGCAGAAGGCACCCCCCCATCCCCCCCTTGGTAAGGGGGGGCAAAAGGGGGGTAATCTTTCTATCATCTTAACTGGTCTTCTGTGCTTCGCACTGTTTATTCTTGCCCTGCCCGGCTGCACCCAGCAGGACCAGATGTACAAGGAGAGCCGGGTCCTGATGGACACATACTGCACTATCACGGTAGTCAGCCCGTCAAAAGAAAAGGCCAGGGCCGCCATTGATGCAGGGTATGCTGAAATCGAAAAGCTCGATAAATATCTAAACAACTTTTCACCCGACAGTGAAATCAGCGCCGTAAGCAGGGATGCCGGAACAAAACCTGTACATGTAAGCAGGGAAACGCTGGACCTTATGAAAAAGACAATCGGCATTTCCGCTGATACCGGAGGGGCATTCGACCCTACGATCGCCCCGGTTCTAAAACTGTGGAAGTTTTCGGGCCGCCCGGCAGACCCGTCTTTGCCTTCTGCTGCTGTAATAAAAAAGGCGCAGACTTATGTTGATTACAGAAAGATAAAAATATCCGGTGAATCATCAGAGATATATCTTGAAGACACAGGAATGGAGCTTGACCTCGGAGGGATTGCGAAAGGTTATGCTGCTGACAAGGCGATAGAAGCGATAAAAGCCAGGGGAATTAAGGCTGCGCTTGTTTCTATAGCAGGCGACATCAGTGGCTATGGATCAAGCACAAACGGGAATCCGTGGAAGGTCGGAATACAGGACCCGAGACCGGAGAATTTGAATTCAGAAAAACCGTGGGAGGATGTCTTTGCGACCGTCCTTTTAAAGGACAGGGCCATTTCAACTGCGGGGGATTACCAGCGGTTTTTCATCAGGGACGATAAACGCTATCACCACATAATCGATCCTGCAACAGGATATCCGTCAGATTCCGGATTGATAAGTGTCTCTGTCATCGCCCCGGAAGGATATGTGGCTGACGGCATTGATACGGCCATATTAATCCTCGGGGCTGAAAAGGGGATGAAACTCCTCGAAGCAAAGGGACTTGACGGCATCATGGTCACCTCTGATAAAAAGGTCCTGATTACAAAGAATATGAAAGGGAATATAGATGTCTTGAAAAAAGGGTATGAAGAGGTTGAGTAAACATGGTCTATGCCGTATTATTTTTTTATTCAGTGAGCCCCTCCAGCAGTCCGATATCAAGCAGCCGCGTTCCATGCAGCACCCGCAAAATGATTACCCTGTGCCCTGTTATCTTGAATATGGTTCGGTAATTGCCGTACACCAGATGGCGATAAGCGGTACCGAGTAGTTCGTTTTCAGGGACAAGCTGACAGCGCTCAGGAAAGTTTTCCAGCGTGCCGACCTGCTCTTCAAGTTGCAGGATAAACGCAGATCCCGCCTCTGGCTTATCCTGGGAGATATACTCCCATATACCAGCGACATCCGACTCAGCGGTTGCTGTAATGTCAACGCTGTATTTTTTTGTCACGCCTGAACTCTTTGAGAAAGTCACGGGCAGGACGGGTGTGCCCGCCTTCTATTTCGCGTTCCGCAGGGGCAAGCAGCTTTGCGAGATTTGCTGCCCGTAGATATTTTTCGTAAACATGCACATCCAGCAGTACTGAGTCGGCCCTGCCATTGACCGTCAGAATGACCGGCCGCCCAGTAGCGTGGAGATGGTCAAGAATATCGCGAGTATTCCGCTTCAGGTCAGTAACGGAGCGGATATCCTCCGAAGGGCTTATCTGTGACATATAGTACCTCCTTACATGCTTTATTTAATATTAAATATAGCACTAAATATAATGTTTAACAAGTACAGTATACAGCCTCGGATCATTGTGACAACCATTCCAGCTTCTTTATCGCAAGACTGCGAGGAACAAGACCGTTTAGTTTTATCATTATATAATTACCCTGCCTTTTCCTTTGAAAATCCAACCGGTTTATTTAATCGAACGACTGAGCAACAGCAGGAAAATTAATATTTATATTCCCTTTTCCGGTCTGCGGTTTTATACTTAAGGCCAAATGGAAAAAATAAAGAATACCCCCCCTGTACCCCCCCTTATTAAGGGGGGGGAAGAAGGAGTACCAGGCGATAGAGTCAGTTCAGAGACCATTCATATAGCGCTTTTGTCCGCTTACGCTGTCGGACTGCACAGCATCGAGTCACTGATCCCCACTCCTGTTCCTTGGCTGAGGCTGGGCCTGGCCAATATAATTACCCTTACTACACTGTACCTTTACGGGCTGAGGGCAGGGATGATAGTCACTTTCACAAGGGTCATTATAAGGAGCCTTCTGGCAGGGACATTTCTCGGGCCTGCCTTTGTGATGAGCCTGGGTGGCGGGGTGGCGAGCACGCTTGTCATGTGGGCGCTGATCGTGGTGTTCAGGAGGCTCTTCGGTCCTGTGACCGTGAGTATCTTCGGGGCGTTGACCCATAACATCGTGCAGCTGTTCCTTGCCCACTTTCTCTTTGTGCGCAGGATTGAGGCCATCCTGATTATCAGTCCTGTTATTCTGGGAGCGGGACTGGTAACCGGCATATTTAACGGGATCGTGACGAGTCTCATAATAAAAAAAATACAGGAAAAGAAAGAGGCAACCCGGGTTGCTGAAAATTCCCTGCCTTAGGTATACTTCAAGGTCAAGATGTAGGATCTAATTCTATAAAATCAGGCTGGAGGTCTTCATGCCCCTTTTCGGCGAACTCTTTGTCAGTGAATTGCTCAACATGCCTGTCCTTGATCCGAAAGGGGACGAACTGGGAAGAGTAAAAGACCTCGTTGTTATAAAGGGCGACCCCCTGCCCCGCGTGTCCGCCCTTATCCTCGAAGAAAAAAAGAAGCGCTACTGCATTCAGTGGGAAAATGTCGGCATATTCAACAAGCGTATCATATCCTCCAAAGTGTATTCCCCGAGGGTCGAACCATATGAACCGCCGGATGAGATACTGCTGATCGTCAGGGACATCTTTGACAAGCAGATCGTTGACGCTGACGGTGCCAAGGTTGTCCGTGTAAATGATGTGCAGCTTGAAGGCCAGAAAGACCACGCCTGCGTCAGCGGGGTTGATGTAGGGTTCAGGGGGATACTGAGGCGTCTCGGTGTTGAGAGAAAGAGCGAGAGATTTTACGAGATGCTGGGAAAGAGTCTCCCGCAGAACATAATCCGCTGGAGCTTTATCCAGCCCCTTGAGCCGAGGCTTTCAAAACTGTCCCTGACTGTACCCCGTCAGATGATCTCCGACCTGCATCCGGCTGATATTGCGGACATCATTAGTAAAGTGCCCCACGAACAGGGACTGGCTTTTTTTAAGGGACTTGACCCCAACGTAGCTGCAGAGGCGCTGACTGAACTTGATCCTGACATGCAGAAGATGATCATTGAAGAGATTGATAAGGACTATGCCTCTGAGGTTGTTGAGAGGATGCCCCCTGATGAAGCGGCAGACCTGATAGCTGATCTGGAAAAAGAGAAGGCAAAGGAACTTCTCGATTCGATAGAAGATGAAGATGCCCAGGACATCCAGGAGCTGCTTGCCCATGAAGAAGATACAGCAGGCGGACTCATGACCAATGAGTTTATCGCATATGCCCCGGAAGTTACAATCAATGATGCCATAGAAAAATTCAGAATCGATGCAAATGAAGTAGAATCCGTTTATTACATATTTATTGTTGAAAACGAAAAGCTCATAGGAATCACCACCCTTAAGGACATGATACTTAATCCCCCTCATATGCCCCTTTCTGAAATTATGGAAACGAAATTAAAGACAGTTTCACCTGATACCAATCAGCGGATCGTTGCTGAGACCATATCCAAATATAACCTCCTCGCCATCCCTGTCATAGATGACAAAGGAGACCTGCTCGGCATTGTGACCGTTGATGATGTTGTGGACATCCTCCTGCCTCGATCATACAGAAAAAGGAGGAGGAGCATTTGACGCTCGGGAGTCTTTCACATACATGGAAAAAACTGCTTGTCTTTGTGGCGATCATAGGCCCGGGGATAATCACGGCATCTATCGACAATGACGCTTCAGGTATAACCACATATTCTGTTGCAGGCGCCCGTTACGGCAACATGATGCTCTGGACGCTTGTCCCGACAACCATTGCGCTTGTCGTGATCCAGGAAATGGCTGCAAGGATGGGGGTCGTTACCGGAAAAGGGCTTTCAGACCTGATCAGGGAAAATTACGGGGTAAAGGCGACCTTCTTTATGATGATCATCCTGCTCATTGCGAACTTCGGGACGACCGTGGCCGAGTTCGCAGGATGGGCAGCGAGCATGGAGGTGTTTGGTCTGAGCAAATATATCATGGTGCCTTTGGGTGCTTTTTTAATATGGCTGCTTGTTATTAAAGGAAGCTACCGGGGGGTGGAGAGGTTTCTGCTGGGGGCCTGTCTGCTTTATTTCGGGTATATAATTTCGGGTGTCATGGCCAAACCGGAATGGAGCAAGGTGCTTGAGAGCACACTGGTCCCGGAGGTGAAACTCGAGTCGGAATTTATCATGCTGAGTATAGCGATCATAGGCACCACCATAACCCCGTGGATGCAGTTTTATCTGCAGTCATCTATTGCTGAAAAGGGGATTAAGAAAGAGGACTATAAATATTCAAAGCTCGACGTGACAGTCGGCTGTCTGATGACCAACGTAGTTGCCTTCTTTATAATCGTTACATGTGCTGCAACACTGTTTCCCGGAGGGGTCAGGATCAATGAGGCGCACGAGGCTGCACAGGCACTGGCGCCTCTTGCTGGCAAATATGCGTCTGTTTTCTTTGCCATCAGCCTGGCCAATGCATCCATCCTCGGTGCGATTATTGTCCCGCTTGCAACAGCATATTATATATGTGAGGCGATGGGCTGGGAAGCAGGGATAAACAAGACATTTAAACAGGCGCCTCAATTCAAGTGGATTTATACTATATTAATTATCGTCTCGTCACTGCTTGTGCTTATCCCCGGAATCCCTCTTGTGCTGCTTATGGTGCTTTCTTCTGTATTAAACGGCATACTGCTGCCGTTTGTGCTTGTTTATGCACTGTCGCTTATCAACAAGAAAAAAATTATGGGAGATTTTATTAACACAAAAAGGCATAATTATATATCCTGGGCAACTGTAGTAGTCCTGATTATTCTCACGGTCACCTTGCTGATTATGATGGCAGTGCCCGGAGTTATTTAATAAAAGGCAGACAGGTGCAATGCGGACTAAGATTCATTAAGTGCCTTTGTACCCGAGATTAATAATATAAGGAGAGAAGATGGTTAAAACGATTGAACTGGTTGACGGGGTGGTTAAAATGCTTGATCAGACCAGATTGCCCCGTGAAGTTGTTTATGTTGATTGCAAAGATTATCACGTGGTTGCAGAGGGGATAAAGAAACTCTGGATACGCGGGGCACCGGCAATCGGGATAGCAGCTTCAATGGGTATTGCCATAGGGGCCAATGATATCAAGGCATCCAGTTACAGGGAGTTCATGGCTGGCCTGGAACCTGTGTTTCAGACCCTGCTTGCAACGAGACCGACTGCAGTAAATATACAGTGGGCAGTCGACAGGACAAGGAAACTGCTGGCAGAAAGAAAAGATGAACCGGTTGATGCATTGAAGGTATTTCTGACTGAAGAGGCAAACAGGGTTTTGGAGCAGGACATTGAAATAAACAGGACGATAGGGAAATTTGGCGCGCAATTCATAAAAGACGGGGACACAGTTATTACTCATTGCAACGCAGGCTCACTCGCAACAGGAGGCTATGGAACAGCAACAGGGCCGATAAGGGTTGCAGTGGAACAGGGCAAGAAGATCCATGTTTATGCCGATGAAACACGCCCGGTGCTGCAGGGGTGCCGCCTGACATCATGGGAACTCATGCAGGACAATATTCCGGTGACCCTCATAACTGACAATACCGCAGGGGCTATCTTGCGCAAGGGGGAAATCAATCTCGCCATTGTCGGCACTGACAGGACCGTGGCAAACGGTGATGTTGCAAACAAGATCGGGACATATTCACTCGCAGTGTTATGCAAGGAAAATGGTGTGCCGTTTTATGTTGCTGCACCTCTGAGCAGCATTGATTTTTCAATGGCAACAGGTGACCTTATTCCGATCGAGGAAAGGGGGCCTGAGGAAGTCACCCATATATTCGGATGCCATATAGCCCCTGAAGGAGTAAAGGTGAGAAATATAGCCTTTGATGTAACCCCTGCAAAATACATTACTGGTATAATTACTGAAAAAGGCGTGTTCAGACCTGAAGATCTGCACAAACTGAACCAGCCGGGCGCTGACCTGGACTCGATAATGATGAAGGCGAAAGGGTAATATCCACAGATTAGGCAGATTACACAGATTTTATAATATGGCAATCAAATATCTGAATGCTGTCATTCCGGACTTGATCCGGAATCCAGTTTTATTAAGATATTACAAGTCGCTGGATCCTGAATACCCGACAAGTCGGGACAGGCAAGTTCAGGATGACAATCGTGACACAGTCAGTTTTCGGGATATATTATTTAATTGCCGGATTAATAGAATTTTCTTTCATAATCTGAGTAATGTGTGAAATCAGTGGATAAAATGTAACATGACGATTGATAGCATCTGGGAATACTACAGAGAAGACCTCAAGGCTGCTGAAGACAGGATGTCAGAAATCCTGGAAACGGTTGCCCCTGCAATCTCTGTAGTCGGAAAACATATCTTCGCTGCAGGCGGTAAACGTATCCGCCCCTTTCTTGCGATACTCAGTTCCCGTATTATGGGGTACAGGGGGGATGGGGTCAGCACCCTTGCAAGCAGTGTGGAGTTTATCCACTCCGCATCCCTTATCCATGATGATGTGGTTGACGGCGCCAACCTGAGGCGCGGCAAGCCTTCTGCACACTCCATATGGGGCAATCAGGTGGTGGTCCTTGTGGGGGATTTTCTCTACGCTAATGCGTTAAGGCTTGCAAACCTCCTCGAGAGGCAGAAGATAATGGATGCACTCTGTACAGCAACGGCGAAAATGAGTGAAGGGGAACTGGTACAGCTAAGCAAACAGGGTAGTGTTGACATGACGGAAGACGATTATATGAAAATAATAAAGGGCAAGACAGCCATTCTCATGTCAGCGGCCTGCAAGGGAGGGGCTGTCCTTGGTAATGCCACGCAGGAACAGGAAGACGCCCTCGCATCTTTCGGACTGAAATTCGGTTATGCCTTTCAGATGGCGGATGATATACTTGATTATATGGCAGAGGAAAAGGTATTCGGGAAAAATCTCGGAAAAGACCTGGAAGAGGGCAAGGTTACACTGCCTCTTATCAATTTGCTGAGAGATGCTGATGACAGGGAAACTGCAAGGATAAAGGAAATAATCAGTGCTGACAGCATTACAGAAACAGACCTTGCTGATGTGCAGGAGATGTTCAGCAGGCACCGCTCAATAGAAAAGTCATATGCCAGGGCCGGCGCGCTTATCAGTGAAGCCAAGGCAGGACTCGATATCTTCCGTGACTCTATGGAAAAAAGCTCGCTTCTTACAATTGCCGACTATGTGCTGACCAGGAAGAAATAAGACCGGGTAGGGGCGTATTGCAATACGCCCCTACGGACGATTTTCAAATTTGAAAATCGTAATTTGTAATTCATAATTGGTTTTTAACTATGCATCCTCTGGTAAAACTCGCAAAAGACACGGTCGAACAATATATTCAAAACAAAAAGATAATCGGCCCACCTGCTGACCCTGTCCCTGAAATGACAGCTAAAACAGGGGTCTTTGTTTCACTTAAAAAGAAAGGCGAATTGCGGGGCTGTATCGGGACCTTTCATTCTACAACAGAAAATATAGCGACCGAGATTATCCAGAATGCAATAAGCGCCTCAACCCAGGACCCGAGGTTCCCACCGGTCACTAAGTCAGAGCTTCCGGTTCTCGAATATTCAGTGGACGTCCTTACGGAACCGGAAAAGATCAAAAGCAAGAAAGAGCTCAACCCCAGGAAATACGGGGTCATCGTAAAAAGCGGGGACCGTAAAGGCCTTCTTCTTCCTGACCTGGAAGGGGTGGACACAGTTGACGAACAAGTTAGCATCGCGTCCATGAAAGCCGGGATATATGTAGGGGAGGACATAGAACTCTACAGGTTTGAAGTGAAAAGGTATAAATGAATAGATATTAAAGCTGCAGCCCTCAGTGATCAGTCTTTGATCGCTTCCAATCCCCGCTCTTGCCGCCCCGTTTCTCCATTAACTTTATGTCCGATATAATCATGCCTTTGTCCACTGCCTTGCACATGTCATAGATGGTAAGTGCAGCGACCGAGACCGCGGTCAGGGCCTCCATTTCCACGCCAGTCTGTCCCGTGCATTTAGCTTTTGCTTCTATGTTGACTTTACTGTTCTTCCTGTCGATTCTGAAATCAACATGAACGGATGAAAGATTAAGCTGGTGGCAGAGCGGGATAAGGCCGGATGTCTTTTTGGCTGCCATGATCCCGGCAAGCCTTGCTGTCTCAAATACATTGCCTTTGGCGATCTTGTCTGAGGTGATCAGACTGAGGGTTTCTTTTTTCATATGAACGCTCCCGGATGCCATGGCCTCCCTCTGTGTTGAAGACTTGTCACTTACGTCAACCATTGTTGACTTGCCTTTACTGTCGATGTGTGTAAGCTTTTTCACACTATCCCCTCCAATATTACGGAAGCATCTGTAATATATTTAGGACATTTTTTCAATATTATGTCCCAATCATCAGTGCTCAGTTTTTCTTTTAATCCAATATCAAAACCTATCAGTTCCCTGCAGGTCAGGGTATTGTTCATTTCTTTAAATTTACGCAAAAATTCCTTCGCAATCTCATAGGTTTTTGCCTTTGATGCTGTGTCGTTCAGGTCTGCTGCCCCGTATTTAAGTCCGATTATCATGAGCGCCCCTGTGACCGTACCGCAAGTTTCTCCTGTCCGGCCCAATCCCCCTCCAAAGGCATTCCCGATTTTCAGGGCAGTATCATTCTCCAGTCCCAGCTCATGTCCATGAGCTGCAAGTATGGACTGGGTTCAGTTAAAGCCCTTTTTGAAAAATGATATGGCATCTTTTGAATAAGACATGTAAGTATATTAACCGCTGAACAGAAAAATATCTATGTTAATCAAATCGTTCCAAGATCAATTTATGCAAGTGGCTGAATACCTCATAAACCCAATGAATCGACAGATATTGAAAGGGCATGTCCCGCTTTGCTGATTATATCTTTTCAGTTCATTTTGATGTATAACAACTTTACTAACTGCAAGACTCTCTTTTTACAAGGAGTCAGTATTGAGTTTATTCGGCATTCAGCCTCTCTCGAACAGACTTTTCTGGACGGCAGTGTGTGTTAATATAACTGCACTATGAGAAAAGTTGTAATAACGGGTATCGGCGCGGTCACACCTCTGGGTAATGATATTAACTCAACATGGGACAATATCATCAGTCAGCGCTCCGGGATCAGCCTGATTACCAGATTTGATGCAGCTGCATTAAAGAGCAGGATTGCAGGAGAACTGAAGGATTTTGTGCCAGGAAACTATATGCCGGCAAAAGACATATTAAGGCTGGATCCCTTTGTACAGTATGCAGCTGCAGCTGCGCTGATGGCGTGTGAAAATGCCGGATTGTCTGTAGGGGCGAACGGCCGTTCGCCCATGCCCGGATCCGCGGCTGTCATCATCGGGTCGAGCAGGGGCGGGATAACAAGCATGGAAAAGGCCCTTGAGAATTATCTGTTGAAAGGAAAGCCCTTTTCAGCTTACCTCATGTCTGCAAGTACAATAAATATGGCAGCTGCATATATTTCGATGAATTCAGGAATAAAAGGCCCGAGCCTCGGGATATCAACTGCATGTGCATCAGGGACGAATGCGATTGGAGAGGCCTTCAGAATGATACAGCATGGCGATATTGATATCGCACTTGCCGGGGGTGCTGAGGCCCCTGTATGCAGGCTGTCTGTAGGCGGATACGGTGCATCCGGTGCCCTGTCGATCAGAAATACAGGGCCGGATAAGGCGAGCAGGCCTTTTGACAGGGACAGGGACGGATTTGTTGTTGCTGAGGGGGCATGTGTTCTTGTACTTGAAGCACTTGATCATGCAATAAAGAGAGATGCGGTCATTTATGCTGAGCTGGCCGGATACGTGACTACCTCAGACGCCTTTCATCAGACCAAACCTGAGAGCGGAGGCGAGGCCGATGCAATGACTAAGGCGCTGAAGGACGCTGATGTCCGGTTTGAAGAAGTCGACTATATAAACGCGCATGCTACCTCAACACTGCTGGGAGATACTGCTGAGGCGAGAGCTATCAGGCAGGTATTCGGGGACAGAAGCGCTGACATTCATATTAGTTGCTGCAAGTCAATGTTAGGACACATGTTAGGAGCAGCAGGGGCACTGGAGGCTGCGATTACAGCCCTTTCAATACAGCGGGGCATAATTACACCAACAATCAATCTTGAGAATCAGGACCCGTCATTCGGGCTCAATATTGCCACATCAGTTATATCAGAAGATATAAATATCGCGATATCGAACTCCTTTGGGTTCGGAGGTGTTAATGCAGTGCTGGTATTGAGGAAATTTAACCAGAAATAATCTATTAACCTGACAAAGTATAAGTCCGCTGATTAACGCAGATTAGACAAATTTATATAGGGTTAAACTGCCTTTTTTATGACCGCTGATACTCGTGTCTCGCAAAATTATTCATCAATAATCTCAGCATGACCTGAGACGGACAGGTCTGGTCATATCTCCATATCATGAAATTAGATTTTTCTTCAGCCTTGATTTTTTTAAATACCTCACAAGCCAAACATGAAACTTCGTTTTTTGCAAACAATCCCTGGACCTTGCCGTGGCATAATGTGCCTGCGACTGCCCAGCATATCCGGCCCCCGTTTTTACCGTTGTTTAATCCGTCTACAGAAGAGTCAGAGGCCGCAGGGCATACTCCAAGTTCCTGGCTCCTGGAGCCTCCGGGCTCTCTTCCGCATTCCTTGATTTCCCAACAGTTCTTTTTTTGCATTGATTGTCTTTCTAAAAAAAGTAAGAAAGATATTGCAAGATTTATGCTATTAATAAATTTTCGTTTAACAGCTTGAAAAATATATATTAATTAAATATCGCTCGGTTCTTTGTTTGGGTGGGAATACCCATATTGCGTGTGAAATTACACAAATGCCCTAAGTAATTACCTATGGCATAGGTTGTGGCGAGGGCTAATATTCTTACTGTCTCTGACTATTGCTGTTTCCAGGCTTTTTTGTGTTCGTGCATTTTTTCATCTGCTTTGGAAAGCACTTCTTCGATGGGAAGCGGCTTGTCAGGGTTGTAAAATGAAGAGCCGAAGCTCATGGATAATTTAAGAGATCCGCTTTTACCGGCGTTATATTTATCAAGATTTTCTTTTAAACGGTCCATGATAAGCTTGTCATGGTCTTTTGCTGAAACGAGTGTTGAGATGACGAATTCATCACCTCCTGTCCGGGCCAGGATGTCCGCTTCACGAAAGGTTTTTCTCAGGATATTGGCTGTATCAATCAATACCTTATCGCCTGTCTCCCGGCCATGATCATCGTTAATGACCTGCATGCCGTCTACGCCGCCATAGATTACAAGCATCTGTTTCTTTTCCCGGTTGGCAGTTTTAATCTGCTGTTCAGTCATGCTCAGGAATGTATGAAGGTTGTACAGTCCGGTGAGCTCATCCTTGGAACTGATGTACTGGAGCAGTTCATCAGCGCGTTTACGTTCGGTAATATCGAAAGCGGTACCCTGAGTCCCGATGACTGAGCCTTTATCATATAGAGGTATCATATTGATCGCAAGGTCGACTTCAGCTCCGGTCTTTGAAAAAAAAGTGGTCTCGTGACCTATTATTGATTCGCCGATGAGGCAGTTTCTGAACGCATTTATATAATGTTCCGCAGCCTCCTGGACCTGGAAATCTGAAAAAGGCCTGCCGAGCATTTCTTCAGCTTCATGTCCGTAGTTTTTTCCCCATGACGGATTAAGAAAGGTGAAGCGTCCCTCAGTATCGGTACGCCATATGAGCGTATTTGTTGAAACAACAATGTCCTGATAAAGTGCGTTAATGTCCTGGGTCTCTTTTTTCTTTTTGGTGCTGATATTTTTTTTCATATCACTCTCCCCAATAACACGTTATTGTATTTACTTAGTTTGAATTGGGAGCAGCCGGGATGACGAAATAGCCCCGGCTGTAGTCCGGTAATTATCTACTCGGCTTTTAACACCGTTTCTTTAGTCCTGATGGTCATGTATTTCCCCTCTTATAGTTTCTTCCTGTCAAGCCTGTCCATCCTTTCGGCAAGTTCTTTCCAGTTACAGGCGTGCAGTTCTTTGACCATTTTGTGAAACGCACCGGTTTCTATAATTTTAATCCGTTCCGGTTCTTTGTCAATACCATAAAAAGGCAGCATGACAAAAAAAGCCTGGTCAACATGCTTCTTTACCGGCCCCATAACATCTTCACGTCTTGAATAATAAGGGTCCTCCCCTTCTCCGCACGGA
>QZIL01000004.1 GCA_003599025.1 Nitrospiraceae bacterium | reverse complement strand
AAAGACCATTCGATACTGACTGGATTATCACAGAATAACACCCGTATATTCCGGATAGACCTGATAAAAAAACAGGGTGAAATTGACAAATTCATTACCCATGTCAAAAAATATATTAAGTAATTAAGGTTACAATATAATAAAATCAAGTTTGATCTGATAAACGCCGGTATATTATTAGCGTATATCACATAATTGCCCAATCATTAAATATCTGACAGGCAAGGAGCACATAATTTGCAGATGGAAATAAATGTACTTTTATTTGAGCTGGCGCTGACGTTTTATTTTATAGCGACGATTGCCGGGATAATCGAGATATTCCGCGGGAGAAAACCCGCTTCGAGAG
Organism: Nitrospiraceae bacterium; assembly: GCA_003599025.1. GTDB lineage: Bacteria > Nitrospirota > Thermodesulfovibrionia > UBA6902 > UBA6902 > UBA6902. The sequence continues at coordinate 24,142 of QZIL01000004.1, read as the reverse complement.
TGGCAGTTTATCTTGCGGCAGCAGGTTTTATTTTTCATACAGCAAATATAATCGTAAGGTATGTCCAGGGCGGGCATATCCCTGTCACAAACATGCATGAGGCAACCTCGTTCCTGTCATGGTGCGTGCTTATCCTGTTTTTGTTCCATGAACTGCGTTATAAACTCGGGCTTCTGAGCTCGTTTATTATGCCTATAGTTTTTATACTAATGTTCTCATCTTCCATATTTCCCCGTGAAATAAAGGCGTTAAGTCCTGTGCTTCAAAGCTACTGGTTTGGTATCCATGTAATACTGGCCTTTCTCGGGGACGCTGCCTTTGCCATGGCCTGCGGTATCGGGATCATGTATCTCATACAGGAACACTATGTAAAATCAAAACATCTTGAAGGTCTGTTCAGAAAGCTGCCGAGCCTCCAGGTCCTTGATGAGATTAATTACCATCTGATCACGCTGGGTTTCCCTCTGCTGACCTTTGCCATGATAACCGGAGTAATATGGGCCAACTCCGCATGGGGAACATACTGGAGATGGGACCCCAAAGAAGTATGGTCACTAATTACGTGGCTCATTTATGCACTGGTACTCCACTTACGCCTTACCGTCGGATGGCGCGGGAAAAAGGCGGCCATTCTCTCAATCGTCGGCTTTATAATTGTAATATTCGCCTTCTTTGGTGTGACCCTGATCCTGAAAGGAAGTCATGTATTTGAGTAAGGAAAGAAGGATTCAGGTGTTCAAGGATTCAAGTGAAAAGAAGAGTATATTCATGTTTCACTTGTCCACTCGAATCCCGGAACACTCTCTTCATTTATTATGGATATATTAGTAGTCGGACTGAACCACAAGACAGCACCCATCGAAGTCAGGGAAAAGGTCGCCTTTGACGGCCCAAAGCTGCAGGAGGCCGTCAATATCCTGAAAACCTCAGACAGGATAAAAGAGAACATCATATTATCAACCTGCAACAGGGTTGAAATATATGCAGGTGTGAATGAAATCAATGCTGGGGTTGAAGGCATTAAAGAATTTATATCGGAATTCCATAAGGTCCCAATAGACCTCCTGGACAAATCACTGTACATACATAAGGGCCCAGATGCAGTAAGACACATGTTCAGGGTCGCGGCAAGTCTAGACTCAATGGTTGTAGGAGAACCCCAGATACTCGGCCAGTTAAAAGACGCATATGACTCTGCCCTCAAGAATAAGACTACCGGCATGTACCTCAACAAGCTGATGAGAAAATCCGTTTCTGTTGCCAAGCGGGTAAGGACCGAGACAAAGATTGCGGAAAGCGCTGTGAGCATCAGCTTTGCTGCTGTTGAACTCGCCAAAAAGATATTTGACGACCTTACCACCAAATCATTTATGCTACTTGGCGCCGGTGAGATGGCCGAACTCGCTGCCAGGCACCTGATAAACAGCGGGGTAAAAGACGTATATGTCACCAATCGTACTACATCCAGGGCCGAGGAACTGGCCCATGAATTTCACGGGAAGGTGATACTTTTTGATAATTTCCCTCTGGAACTGAGATACTCTGATATCGTCATCTGTTCTACCGGGGCCCCGCACTATATTTTAATGAAAGACCAGGTGCACAGGATAATGAAAGAAAGAAAGCAGAAGCCCATGTTCATTATTGATATCTCGGTGCCGAGAAATATTGACCCGCAGATCAATGACCTGGACAATGTTTACCTGTACGACGTTGATAACCTTCAGGGGATAATCGATACGAACATTCAGGAGAGGGCCCGAGAAGCAGAAAAGGCAGAACAGATTGTGGATGAAGAAATCGGGTCATTTCTGAAGTGGACCGCTGCATTGACTGCCACCCCCACTATTGTGGCCCTAAGGAACAAGGCAGAGGAAATCAGGAAGGGAGAGCTCGAAAAAACCCTCATGAAGATGGGCCCGCTCGAAGAAAAGACCATTCGGGCCATCGAACAGCTCACCTCCTCGATAGTCAACAAACTCATCCATCCTCCTACCGCTGCTCTTAAGTCAGAGGATGAAGACAAAGAACAAATGCTGGGTATTATCCAGAAACTGTATAATCTAGATACTGAGAGTGACAATAATGACAAAACGTAAAATAATTATCGCAACAAGAGGAAGCAAACTCGCACTCTGGCAGGCTGAGTGGATAAAGTCCCTGCTTCTGGATATAAATCCTGACTTTGATATTGAACTGAACAAGATAAAGACAACGGGAGACAAGATCCTTGATGTCCCGCTCGCTCAGGTCGGCGGTAAAGGACTCTTTGTAAAGGAAATTGAAGAAGCTATGCTCAGGGGAGAGGCCGATCTTGCCGTTCACAGCATGAAGGACGTCCCGACTGACCTGCCGGCCGGCCTTCATCTTTCCGCAATAACCAAGCGTGAAGACCCGCGGGATGCCTTCATTGCAGGAAAGGGCATAAAGAGTCTTAATGAACTGCCGGGGGGAGCAAATATCGGTACCAGCAGCCTAAGAAGAATTTGCCAGCTTTTGAACCTGCGTCCGGACCTCAAGATCACACAACTCAGGGGTAATGTCGATACAAGGCTCAGAAAAGTTGCTGAAGGCGAATTCGATGCAATCATCCTTGCCGCTGCCGGTGTAAAGAGACTCGGCTTTGCAGACAGGATTACAGAACGGCTTTCTGTTGAAATCAGCCTGCCAGCCATAGGTCAGGGCGCAGTTGGAATAGAGTGCAGGGTGGATGATGTATTCATTAACGACCTTCTGAAAAAATTAAATCATGAAGAAACAGCAGTCTGTGTCAGGGCTGAACGTGCCTTTCTGAAGAAGCTCGAAGGCGGCTGTCAGGTGCCTATTGCTGCATATGCAAAACTCGTTGATGGCAAAATTGTTATTGCAGGACTTGTCGGAAGCCTTGACGGCAGGACCCTGATTAAAGACAAATTAGAGGGTGCCCCTGACAAAGCCGAATATATTGGAACAACTCTGGCGGAAAATATCCTGGCAAAGGGCGCCAGGAAAATCCTTGATGAGTTTTACGGTAATTGACCCTGTGCCATATTGCCCTTTGACCGGTTTATAGGCTATATTATCCTATGCTAAAAATAATGCAAAGCCATAAATTCTTCACTGTGTTCGTTCTTTCGGCGATCACAATAATGATTACCGTGGCCTTCGTCTTCTGGGGTATTGGTCCGCAGGACAACCCGCAGGTGACATATGTAGCCAGTGTTGAAGGTGAAAAAATAACGCTCGAAGAATACTGGAGGGCATACGATAATGAGGTCAAACGTCTTAAGGAACAGAACCAGAGTGAAGAGGATATTGAAAAACTGAATCTTAAAGACCGGGTATTGACAACTCTTGTAAACAGGACCGTGCTGATTGCCGCAGCACCAAAAGCAGGGATTACGGTAACAGAAAAAGAACTGCAGGAAGCTATAATAAACACACCCTATTTTCAAAGAAACGGGGTATTCGACCCTGAAGTATACAAAAGGGCCTTGAGATTAAACCGGTTATCCACTCAATCGTTTGAAAATAGCATGAGGAATGATCTTATCATCTCCAAGATGAGCAATCTAATCGGAGAGACAACTGAGCTTTCATCAGAGGAACTGCAAATACTTGAGTCCATGAATGTAGAAAACAGGGACCAGCTGCACTCCATATTCCGGTCTTCAAAAAGCAGTCAGACAATTCAGGCTTACATTGAGAGCATTAAACGCAAGATGGATATAAAGATTAACAGAGATTTAATTTCCTGATTTATTAATCTTTCCAGCTCCTCTCCCCGATTTGCATGATAAATAGCAGACCTGACTGCTCAAACTTATATCAGACTTTGAATTCTTGATCGTTTATTAATTTAAATTCAGGAATTACTGCTGTCTCTTTATTCTCTGAAACATCAGTAAGGGAAGTCATCTACACAGGTCTCTGGTCAATCACATCTGCAACTCTGCAATCCATGGCCTCTTTGACGTCTATTATAATATCACTCAGTTCAAACGGCTTGTTAACACATCTGAAAATATCATATTGGGAAATATCATCCATGGCAGGGTCAGAAAAATAAGCTGATATGACAATTATGGGGGTGTCCTTAATTAATTTCTTGATCTTAGCTATAAATTCAGTGCCGTCTACATCCGGGAGCTTTAAATCAGTAATGACCACATCATACTCGTTCTCTATGATATTTTTCAGGGCATCATCACCTGTATAGGCACAACTGACATCATATTCATCATTCCTCTCAAATGTCTTCTTGAGAGACCAGCATATAAGCTCCTCATCATCAACTATCAATATTTTTGTTTTTCTGTCCAAGTTTTTTCCCTCTAGGATGACGCCGGCTATTTAACTCTGAATTAATAGAAGCAAATCTTATACCATTGCTAAATGTTGAAGTTTTGACATTATATTTAAAGGACTGGGAGTCCCTTGGGGCATTTAGCCTAATCCATGCGGGATTTCACTCTGCTATCTGTTCGTAATAAATGACATTCTTTTTTATTAATACAGCGTGAAAAAGGCACGTTCAGTTACATTACATATGCCGGGCAACACTACTAACAGAGCAGCTGAAATGAACTATAACAAGTTACTAATTCTTATTCTGTTTTTATAATATACTTGTTGGGATATTAGTTTTATGCTAAACTATAGCACCTTATAATTATTGTTTAATTAATAACACTAACGATTCATTTTAACCAGAATATAATTATCGATAAGATGAATAAATTGGTAATTAAAACAATACTCCTTGCCATTCTCCCTGCATTATTAATATCAGCACAGGCAGCTGTAAATGATACAGAGCAGTTTACGGACAAGACAGACGTTCACTACTCAGGTAAATACTGCAATGCCTGTCACGAGAAAACTCCAAAAGAAGGCGGCGATAACTTTCTTAAATACGGCGGTGATTATACAGAGCTTTGCAAGTGTCACGGATATACCCCTGGCACATACATTCATCCCGTAGATATAATCCCCTCCGCTGAAAAAAAAGATAATATACCATCAGATTTTCCCTTGCAGGACGGGAAAGTGACCTGTGCTACATGTCATGACATGTACCTGCAGTGTCAGAAAAACCCCAGGTATAAAGCCATTAACCTGAGGTTCTTAAGAGGAGCGCCGTATGTAAGCAGAACTACCCTTTGCTTCAGATGCCATGATGAAAAGAAATACACGATGCTTGATCCTCATAACCAGATCACGGAAGCCGGGGCCATTATCGTCGACAAATGTTTATACTGCCACATCGAAAAACCGGATGAAAAGCATGCTACGTTCAAAGAGGTTAAACTGATCGGGAACCTTGAGGTCCTGTGTTTCAGATGTCATTACAAGCAAAGCCAGTTTCACCCCATTAACGCCAACCACCTGGTCACTCCAAACTCTACCATTATAGGGAACATGAAGGAAACAGAAAAGAAATTCGGCATCATTCTGCCGCTTAATTATGAAGGCAAAATTACCTGTCCTACTTGTCATAATCCGCATGAAAGGGGAGTTATTCCACGGGACAGGGCAAGTTCTAAAGGTGCCAGCGAGAAGTACAGGTTAAGGTTGTCCGGGGTCAATCTGCAAATCTGTGTTGCCTGCCATAAAGACAAGTTCTAGAACTTCCATTACATCAATAAATCAAAAAACGGCAGTTATAGCCGCAGACCCGCCTGCCGGACTGGCAGGTTACACAGATAACTGTGAACAGATATATGAGATAAACGCAAATAATATATTCACCAAAAAGGTGAACAGTTAAAGTGCGTTAACCATTTGATAACTCAGTGATAATCTGCGTTAATGGTAGTGTCAAGAATCTTTCGCACTTTTTTTAGTGACCTCTTTATGGTACGGTCACATTACGCTGCCTTTGTCTCCTTCGTCATTTGATCCAGCCGTTTCATATTCAAATATAGCTTTGTACTCCACCGGGTCCCTGCTATATGCCGCAGCCTCGCTGCTACAAGCATTAAGGCCGAGTTGCCGTCAGGAAAGGAACCGACCACTCTGGTTCGCCGCCGGATCTCCCTCATAATCCTTTCAAGGGGATTGTTGGTCCTGATCCTTCTCCAGTGCTCTCTCGGATAGTTATAATAGCTGAAGGTCTCCTCAACTCCATCACTTACTATACCTGCAGCCTTATTAAGCTTCATCCCCTGTAACTTCTTAACCACAATAGCCGCTTTCTTTGCGGCTTCTTTCCGGTCCTCCTGGGCATGAATCGCCTTCAGCATTGCCGCTACTTCCTTGACCTTGCCCTTCGGCACTGCCGTAAACACGTTCCGGTAAAAATGCACTACACATCGCTGCCACCGGGCCTTGGGATAAAAATTCCCCAACGACTCTATCAGCCCAAGACACTTATCTGTTATAAAAAGTCTTACCCCCTTTAAACCTCTTTCTTTTAAATACCTCAGAAAACTGCTCCAACTCTCCTTGTCTTCCTTCGCCCCTTCAGCCACTCCAAGGATATCACGGTATCCCTCATTGTTTATCCCTACCGCTACCAGCACCGATACATTCCTTACCTCCCCGCCCCAGCTCCGCTTCAGTGATATTCCGTCCAGATACACATAGGGATGTTCCCCCTCGATCGGCCGCTGCCGCCACTCTTCTATCTGCCTGTATATCTTCTGATTCAGCTTTGATACGGTCCCTGAGCTCACCTTTGTGCCCCACAGGGCCTCGGTTATATCTTCAACTCTCCTGACCGATACCCCGGCCAGGTACATTTCTACCAGCGCCTCTTCAACCGATGACTCCCTTCTTCGGTACCGCTCGATTATCGCTGTCTCAAACTGCAAAGTCCTCAGCTTAGGCACGCGTATGTTTACTTCCCCAGCTGTTGTATGAAGCTTCCTGTCATAGTACCCTGCTCTGCGGTCTTTACGCTCCTCTGTCCGCTCATACCTCTCTGCGTTACACAGTCGGTCAGCATCTGCATCAAGCATTGCATTCAACGTCTCCTCAACCGTCCCTCTCACGATCTTTCCCAGATGTTCCTTGATCATCCCCTCATCAATCCGTACTATTTCTCCCCGTTTTGCGCTACAATTACTCTTAGTCATGGTGCTCCCTCCTTCTGGTTTTTGTCTGGCGACAATTAATTTACCAGATCCGAGGTCACCATGACTCTAATTGTGCGAAAAATAGTTTGCGTTAATCTGTGGCTACCTGCTTTTTATAGGATAAAAAACTGTACCTTGCGGAAAGGGATTAACTTTCTATGGTTACCTGGGAGTTAACTGACCGGGTGCGTTTTTCTTTTTATCCAGATCTGTATGGCAGCTTAAGCAGCTTGTAACATTTCCGCCGGCCTTATCAACCATCTCCTGATAGGCCACTGGATTTTTACGCTTGACCTGTTCTATATGGTCCTGCATGAATACAGGGTTACCCTGTGAAGCTGCATACAGCAAACCGGTTTGCAGACAAATAATCAGACACATGCAACCTGTTTTTATAGTCAATAACGCTCTATCCATTTTTATAATGTCCTCCGTTGATTTATTTAAAACAATTTCTCGCCGTAAGGCGTTCCAAATACAGTATCGGATTCATGATAATGACACGTGCCGCATGAAGTGTATATGCATCCATCATCTCCACTATGGCAAGCTGCATCCGAACATCCACCGGTATCAGGGGGGATATATGCAGGGTGGGCATGTCCATCCGAGGCGCCAAGCCTTTTATGGCACTTACCGCAAAGGTATGTCCACTCACTGTTGCACCTGCCGATAGGCCCATTGTTAGTCCCGGCTTCTGTAATGACAGTGACCGGGACACTGCCATTTACCTCTCCCCTGATAAAGAACACATTTGAAGACCCGTGTGGTTCATGACAATCGGTGCAAGCCAATACATAATTTCCTAATTGAGCGTCCTGATAAGGAGGAGAAATATCAGAAGCACTATCCAGGACCGCAGCCCCTTTACCGTGTTTAGCCGTGACCCAGTTAATAGTACGCAGATTTCTTCCAAGAGTGGTGCTATAGATTGTGTTTGTAGTATTATGGCAGTCTGTGCAGAATGTAACATAATCAGCAAGATTTGTCCCGTCCTGTGTCGTAGAGCCATCAGGCTCATATGTTGTTGTAGAATTATATCGGTACGGGGCCTGATATTTAAGCAACCCGGCATAATCACTCATTTTTTCGCCTGAACCATCTCCCCATAACCCCCATGCATTATTGTCTTTACTGTGCAGGCTTGGACGTGAAACAGGCCAACCCCTTGTGCCGGAACTCTTAACACTGTTCGGCGAGCCGACAGGATCTCCCTGAGCTGCATGAGGATTATGACACGCATTACACGGATTTGAATCAGACGTATAATTCCAGCTTTTGGAAGTTACGAGTGTGGATATATCATCAAGATTATGTGATGTACCCGGGGATACAATAGAAAAAGCCTCCATCACATCATTAATCGGATCAACAGTCCATCCTCCTGCCCTGAAGCTGTAGCTCCTGTTAACAAGACTGCCGCCAGTCTGATAAGAGCTTATATCTGTGTGGCACTGGAAGCAAATATTGTCAGTCTGATTGAGATAATTGCTGTAAAATAATCCATAGCTGGATGGGGACCCCTCAATAGGCTCCGGTTCAGAACCATCAACACTGGCGTGCTGTTCATGGCAGTGGCCGCACAGACCTTTCGTATAATCTGCAGGAAAACCAGCAGCGCTTCTCTTGACTCCATATGAAGAATTGCCATGCGCTGAATTTAAATAAGTGCCTGCAACTACCGGTTCGATATTGTATGCAGCATACAGCACAAGAACACTAACAATTGTCACTAACATTACTTTCAAGCAGTTATTTCTGAATGAGCATGCATTTTTCACTATATTGTATTTATTATACTGTCTGCTCATCCCTTATAATTCGCTCCTTCCTGTTAATTTTTTGCTGTATGACATACATTACAACCAGATATAGCAGTTGAAAGGGTCGAGCTCTTATAGTTCCACCTCATCATATCAGCATTGTCAGTTGCGTGCGCCGCATGACATGACAGGCACATGACAACATCCGTGCCCGGATTTACAGTATCCCCCGGGACATCTGGAACCGTAGTCCTGGCAATACGTGCAACCAGACTGTAAGGATTGCCTGCTCCGTTATAACTGGCATATTCACCACTGCCCGGCAATATAACATCCGTTGGATGCCTTGTAAAAGGTGAAGATGTCCCGCCAATTTGATCTGTTACATGAAAGTTCCTGTGACAGGTACCGCAGAATCCGCTCATGGTATTATTTGAAGGTCTTATCCCCGAAGGATTATGACAGATATTACAGTTTCCACTGTAAGTCATCGGGGTATTGGCACCGTAGTACTCATTGTGGTCTGACACACTTATAGTTTTCTCCCAGTCCGCATCCTCAAGCCCTTTGACTCCCGTCAAAAACCTGTAACTGTTATATGCTTGATCAGCAGTTGTAAGCTTTCCGTCAACATTGCGGTGATGATTACCGTATATACCGCTGCCGGACTTACGGACCCCGTGACAACCCGCTATCCCTGCACAAGTAATATTGACCCCTATACCGTCCGGATCGTGATGGCCGGGTGGAGATGAAAGGGTATCTTCAAGATTGCCAAAATCAACAACATTATGCCCCTTTGCATCAGACGCCCCGGAGCCCTTTGTGCCAAGTATATATGCAAAGTTGCCGCCTGCCAGATCGCCTGTTGCATCAGTATGATAAACCTGGGGAGTGTTAATGCCATTTACGTTTGCGACCATGCTGGGGCCGCCCTGGGCATGGCATCCTAAACATGTACCCACCAGGAGATAATCTTTTGCATCTGTTGTTTCAGCACCAAAGACGTAAGAAACCATGGCAGCCCCGTTCTGGCTATTATGCATTGTATGGCATTCACTGCATTGACCGGTAATTACAGCTGGTATATCCGCTGGAAATAAAGTGAGAACAAGAATGAACGCCAGAAGGAATATGTAACATTTTAATCTGATCAAATTTACACTACTCTCCTTCTATATTTTATATGCTAAGTTGCATATAAAGCAATAATTATGCCTGGATAACAACCTGGAATTCGTCAGATGTTTGACTAATAAACAGTAGCTCCCAACCATATCTCACATCTTATGACACTGAATGCAGAGTGCCCTCTTTCTGTCATGAGTAAGCATGAAGTCGGCACCCGCAGAATGCATGCTATGACATGAGTTACATGTCAACGGACCACCGCTTCTGGGATCTTTAATGTCAATTCCAACAGGGTGCGTAATCTTATGCTGTGCTGAATGGCATCTGGCACACAGAGGAATTTCGTCCGCCCGGTAATTAAGCGGTCGGGATGAGTGAGAAGGAATATGACACTCAAAACATTTCCGGTTCTTAATCGGCTCACATCCTACTGATTTCAATGCGCTTTCCATGGCCAAGGTCCTTCTTTCCGTACTTTCATGGCATTTTGCGCATACATTAGATTCCTTCTTTGTAAGGTTCTTCTGGTTTGAAGCGTGTTCATCATGACAGACTGTGCACTGATTTTTTGCATCTTTCACATGGATATCATTGTCAACGTATTCATATTTTGACATGTTTCTTTTGTGGCACTTAAAACATAGGTCCGCCCCTTTTATCTTTGTCGATATATCACGCTGCGATCTTATCGGGTTATGACATTCTTCACAATTTTTGTCCATAAAGACCTTATGGCCAAAGGGACCGAGAAGGCCTTTATCAAAAGAACTATGACCGGAATGACATGAAGTACAATCCATACTTGCAACTGCGGTTGCTATTGATACCTGGCCTGCTTTACATCTGGGTTCGTGACATTTGCTGCATAACTTATTAGGCTGGGTAACCAGAAGGCTGCTCATCGGAGAAGCATGAGAATTGTGACAGGCTGAGCATTCTCCTTCCTTAAAGGGACGGCATATCACGGGCTTCTGAAACTGACGATTCAGATTCTCATGACAATTAAGGCAGAGGCCCTTTTCCTCTTTCACCAACAGATGATTATTCTTTGAACTATGGGCAGAGTGACATTCGGTGCAACTGTTAGCCCTGAGTGCACCGTGGACTATGGCACTTTCAACTAGATTTCTTATGCTGTCATGACATCCCAGACATATTGAATCAACTTTATCAACCATCAGGCCCTTTCTCTTGCTGACATGAGCATCGTGACAGGAAGTACATTTTCCATCCTTGAATAAAAAATGGACATATTTGTCTGACTGGGCTTTTTTCAGTTCTTTATGGCATTCAAAACAGAGGTCAGGCACTTTTGCCTTCAGTTTTATCTGCGCATCAGCGACTCCGCCCGCTGCGAGAAAAAAACCGATTATAAACATGCAAACCATATACTGCATGCGACTGATCGCTAAATTATTAGCTTTTTCATGTACATAATTTACTATCTGTTTGAATTTCTTGTTTTGAATAGTGTTGTTATACATGGCAGGCCTCACAATTTCCCTTTGTAAACGGTTCGTGCATCATCTCTCTCAGCAAACCGGGCTGCTCCGTTACATGAGGTTCATGGCAGCTTGTGCAGCGGCCTATTTTCTTAATTGATTCCCTATGGACCTTAAGCAGTCTCTCCGTATCGGACGAGTGACAATGAACACATATTGCAGGGTCAGCACCCTTGAGCAGATACTTCATGTCCGAATAATGCGAAACATGACAGCTGAGGCAGTCACCGTTTTCCATGGATATGTGCCCCTTTCTCACTGTTGTAGTTATTATCCTTTCATGACAGGAAAGGCATAGCTCACCGGGGCGGTTTAATAACTGATATTTGAGCCTTGTCCCGTGAGGACTGTGACATTCAGAACATTTCCCCTCCTCAACAGGAAGATGCTTAACAGCACTTTCAGATACACCCGCCATTACAGCTTCATGACAGGTGAAACAAAGTTTATTGGACGGCATAACCGTGGATGCAATATAGTCGCTTGCATGCGGATCGTGGCACGTAGCGCATTTCTTCTCTTTAAACAGCGGATGTGTCCCTTCATCTTCCAATTCAAGATACATGCTGCTGTGGCACTTCATGCAGAGATCAGACTCTGAATCCTTCAATAATTTATCGTAGCCTGAGGAGTGTGATGCATGACAGGCTGAGCACTTCTTCTCACTCACCGGTTTATGTACATAGATCTTGAAATATTTATCTTCTTCATCTTTATGACATTCATAGCAAAGATTCGTCATAGGCACCTTGACCATTGCAGGGTTGTTTGATCCATGAGAGTCATGGCATTTTGAGCATTCAATATCCTGAAAAGGTTTGTGTAAATTTGATGCCTTTACCAGTTCGTCTTCGACTTTGGGATGACAGGTAAAGCATATTTTCTTTTCCGCAGCCTTCAGGTAAAACTTATTTTCTGATGCATGTGGATTATGGCATGAAACACAGCCGTCTTTTTTTATGGGCTCATGCAGACTGCTCACCTTGATATTCGGTTTTTCGTTATGACATTCCGTACACAGACTTTTCTTGTCTCTTACTGTTACCCCGGGATAATCAGACGCATGAGGACTGTGGCAGCTCATACACTTGTTATCATTTGTAAGAGGGTGCCTGTATGTTGTCTTATATGCTTTTTCTTCTTTTTCATGACAGGAATAACAGAGTTTTCCGCCCTGAGCAGTGACTGTGAGCGGTTCAGGGTCCGTATCAGGTTTGTGACAAGCGCTGCATTGTCCCAGAATGACAGGCTCATGCACCGATTCCCTTAAAAGCTTCTCATTCGAAGAACTGTGAGATGTGTGGCAACCTGAGCATTTACCCTTTTCAACAGGATATTTTCTATGGGCACTTCTGAAACCATCTCCTTCATAATTATGACAGGACCGGCACAGGTCAACTTCAGCTTTGATCAGATTGTCCTCATATTGAGATCCATGTGCCGCATGACACCCGAGGCACCCGTCATCAAGAGGTTTATGACGCTTTTTCCTTTCAAACGGGGCTTTATCATGACATGCAAAACACTGTTCGTTTCCTGTCTGTTTCTGAAGAAACTTATTATCTGATGAGTGTGCATTGTGGCATGGAAGACACCGGCCTTTTTTAATAACCGTATGTACGCTTGCCATATTCTCCATATCAGAAGCCATCTTTGTATGACAGATAAAACAGAGCTTTCGTTCTTCCCTCTCAACAAATGACTTTACGGCCAGTCTTCCATGACGAAGATGGCAGGCTTCACAGTCACGTTTGCTCATTGGATCATGCACATACTGCTTCGAAAACTCGCTCTGTGTTTCGGTGTGGCAGTCCATGCAAGGCTTAGGTGCAAATCCTTTCCTGGCGGGTCTTGTTTCAGGAGCACACTGGACAAAAAGAAATGCCAACGCCAATAAGGATATTTTAAAAAAGAAATGTTTAATTCCGGATTTCATCCTCATAGCCCCTCAATCGAAGATTATTATTTAAAGGTTTCCATATAAGACCGGATCGCCTCGTCATTGAGTACTATCCGGGCGTCATTTCTTAATTTATCAATATAGGCATTATATATTTCATTAAATTTCTCTTTATATACCGCGTTATAAATCAGCCCCTTAACATTACTGAATTCCTCAACTTCATACGCAGACCTCTCCATCAGTCTGACAATCAGATATTCCCCTTCAATCTGAATTATCCGGCTTACCTCCCCCAGCTTTAAGTCATCGATAACATCTCTTACAGGCTCATGCAATTGGGCTTTAGTCTTCCAATCTGTAACACCTCCGGCTGTAGCAAATGTATCCTTGGATTTTGTCTTTGCAAGCCATGAAAAATTCGCCCCGCCCGCCAAACTGTTCAAAACATCCTCTGCTTCCTCCTTGGACATCAACGTGATCTGCTGGATCCTGTATTTAGCGGGTTTGGCATAGTCATTCTGGTGGCCAAGATAATAATCTTCCGCATCTTTCTCAGATATTATTATCTGAGGCGCGATAACGTTCCTGGTAAATACGGCCTTCAGAAGTACATTTTTATAACGCTGCACCATGTCCTTCAGTTCTGTGTTTACATCATAACGCCTGCTCAGGGCCTCAACATCTACCACTTTTCTGTCAAGCCACCATTTGAGGCTCTCTTCATTTGATTTCAGAGGTTTTTCAGGCAGCATAGCCACGAATTCGCCGACGGTCAGAGCAATTTCATTTCCCTCTACAAGCGGCCTATTGTCACCTAACCATCCCTCCCGTGTCCTGTCTCCGTCATCCAGTTTAATGGAGGCTAAAAGCTCCCTTTCAATTTTTACACCTGTTTTCTTGTGGAGTTCAAGAAGATATTCGTCGCTTCGATTTTTTATGTTCTGGTCTCTGAGAACTTTTTCAATGTCCGCCTTTACACTATCAATCTCCTCAACCGGCGCAGCCTGCCTGTCTAACAATTTCACAATGTAATAATTGTCCTGGTCGTATATAACACTGCTGGTCTCCCCCGGTTTTAAACCGGCGACTGCATCCTTCATGGCAGGCCTCAGGGTCTTTCTTTTTACGACAAGCTCTCTCGTATCCTGCTTTTCTGAATGTGAGGCATATTCCAGGGCAAATTTATCAAACTCTTCACCGCTTTGAAGCTTATTCATGATCTCACCTGCCTCAACCTCACTACCCGCTTGAATGACCTTCAAAGTCAAACTTTCGTAGTTTTCCCTGTAGTAATTTATCACATCTTCAGCAGTCACATCTGACTTGTCAACGATTTCCTCATTGTACAGTTTAACTACCGACTCCCTCAGTATATATTCCCTGATCTTCTCCTGGATATCCGGAGCGTTTTCGAGTCCCATACGACGCGCTTCCTGCACAATCAATCTGTCCTCTATCAGCTTCTGAATATATTCAGACATATCGAACTTCTTTGTAGTTGAGAGGTCCTCCCGGCGATGGGCAACCTGTAGTGAATATCCCAGATCATCTCTTGTAATCGGCTCTCCATCAACCCATGCAATCGCATCAGTTCCTTTTATTTTGACCGATGCACAACCCGAAACAATCAGAACACAAAACGCCCAGCAAAGACAATAACGCCGTAATTTCATTACTCGTACAGCCGAAACCCTCTGCATATTAAACCTGCTTTCCAAATTATTGATTAAATAACAACGTGACATGCTAATCAGTCCATTTTTTTTTGCTCATCTCTTTGACAAGCCTGGAAACAGCCCTGTAAGCCACTGAATGCACTGACCTTATCCTGCCCCAGTCAAGTGCTATAATGTTCTCTTCTCCGCTCAATCGGTAGCTATTATACCACAATATTTTCTTATTACTGCCGTCGACAAGCCTCGCAGTAATGCCCACAGATGGAGCAGTGGAACCCACTGCTCCATCTGAATAATTATCAACAACACCCACTACGATGCCCCTTGCTTTCAATTCCGTTGAAAGCTCACCGATATTTTCATAACCGATGTCACCTTTACGCCTTATACCCTGCTTAATGATTATATCCCTGGTATCACCATATTCTATCGGTAAAAACTGCTTACTCCTTAATATTTCCACTATAAACATATATGTGGTAATGATTCCTGCATTATTGAATTCGGTGTTGTTCTTAAAAGGCATCACTGCAATCCGGGGCACAGGTTTAATATTCCCGTTAAGATCTTCGGCGTTAAATGATGCAAACAATATATCGATCACCTTGGGGATCAGGCTGAATACTGTCTTTAATCTGCCCAGTTCCAGGACCGCTATAAAATCCTCCCCGGTTGCAGCAGTATAATCCGCCCAGATAATTGTACCGTCAGATGTATCTATCAAGCGTGCAAGTACCCCGAACTCGGGGATTTCATCAGTAGAGAATGAAACAATAGCGCCTGTCAGAACAGCTGAGGCGTTGAATCTCTTTCGAACTTTTCCGGAAAGTTCCCTGGATATGTAGCCCGTAGTCCTGATCCTTTCCTTGCATAAAAAATCGGTGAGGTCATCATCATCCACAACCTCAAACCCTCTTTTCGACAGCTTGTCAATCAACAGGGGCAAAACATGCTTGAATGCATCCCTGTTATCGGATAAGTTCTCAAAAGGGAATATCACTATTCTTTTGTTATTCACCTTAGTTAACATCTCCATTGGAGAAGGCCCCGGCTTCTTTTTATATGATTTTGTTTCCCCTGTCTGAGAAAGTATATCTTTGGCTGCATCAGATTTTTCAGCCCGGTTAACAGCTAAAGGAGTTTCCATTGTGGCTGAAATCTGCTTTTCCGCTCCGTCAGGTATAATGTCTTTAGTCCCTGCAGATGACTGATTCATAATAATAGGAGGCGGCATTTCTGCCGTTACAATATTCAATCCGCCGGCAGGAATTGCTTCTTTGTGTTCTCCTGCAATACTTGACTTTTCAACGGCCGGTTCAACCTGTGCAACATTTGCCTTGACTTCCTTGCCGGACGTTACGGACTTCTGGTCTTCCTTTACAATGTCCGGTTTGTCGACAGGTTTGCCTGTCTCTTTAACTTCAGGTTCAACTGCGGTACTTTTAGCCGCTTCTCGTGACGTATCTGCCGCAGTAGTCAATTCATTCTTTGCTGCCGCACGTTCCTTCTCTTTTTCAACAGGCACTCCAACAGCAGGTACCCCATCTTTCTTTTCTCCTGCAACATTTGGCTTTCCCACAGCCGGTTCAACCTGTGCAACATATGACTTGACTTCCTTGCCGGACGTTACGGACTTCTGGTCTTCCTTTACAATATCCGGTTTGTCGACAGGTTTGCCTGTCTCCATAACTTCAGGGTCAACTGCTGTACTTTTAGCCGCTTCCCGTGACGTATCTGATGCAGCAGTCAATTCCTTCTTTGCTGCCGCACGTTCCTTCTCTTTTTCAGCGGGCACTCCACTTTCTATTCTTTTTAAACTCAAATGTGGAGTTTCTGAAGTGAGTGTCCGAGGATTATCTTCTTTATCTTTTATCTCCTCGGCAGGCAATACATCTATTGTTCCTTGAGGTCTTACTGCCTGGACTTTATTCTGGACTATTTGTCCTGAAGGAGTTTCAGGGGCATCCATGACCGGCACAATCCCCTTAGTCTCTGCTGTCGGGCCTGCTCCTGTGTCAATAATACCGGAGGGGCTTTCCTGAGGACCCGATTTCATCTCATTCTTTTCTGTCCCCTTATTGCTGTTTAACAGCGGAGCCGAACCTCTCCGGCTATTTCCTGAATACACATATAAAGACAGGGATGCGGCAAGCATTATAGTAAAGACCACGAGTAGTTTCTTCACTATATCACTCCACGGGCAAGGAGCTTTATTATTTGCATGTTAACCATGGTAGTTGTTTAATCATCAGACCGTTGCAGGTTTAAGTCAGTGACTGTCAAATACTGAACATCTGGCCGTGACAAATTACTGCCTGTAAAGGGTCCTGATTGATTCCCTGACAAGCATCAGCACCGTTTCACTGAGCGTTTCGTGTTTTGCTCCAAAGTGTCGTGCCATAAAACTTGCGCCTCCGCGGGTCTTTGTTATGGACCATACTATGGAACCAGTGTTAGCATCCGCCATCATCAAGCTCAGCGTGACCTGGGGAGCAGAGATGTTCCCCATCTTCACCTCCCCGTATTCTTCAACTGCCCCGACAATTAATGCCTCAGTCTTAAGGTTGTTACACAGCGCCTTTATCTGGCTTGTAGTCAATGTAGAGACAGATTTAATTCCAAGCTCTGTAATGGCATTCTTGACCTCGCCCGGGAATACAACGTCAACAAGACCCGAAGCCAGCAACTCACTCACAACCACCTGTCTAACAATCTCATCTGCATATTTATCATTTGTCAGGTTATCAAAAGGCACAACCGCCACTCTTCTGTAATAACTGAAGTCAATATCTTCACTGATATGGTAAACCGGGATATCTCCACGGCATCCAGAGATAATAAACATAATTAAAACCAGTAATGCCGGAACATATTTCTTTAATGACCGCATATTATTTCTCCTTTTATTCATCAAATATCAAGTATCGTTCATGAAGGTCTCTATCAGCCGACAGCGATTCTTTCCTGAAGGTCAGCTAACGACCATATAAAGCATCAAAAGCTTCTTCTACCACCCTCTCAGACACATTATCCAGTGTACTTCCTTCAGCACCAAAATGCCTGGTCCAGAAACTTGCTCCACCGCTTGTGTGAGAGTTTGACCAGACGATATGTCCCGTAATCGTGTCAAACATAATCAGATGGACAGTTACCTCAGGATAAGAGGCTGTAATACCCCTGCTTATTCCGAATGCTTCTACTGAACCGGTAAGGACAGCATCAACTTTCAACATGCTTCCTATGCTCACCATGTCTTTGTTGCGAATAGAATCAACAGATTTAATCTTCAGCTCTCTCAAGACTGAAATTATTTCTCCAGGTTCAATAATGTTGACGTCACGTGACAGTAGTTCAATACTTACTTTACTTCTGACCTTTTCGTCTGCATAATTGTCTGAAGTTAGGTTCCTGAAAGGCAGGACTGCAACAGTTTTAACGGTCTTTATATCGTAGTCGGGCCTTTTATACTGTTTTAATGTACTGCTGCTGCACCCACCCGAGAATAATATCAAGAAACAAATAACTGACAATCCATAAAGCTGAAAGCGGCCATATTCCCCCCTGGGTTCTCTGTCAATCATGATCTTTCCTCTTATGTGCGTTCTCTTAACCATCAGCTAATTGAAAAACGGAATCTCACTTATGCCTTTCTGTACTCACAAGCAAGTTTATTTTATTTTACAGGCAGTTGACCTGTATTATATGTCACGTCTTCAGAATCTGCAATTTAAGCTTGCACTCATACTGTAATTTTCCGTCTCCTTATTATCAACCTGCTTCGAATAACTGTTTATAAAACGGACATCTGCGAACTTTGTCACATACCATATTATATAGCCGTTTATTGTATCAGTCCTGACAGGTCCCGGCTCTGAATCACTATGCTGATAGTTTGCATTTAGCCTGACAGCCGGCAGAGGAAGCCAGTCCAGAAGTATGCCCTCAGCAGTTGAAGTTTCACCGTCAGAGTCAGTTATTTTAAAATTCGCAGATAAATTGATCAGTTTTCCCGGTCTGTAAGTGATAAACACAGACGCGTCCTTGGAGTCAGATGCTGTGCTATCAGACATGGTCCGGCTTACATGGTAAGTGAATGTTCCGGACAGCTTCCGTGTAAGAAGCGCGTCCAGCGTACCGTTTATCTGCTGGGTAGTGGATGTGGTCTCACTGTCAAATGAGTATGCATTCGTATAGATTATGTCTGTAATCATATTCAGGTCCCTATATAATCTGGAACCTATACTCAACAGGACAGAATCGTTAGTTGAGGACTTGTCGTCGAAGCTGAAATTGTCACTTCTTATTAATGATAAATTAGCATTGAGTGTTGGAATGGGTTCAGTGAAAAAAGACAGATTGAAGGAATTTGAAGCAGTGTCTGTCTCCTCCTTATTGTCAAAGGATTCGTTCCTCTGAACACGAAATGATGTGGCAAGAAACCTGTGCGTAAGCCAGGTAGTTGACGCACTGTAGCCTCTTGTTATGGTGCTTCTGAAATTCCATTTATCGTCCCTGAAGGAATCACTGAATATATTTTCAACAATCCCGCCTACAGAATTTACAACTGAGACCATGTTCTGGTCGGATCTGTCTATAGTGTAATTCAGTGCAAACGTCAGCTTGCTTGTAGGTCTTAAACTGGTATTGAAACCAAGTTGCTGCGTAAATGAATTAGAAGCGTCTATCAGCTTCTCTTCATCCGCCTGATCAGTGCCTAGGGCCTCAATCTCAGTAACAAATACGTCAGTCAGCCCGAGTGCACTTGTCGCCAGGTTGACAACCTTAAAATATGATGCGTTGTGCGCAGACAGGAATTTTATTTCGTAGCGGTATATGTTATTAACGTCGTCTACCGTTACTGTTGTTACTTCCTTTATGTCTATTTTCTCCCACGTCGAATTTGAAGTGCTCTTATACACATCCCAGTTGCTTATATTCTTAAGGTTTGAATCCCCGCTTACATCTTTATTAACATAAATATATAATCTGTCTACAGAATTCTCGGGTGAAACCAAAATGCCGATATTGTGATTCGTATTGGTGGAAGCAGGAATGATAAACCCGATATTTATACCGGTAGAAGAAAAAATCGTATTTATAAGGTCTCCTTTCGGATCTAACGTCACTAACGCAGGGTCCGCAGGATTATATTTATGGAACCCCCCAAAAGGTATTCTCTTATTAAGTACCGTCCCTGTCTGAGTAACAAATTGCTCGGTCCTGTTCCTTGAATAATTCCCCTGATAACCCAGAGAGTAGTCAGCCCTGTTTTGCCAGAAGCGGCCTGAATATCCAATATTATATGTGCCGTTGAAATTATCACTTATAGTTTTATTGTTGAGAGTTAAAGGGGTATTGTATATTGCATATGAATAATTGACGGTGTATCTGAATTTCAGATCTCCGGAGGGCAGATCATAAGCCGAGTTAATGGAATATACCGAATTACTGTTATTTACGGCCCTGGGAGTCAGGTAGTCATAGTTCCTCTGCCTGTCCAGCTGAAGTGTCAAAGAAGGCAATAACTCAGGTGAGAGGCTGAACCTGGAGTAGTAATATTCGTTTGTTTTTCTGTTGTCATTATTCATATGAGCAGCAGTCCACTGTTCCCGGCGGCGTATACCTGCACTGAGACTGTATGAAGGATTCCCGAGTATCAGATCTAGGGCCGGTTCAATCGATCTTACGTATCTTTTAGAAGTTATATCCAGTGCATCTGTTGTCTCGGAATCAAAATAATTAGTCCTTAAGTTGAACTGATAAGAAAGCACCGGCGTAATTGGTTCATGTACATTCAGATACAAGTTCCGGTTTAATGTATCGGAAGATAATGTCCTGCTTCCGTCCTCATACTGTTTTGAATTGTTTTTACTCATGTCGAAAAAACCATTCAATCCCTGCGCATGAGCTAACGGGGCCAGAATAAAAAGAGACATTATAAGAATTGAGATTCTCCATAATCGATTCCTCATAGGTAACCTTTTGGTCCCGTATTTAACATTTCAGAAGTAATAAACATAACCGTCCGGGTCTGTTCATCTGAAGTTCCGGTTTCTGTTCAATAGACATTATGCAATAATTCATTTCTGGAAAAAAGATATACCGTAAGGCGTTCTGCCTACAGGAATAATCTGCTCTTCTTTTTTTGTTGTTTTGTCAATAACCGATATATTGTCTGATCCCCTGTTAACTACATACAGCTTTCTGGCTTCAGGGTCCATCACAAACGATCTGGGTGAACTACCTACAGCAATAGACCCCAAAACAGGAGGCATCACCGTCCTTAGGGTATCAGCGCTTTCAGTAAAGGGCCTGATAATCAATACCTCACCGGGACTATCTTTCAACAGATACAGTCTGTCAAATGCCGGGTCAGCAATGACACCAATTATAGAAAACCCCACATTATTGATCGTGCTGACAGCATCTGTTGTGATACCCTTGACTGTTTTCGGAATGTCTATAACGGAAAGTTTGTCTGAATCATAATTCGCAACATAAATCCTGCCTCTTTGATAATCCACGCTGAGTGCGACAGGCCTCCACTCCACACTCAGATTAATGACTTCTACGCTTTTCTTTGCAATTGCATCAATTCTCAATACGGAAACACTGTTAGAATTTTGATTTACTACATAAACATTAAAAAACCTCTCTCTGTAACTTCTCAACAAGTTTAAGTCATCAAAATTAAGGAACCTTGATCCTGACAGGTTTTCCACAGGAGGGTCTACAGCAATCGCAATAGGGCCCCGCCCCACATCTATCTTCTCCAGTTCCTGATATGTTGATGCATCCACCATAGAAACTGTATTGGACCCGTAATTGGCTACAAATATTAGCTCCTTGTCAGATGATATTCCAGCAACTGCAATAGCTTCAGGCTGTCTGCCGAACCTGATAGGTATTTCGTTCTCTATTTTATTGGTTGTCGGGTCGATTACTGAAACACTGTTAGAGCCCGAATTTGCAACATAGACCTTTAAGTGCTCCCCTTTTATTGAAGTAGCAATCCCCCTTGGTTTCTTCCCCACCAATACAGTAGCAGCTATTTCACCATCCTGTCTGTTTATGACCGAGACGTTGTCCGAATTCTCATTAGTTACATAAATAAGCAGAGAACTTAATTCCGGGACCTGACTTTTTACAGTGAATACCGGATTAAACAGATAATCCTCCTGTACAGATGCATCAGCATTCCAGTTCAGAAAAAGGGTGGTACTCTGATTTCTTCTTAATGAAACGTTAATGCCTAATTCCACGCCATCTGGGGGCAGGGCTAAATGTGACAGCTTTCCTTTCTTGCTGATGGAAGCTTCCTTGATGACTAATCGAAGTTTTTCATATTTCCCCTCAGGTAAAGATCTTTCACCAAGGAAAATCTGACGGTTCTTAATGTCATTTGAATTTATGCTGATCGGGTTGCTAATTACCTCTCTTGAGGTCCCGTCTTCTGCTACTATGCTGACGGCTGCCAGCTCGAATGTGATGTCCCGGACAACAGTCAAAGGACCACTGAAAAATAGCGACACCTGACACTTGTACAGCTGAGGCTGACTTGCCAGCTCTTCTGTGGTCATGCAACCCTGGAGCAAAATGAATGACAGGATGGCTAAAGTAGAAAACCAAAATCTGGGAACAGGATTATTTTTTATAGTGTTATATCTCATCATTTACCACACATAATACAAAAAATCAAATTCTTCTCATTTATTCCCGAGTCCTGAAGAGAATCATTTGTCCTGAATCGCCCCTAAAGCCTGTAATGCTGCTTTCACTTAAACAATTATGTTTTGTTCAGAAAGACCGCCACAACAAACTACCATGAATTGAAAACCTGCACGCGCTGATTAAATAAATCCGCTACAAAAATCCTGCCCTTGCTGTCAATCGCTAAATTAACAGGATGCTGGAACCAACCTTCACTCCAGCCGAGCCCGCCAAATTCAAAAAGATATTTGCCATCCTTATCATATGAAGCTACAGTGTGGCGCATATAATCAACTACATAGCTTCTGCCTGTCCGATCATCAACGCCGACTGCTTTGGGACGGCTGAGTTTACCCGTGCTTCCGCCTTTTTCACCGAATTTATATATAAATTTTCTATTCTCATCATAAACATATATACGACTCTGGTCCTCACTGACGACATATATTCTACCTGATTTGTTTATAAAGACATTGTTTAATTTGACCTTATTACCATCCTCCTCAGGCGAAATAATATCAATGATACGGCCGCTGGTATCTGCGTACAGTACACCGGAAAAATGGCTTGCAGCCACATACATATTTCCTCTCTTATCAATCGCAATACGATAAGGAGTAAATGTTCCGCTACCTTCAAATTTCTCCAGATAAATATCCCGTTCCCACTTCAGGCATGCATTATAAACTGAAATCCTGCTTTTCGGATTACTTTTTGATACAGCCTGGACTACGTAAAGATAGCCTTGACCATCAACTGTCAGCCCCTGTGGCGCTTCAATTCCATTCCTTTTGCCGAGTGTAATCAGCGGAAACAGTTCGGGTGAAAATATGATGATTCTGCCCTTACCATCTATAACATAGACTTCATCTGTTATCGCATCTGCATAAATAAATGATGGCAATACAAGTGTTCTGTCTTCCTCATCAGTTGTAATGCTCTCCTGATATGTAATAAGAGCTGAACCAAGCTGCTGGGACTTCAGGACAGAAGGAATCAATAATAGCATGATAAGAACAGAGGGAAGAATGCAACTTATCCTCCTTAAACAGATTCTTGTTCGGTTTGGCTTATTTCCCATTATGGACATTCTGAGCACATTTTTTGTTTTATATGCTCCCTGCTAAAAGAGTCAATTCATTAAGACAGTGGTAGATATACCCTTAATTTTTCTCATGTTAAACGTCGCTAAAATATTGAGATTTTATTGCGAATTATCGGATCAAGTTTTAAATAATAGCAATAAGTTGCAATGTAATTCAATGTACTTATAATTTTATTAATTTATTTCAGAATTGATATAAAAAACAGACTGTAAGATCAGCTGATAAATTCAAGCCTTTTCGTTGAATGCTCTTTCTGTCACTGTGCTGACAGAATGTCACCTATGTGAGATTAC
>QZIL01000042.1 GCA_003599025.1 Nitrospiraceae bacterium | reverse complement strand
AGGATGTTGACCATGTTTAGGGGACATGGCTGAAGTAAAGGTTGGGCTCTTAGGCAGGAAATAACCTTTTAAATCAGTGGTCAACATCCTCTATTCTATCACCTGATAAAGGATATCTTATCTGTTGTGTCGTTAACAATAACTCAAGTTAAAGATAAAAATCAAGTGGCCATGTTAAATTTCACTTAATTACATTGTGGTACAGTCAATTGCTTTAACACTTATGTTGTCTCATTAATAGTTAGCTCTATGTAACCATTAAATACTTAAGGTTTTTTACTATAAGCCGTTCAGGTGTATATTGGTCTGACATAATCGGATGGCCAACGATATATTTCGACTATTTTATCAGTCCCGGCAATACTGATACATAAGCTCTCAACTGCCAGAACAAAATGATTAATGACAATAAATCCTTTTATAATTTCCTGTCATTATTTATAATCATACTACTTCATCATTATCGGAGGTCATCTTATGAAACACTCCCGGTGGCAAATTCTTTTAGGCTTGTTACTGGTTGCAATGTCTGCATTATTTTATTCCCTGCACTATGTCATTTTTAAAGACAGTCATCATATATTTATTTATTTACTGGGCGACATAGCATTTGTTCCAATTGAGGTCCTTCTCGTGACTATGATAATCCACAAACTGCTTGAGGAGAGGGAGCGTAAGTCAAAGATGGAGAAATTGAATATGGTAATTGAGACTTTTTTCAGTGCGGCAGGCACTGAAGTGCTCGCGCATTTATCTGATTGTGATCCAAAACTGGACAATATCAGACAGGACCTTATAGTTACCGGTAAATGGACAGACAATGAATTCAATAACATAAGAAAACGTCTGAGAGTTTATGATTATACAGTCAATATCAGCAAGATCGACCTGAAGGAACTGCGCAGTTATATGATTGATAAAAGAGAGTTTTTCCTGCGACTTCTCGAAAACCCTGCAATACTGGAGCATGAGTCATTCACAGAACTGCTAAGGGCCATATTTCATCTGACAGAAGAACTGATCAACAGGGACGATACAAGCAGTCTGCCGGACACTGACTATGAACATCTTGGTGGAGACATACATCGGGTGTACGGCCTCCTTGTAAAGGAATGGCTGGAATATATGAAGTATCTTAAAAACAACTACCCGTATCTGTTTTCACTCGCCATGAGAACGAACCCTTTTGACCGCACAGCATCACCCATTGTCAGATGAATAATGGGGGCTGAATGAGATGATCATAGCTCCCAAGTGCATCCCGGATTCTCCCATAATAATGGATCACTCTGCCGGCCTGTCCCCTTCGTCATCACCTTCATCCTTGTACGCCCTTTTCTTAACAATTACCTTAATAAATGCATACGTCAAAAGAATGGCAGCAAGGACAAACAGTATCTGATACAGATGATCACTCATGTACAAAAACCATGTCGTCTTTCTCCTGAGATGCTCTCTCCATCTCTCTTCAAGATCACTTGCTGAAACACCCAGCCCGCTCAGAAACGCGCTGTCTACTGAGTGGCCGTCCCTGAGCAGGTCCAGGACCAGTAATATTCCGTCCGGCCCGTATTCACCCGAAATATACTCGACCACACTCTTGCTCTCTTCATATGCCAGATGGAGGGCCCTCTCATCCTCAGGGAAAGACTTTGAAATGTCATCGAGAGGAATTATCCTGTCTGATAATGTTGCCTGCTTAAGGACATTGTCATGTCTGCCTGTCACCAGCTCAGCTATTCCGTCACTGGCCCATTGCGAAATCCCTTCGTTAAGCCACCTCGGCAGGCTCCCCTCTTTTATATAATGATTCAGAAAGAGGTGGCATAGCTCATGTTTCAGCGTGACTTTAAGCGTGAACGGGTAGGATTTCATACTTGAATTGTCTATTATAATTAGATCCTCAGCAGAGACCGCAACTGCAACTACGGGCCTGCTGCCGGTAATTCTCTGAAAAGTGTCTCTGTCCCTGATAAGTATGACAGTGGGAATAAAGCCGATTGGTGCCCTAAAGGTCTTTTCTATTTCTGCTCTTGCTACTGGATAAAGCCTGATTACTTCCTGAGCAACCTTTGTCAGCGGCTTTTCAAACCGGACGATAACTTCCTCACTCCGTCCGTTTTCCATTTCCAGCGCATAAAGAGGATTAAGTAAAATGAGCATGAGAAGCAGGCATGAACTTAAGACAACTATTTTTCTGGTCATGATATTTATATGATAAATAGATTGATGTCAACCGGGGCTGACAGCCATTATAACAAACGACTGCAGACAGGCGTGCACTACTGAACCTGAACAAGTGTTAAATATATCAGGAAAGGATTTTGTTGAATTATTCATAAAAGAATGGGGCAATCTGTCAGGCAGCATCAACCGATCCGGAGATCATTTTGGCCGCCTTTCAGGTTATGAAGGATACAGAAATAGTAAAACCCGGGGTTCTATCTCCTGGCCCGGAAGACAGGAAATGGCGGGATGGACGGGACTTGAACCCGCGGCCTCCGGCTTGACAGGCCGGCGTTCTAACCAACTGAACTACCACCCCATAAATATCTACTGCTACGTTCAGCAGTTGGTAAGATAAGAGATGCCAATGTGCATAGTCAACTTACCACTACTGTGTTGTCCCTGTCTAAAAATGGTAGGCGGAACAGGGCTCGAACCTGTGACCCCAGCCTTGTAAGGGCTGTGCTCTCCCAACTGAGCTATCCGCCCGCTACTGAAATAAGACAGCTACAGACTAGATAATATAACAAATACTCATATTAAATTCAAAGCCTTAATGTTTGTTTGATTTAAAAGTATTTATTAATATAAAATTAATCAAATTATGGTCCGGAGGATCCAGATATTACTCATGAAAAAAGAACACCCTATAATCAGCCCATATCTAATATATCTTGTTATATTCCTGTCTTTCTTGTCCTGCTCAACTGATAAATCTGCCATAAAAGAGGAACCTCCTTTTATGGCGGAAGAATCATTTAATAAGGCAAATGACCTGATCAAAGATGAGAGATATGAAGAAGCAAGAGGAATTTTAGAGACTATCAGGACCAGGGACACTTCCCAGCATTACGCCATTCTGGCCAGGCTGCGGATAGCAGACACCTACTTTGAATCTGAATTGTATGAGGAGGCTGTTGTAGAATATGAGTCATTCCTCGACTTATATCCGCATCACAAATACGCTTCTTATGCACAGTTCAGGCTGGCGGAATGTTTTTTCGAAAGAATTAAAACTGTTGATATCGGTTATTCATGGGCAAAGAGGGCACTGCATGAATTTGAACAGCTTCAAAGGCGATATCCGAGAAATCCCTATATGGACGTTATTGATAACAGAATTAAAGAGTGTTTGAACTTGCTTGCCGAGTATGAATTTTACGTGGGCAATTTCTATTACAAAAAAGGATCGTATAATGCCGCGATCGGCAGATTCAGAGGGCTGGTCCAAAACTATCCGGATGCTAATAAGGTGCCGGAAGCACTCTACTATACGGGGCTTTCTTATTCAGAACTCGGACAACCTGGCCTTGCAATTGATACGCTGAGTAATCTTATTGATAAATACCCCGCTCTTGAAATTTCAAACGAAGCGAAAAAACATCTTGCGGCATCGGCCTCTTTAAAAATAAGTGATAGCCTAAAGTGAAATATTACCCTGCCTTTATTAATCTTAAAAACAAAAAAGGTGTTGTAGTCGGCGGAGGCAAAGTCGCAGAAAGGAAGGTCCGTCTCCTGATTAAATCGGGGGCGTCTGTCAGGTTGATTAGCCCGGGTATCACAGACAATATAAGAAAATTGGCAGAAAGAGGCTTGTTGTCGTATACAGGTAGAAATTACAGAAAAGGGGATCTTAAAGACGCATATATCGTTATTGCGGCTACCTCCTCCGAAGCACTGAATAGCCAGATTGCAAGGGATGCGCCGCATCTTGTCAACGTAGTCGATATGCCGTCAGAAGGGAATTATATAGTCCCTTCTATAGTTAAACGAGGGCCGTTGACCATCGCCATATCAACAGGGGGTGCCAGTCCCGCAGTATCAAAGGCAATAAGAAAGGAGATCGAAAGTTATTACAGCAATGAATTCGCTTTGTATCTGAAATTCGCAGAAGCAGTCCGCAAAATGGCCATGAAGAAAATAACAAATACCCGGAAAAGAGAAAGATTTCTCCAGTCATTAGCATCTGATGAATTAATAAGCAGTCTCCGCAGGGAAGGCTTCAGGAAAGTACGAAATAACGTACTGTCTCATTTAAACAGTACTAAATGAAAACTATATGCCTGCTATAGCGACTATCTCATTGTGAAGCTTCTGGGCCTCGTCCCGGTCCCCCAATGTCCCGACCCGTATAGCGATAACCGTCATGCCATTACCCTTCTTTACCAGCTTGACTGATACTTTTTTCCCGTCTTTGTTTACAGCATCAAATACGCCTGCGCCGTTTTCATTCTTGCTGCCGGATATACTTATCTTAAAATTATCAAGTGCCCGCCTGGTTGAATTCCAGGCCCTGTCATAATCAAGCGGATATTCAACTGCGAGACGGCCGTCAACATACATGTAGGAAGTAACTCCCAAACCAGCGCCGACCCCTACCAGCAATACCTCGGCACAGCCATAAAAAATAAAGAGGCTGCTGACTAACAAAATGATCTTCTTAAGTCTGTTCATGTTACCTCCTTCTTAATAACCGCGTATTCAGATATAAAAACATGATCTCTTATGCAGTAACCGGAAAACAGTGACTTTATTTTATGAATATACAGGGTGTTAGTCAATGCATAAAACTTCTGTGTTAGAATTGATCATGCCGGTATTATCTTACAATAAAAACAACCTTGATGAAATTATCAGGCAGGCATCGGATGTGCTTAACAGGGGGGGTACTATCGCGTATCCCACGGAGAGTTTTTATGCCCTGGGGGTATCGGCTACTGATGAAAATGCTGTCAAGAAACTTTTTGATCTTAAGGGAAGGCCCCCTGAAAAACCTCTGCCCTTAATTGTGGCAGATACAGACGTTCTGCTGTCTGTTGCTCAAAGCATTCCTGATCGGGCAAAGATCCTGATAGAGCGATACTGGCCTGGTCCGCTTACTATTGTATTTAAAGTCAAGGAAGGCGTCTCACAGCTGTTGACCAGTGGTACAGGCAGCGTTGCAGTGCGGGTCCCAGGTGATAGTGCGGCTCTCTATATTGCGAAGGCACTCCGGTTGCCTATTACAGCCACAAGCGCAAATCCTTCTTCACTTCCACCTGCAGAAACAGCAGAGGAAGTGATAAGCTATTTTGGAGATAGGGTAGACCTGATTATTGATGCCGGGAAATCTCCTGGAGGAAAACCTTCGACTATTGTGGACACGACAACTGTGCCGCTGAAAATTCTGAGGTACGGAAGTGTCTCGCTTAGTGATATTGAACTGTAAAGTTATACAACCAGCATCAGCAGCCTGTAAGACAGCCACGCTACGATCGCACACATAGGAAGCGTGAATACCCACGCCATAAGTATCTTTCCTGCAATTCCCCATCTCACTGCTGAAATCCTCTTTGTGGCACCAACTCCCATTATGCTTGTTGTAATAACATGGGTTGTGCTTACAGGAAGTCCAAACGCACTCGCCCCCAGTATTACTGTTGTAGCCGCGGTTTCAGCGGCAAAGCCGTGGACCGGCTGGAGTTTCAACATCTGATGTCCGAGAGTCCTGATTACCCTCCATCCGCCAGCTGCAGTTCCTAAACCCATAGCAAGAGCGCAGATCAATACCACCCAGAATGGGACTTCAATACTCGTTAAATAACCACCGCTGACCAGTGCAAGTGTTATAACTCCCATGACCTTCTGTGCATCGTTATTGCCATGGCTGAAGGCCATAAAACCCGCAGACACGATTTGCAACCGGCCGAAATGTTTATTTATCATCCCCGGAGACTTGTTACAAAAAAGCCTCATAATCAATTTCATAAAGAGGTAACCGAAAATAATCCCGACAATGGGGGATGTCAGTAAAGCTGTAAAAATCTTTACAAGCCCCTCGAGATTCAGCCGCTCATAGCTTCCCAGATGGGCAACTGCCGCACCCATAAGCCCCCCGATAAGTGCATGTGAGGCGCTGACAGGCATTCCTACAAGTGTCATAGCGCCATTCCAGACAAAACCGGCGAGTAATGCCGCGGCAACAACGACAAGTGTTATATCATTGGGGTTTACTATCTCTTTGCCTATGGTCTTTGCAACAGCTGTAGAAAAAAAAGCGCCGGCTATATTCATAGTACTGGCGAGAAGCACTGCCTGTAGCGGGGTAAGGACCCTTGTTGATACCACAGTGGCTATAGCATTGGCAGAATCGTTCCATCCGTTACTGATTTCAAATATGAGTGCTATGGCAATTACAATGAATATAATTGTCTCAGGCATGTTTCAGGACTATACTTTCGAGAATGTTAGCCACATCCTCACAGGAATCGGTAGCATCTTCCAGGTTTTCGTAGACTTCTTTCCACTTGATAACCAGGATGGGATCATTTGCATGATTATCGAAAAGCTTGACAAGCGCTTCCCTGAAGATCCTGTCCCCCCTGTTTTCGAGCCTGTTTATCTCGATACAGTATTCCTGAATATACGAATACTTCTTGTCCTTAAGACAGCCGATGGCTTTTGTAATAAATTCCGTTGTTTCTACAAGCGTTTTACATAGATCAACCGCCTCAGGTGGCGCTGCCTTAAGCCTGAACAGTACAGCCCTGTCCACACTGGCCCAGATTAAATCTACAACATCATCAATCCGGCACACCAGGGAATGAATATCTTCCCTGTCCACAGGGGTAAGGAAGGTCTTATTCAGTTTGCGCATTACCTCATGAGTAAGCATATCTCCTTCCTGCTCGGCTTCAAATATTTCTTTGGCCTTTACTTCGGAAATAGACATATCTTCCATCATTTCAACAAGGAGTTTTGCGCTTTTATTGACATTCAGCGCAGCTTTTTCAAACATACTGAAGAAGTCGGTTTCTTGTGGTAGGAATTTTTTTAACATAACTTGCCTGACCCGCTATTTATTGGTATTGCTCGGTTAAAAGAATACTAAAATATCAGGTTAATGTCAATCATGCAATTATGATATGCAATTAAAATATTCTCATGATCAACTATCGACTGCCAAAAAGCACCGGCCATTGATACAATTGATCATGTTTTCACGTGTTCACTCGCAAGGCCCATTAATGCAAAAGTATGCCCCCTGGCATAAATACTTTCTTTTCACATCGCACACCCCGCAATTGCAGCCCTGTTTTGCCTTTGGGGCACTGCTTTTCCCCCTTGCACAGAACAGGGCCTCTCCATCTACTTCCGGGTATGTCAGGCATGGCCCGCAAAATTTCATACATAAATTTGCATTCTCCTGATTATCGTCGATTTTGGGCATATAGACCTCCTTTATTAAACATAACCGGGGTTATATCACCCGGTCCGGTTACTATTTAATTGGCGTAATGCTTTATCATGTCTTTATCATGTTCGCTGGTATCAGCGATGCAGCGTTCTGATCAAGAAGAAAAACGAGTTTACCATTACAGGGCCTGACCTTTGCTGCAGGCAGCATATTGTTTCTGTCCTCAACAACCTCTTTTATAACTCTCGCCTTACCAACTCCTTCAGCCATGAAAAAAATATTCTGCGCATTATTTATGACCGGCAAGGTAATCGTTATCCTTTCCCGTGTTACAGGACCAGTGGAACAAACTGAAACAGCCAGATTTCTTGTTTCTTTAAGGGCCGGGGTCCCGGGGAACAGAGAAGCTGTATGACCGTCTTCGCCTATACCGAGCAATATCAGATCAAATCGTGGCTGCCTTGTCCGGACGGCTTTGCAGTATGAGATAATATCTGCTTCATATTTCTGCGCCGAGGTTTCAGGTGATATGTCTGAAGTCAGTATGGGATGAATATTCTTTGGAGGTATATTGAGATGACGCAGTAATATCGTGTTTATCATATGGTAATTATTCTCATCACTTTCATAAGGGACAAAACGTTCATCCACCATAAAAACATGCGTTTTTTCCCAGGGGAACTCCTTTTTCTCAGAGAGCTTCTTATATAAAGTTTCAGGTGTTCTGCCCCCGGACAGTGCAACAGAAAAATATCCCTTGTTTTCAACTTCCGACTTAGAAATTTCCGCCCATCGAAGGACGGTAAACTCCGCCATCTGCTGCATGTCTTTAAAGATATGGATTTCTGTCATGGCAATAAATTATAAATCAATAATCCATTACTATATAACTCTATCTCAGCCTTCGTACTTATGCAATTATTACAGTAAAGCTTATCACAAGTTCTTCGTTGATAAAATATTTTTAGCAATTCATTTGCAGACTGGTTACTGTTCAGGACTTATCTTTCTGATACCAATTTTCACCTGGTTCATATTTTTTTCACATTTATATTGCATTATTAGGCTGATTAATGCAGAATATTAGGCTATTTCTTTTCTAATTCAATGAAAAAAGCTATTGACTTGTACAGGTTATGTGATAACAGATCATCCGGATTCGGCCTAATGGGCCTTATCCTTGTGCTGTCTCTGGTCATTGTAATATTTTTTGGGGCGTATCAGTTTTTCTATATTTCTTCTCCCTCGGTCAAAGGCATCGAGGCTTTCAACTATATTCCTGCTGAAAAAACCATTAGCCTGACTGGCGAGAATATACAATCGATTGATATTTACATTTATCAGGATGGGAGACAAATCAATATATTGCAGGACCTCCCGGAAACAGAGAGCAAATCTTATTCTCTTCAAATAAAACCTAAGGCCATGGGAATTAAGGACGGTAAAGCCTCTGTAAGCATCAAGGCCAGGGCAGGGATGATAAAAAAAGTCCAGTATGATATTGAAACTGTAATTGATACAGTGCCTCCGGCGATTGATGTTGTGGCCGCTCCTCAGTATATATCCCCCGGGGGCGGCGGATTCAGTATTCTGAAGGCTTCAGGAGAAGATTCTGTTTTTATTAAAGTTGTAGACAGGATGAAACACGGCGACGACAAGATATTTAAGGCATTCAGCATTTCGTCCGGGACCGACTTAAGCGATGACACTTCCGGACAAAACTCAAACACAATGCAGCATAAAGGGAAACACTCCGTAAATACTTATTACGCGTTCTTCCCGGCTATATATGACATAAACGACGGGAGCGTTTTTTACGCTGTAGCAACTGATATCGCCGGCAACCAGAACATCCGGGCACTCCCCACAAGATTAAAGATGATAAAATATACTACATCTTCCATCAACATTGATGAGCAGTTCATCAACCGGGTGGTTTCTCCTCTTCTTAATGAAACTAACCTGCCTGACCCTGCAGGGGCCTTTAAAAAAGTAAACGAGGAATTGAGAAAGCAAAGCCTGAACAGGCTGATCGAAATCTCAAAACAGACAGAACCGCGGATACTGTGGGAAGGGAGTTTCTTGCAGTTAAAAAACAGCAAGGTTATGGCCACCTACGGAGACAGGAGGACCTACTTTTATGACGGAACACCAATCAGTAAAAGTGTTCATCTCGGGTACGACCTGGCTTCACTTGAGAATGCCCCTGTGGAAGCTGCCAATTCAGGGATTGTCAGATTTGCTGAAGACCTCAGCATATACGGGAATACGGTCATTATAGACCACGGGCTCGGGTTTATGAGCCTATATGGACACCTGGCCTCAATTTCAGTTCAGGTCGGACAGTCGGTCTCAAAGGGCGAGATAATAGCCAGGACCGGTGCTACCGGCCTTGCCGGCGGTGACCATCTCCATTTCGGCCTGCTTATGCATGGCTATGAGGTGTCCCCTCTGTACTGGTGGGACCCTCACTGGATCAGGGTCAATGTTACGGATTATTTAAGGCAATAATACTCATTCGTGCGAGCATGAATAATTTAATAGACAAATGACTAAAGAGCATATACAATCATTATTACTATAAAAATAAAGAGGTAAGGAAAATTATGGACCGCCAGGTAACAAAGCATGAAGTGCCTTCATATGACATAGTTGAAGAAAAAATCAGGGAAATCGACGGATCGATTATCGTGCTACGCATCTTCTACATATTCATGGAGATTGTGTACAAGTTTCAGCTTATAAAGAATGACAAGTTATGCACAGTTGAAATCCCCCGGAAATTACTTGAGGGATTAAAAAGCAGAAATCCGGTACTTGAAGAGAAATTGGCTGAAATCCTGGATGAAGCGCTGCAGGAATCAGACTGCTGGGTCAAGGTCTGACAGGAAAGATATTCTTGTTACTCATATCTGATGCAGACATTGCCGCCTTTTTCTTTTGCCATAAGTAATGCTTGCTCTGCCTGATTGACCAGTTCTTCAATGATGATATTCTGGGTACCGAATGCAAAGGTGGCAGTGATTCCTATGCTTACGGTGCCTGATGCGTTTTCATGGATATTGCTTTCATATTTCTTTACAAGGAATGAGTTGTTTTCAAAACCCTTGCGTATCCGCTCTGAAACTATGTAGGCCATGGTCAGGTCCGACTCGGGCAACACTACTACGAATTCTTCCCCGCCATATCGGAATGCGCGGTCAAATTTACGCGTGTTCTCCCTTATGAGAGTGCCTATAAATGACAGCATATTATCACCTGCCTGATGGCCGTAACAGTCATTGAAGTTTCTGAAGCCGTCTATATCAACCATCATCAGGGCAATCGGTCGGTCATATCTCTGGCAGCGGGCTATTTCATCCTCCAGAACAGTAACCAGATGCTGTCGGTTAAACAGGGTAGTAAGTTTATCGGTTATCATTAATTCCTGTATAACTCTCTCCTTGTTCTTAAGCTGTTCCAGTACAGTGTTCATCTCTCGTTGAATATCTGCAATATGTTTATTGCCAGAAGATATCTGGCGTTCCCGTTCGTTAAGGGCAAATATTATATTATTTAAACGTTCCCCGATCTCTTCAACAACAGTAGGGCATGACTTCTTAAATACCGGACAGCTGCAACATGCCCCAGATTTTTGAAAGAAACTGCCCTGTCTCTCAATGTTGCAGCATGCATCCATAACCTGCCAGCATCGTTCAGCCCCGTTATTTGCTGCATAATGAGCACACTCAGATGATTTGCAGTCCAGTACCTCCCTGCATTTAACCAGATGGGAATTCGCAAAAGGGACTATACTGTCAGAGATCCCTTTTGCGAAGAGTGGAATTATTTCTTCCCTCAATCTCGCAATGAGATTACCGGAAGCTTCCTGGTCTTCTGATGCCATTATTCAATTCCTTTCCCTTTAAAGTCTAACTGCCAATAAATATAATTACATCAATAGTATATATTTTGGCGCTGCTATTACAAAAGCCTGGTAGGGGATATACCTAACGACATCTACTATCTGATCTCCTCTGAATGTACTATAATAACCTGACATATGAGAATGTTTTTCAAACCAATATTAAATCTGTATCTATGACAAATATCATAGAATTACGATAACTTCATGTACTATTATAAATCATAAGAGAGAGGTATTATGTTTAAAAGTGAATGTCCTGGCAGTCAGGACATAAAACAGCCAAAGCCGGAAGAAATAAAATGCCGCCACTGCGGCTCAGACATAGAAATATGGAGCGATGAGACTGAGACTAAATGCAGGAAGTGCGGCAGAATCAATTCAAGACTTATCGGCCCTACCTGCCTTGACTGGTGCGCCTTTGCAAAAGAGTGCGTCGGCGAAGATAAATATAAAAGAATAAAGGCCCGCGCTAGCGGCAAGAATTAACACACGTCCCTAAGAACATTAATTCGTTCAATTACATCACAGACCTGATCACAGTACAAATATTACTTATTTTCTCCCTCCGGTTTCTTCTTTCTGTTAAATATTCTTGATGCCCATATCCCGGCCTCATACAATATTATAATGGGTACTGCCATAAGTGTCTGATTAAAGGCATCAGGGGTCGGGGTCAGCAGGGCAGCAACAACAAAAGCGATAAGTACCGCGTATTTTCTGTTTTTCGCAAGAAATTCATTTGTAACGATGCCCATCCTCGTAAGAAATACCAGTATCACCGGCAATTCAAATATAGCACCGAAGGCCATAATAAATTTCAGGCAAAAATCTACATACTTGTCGACTGAAATCATGGGCTGAAGGTTTTCCGTCTTGTAATTCAGGAGAAAATTCATTGCAAAAGGCAGCACTATAATGAAGCAGAACAGTGCGCCGATCAGGAAAAGAAAAGTGGTAGTAATAATAAAAGGAAGCGCATACTTTTTTTCCTTACTCAAAAGACCGGGAGCAATAAATCTCCAGACTTCAAAAAAAATAAGAGGAGAGCAGATAATCAATGCACTGATAAAGGCGATCTTCATGTGCATCCACAGGGCCTCGGCAGGTGCAAGAAAAACGAGATTAATGTCGGGTTTCTGCGAGGGGATAAATGATATATAAGGATTGTCCAAAGAAAACTCAAGTGTGTAATGCAATGGGGATGTTAATATGCTAAAGATATTCTCGGAGTAGTAAAAGCATACGCCGAATGCAATAACAACAGCTATAAGCGATGTCAGGATCCTGTTTCTTAATTCCCCGAGGTGTTCAGTAAGCGGTGCTTTATCCATTTTGGTCCGTTTCTTTTTTTACTTTACCTCCTTCCCTGCTTTCGCTGCCTGATTCATTGTCTGCCCGAGTTTCTTTCTTGTCTTTGATATCTTTTGCGTCATCTCTGTCCTTTTGGTTCTTTTCTATGGATTGATATATAGAGTCATGCAGTCCTGTTTTAACCTCTTTAATTTCTTCAGTAACATCCGGGACTGCCTCGTCAATGGAATCTTTTACATTCCGCATAGCGTTTTTCAGCTCACGGATCCCCTTGCCCAGAGTCCTGCCGAGTTCCGGCAGTTTTTTAGGGCCGAAAACCAGAAACGCAACAATGAATATTACGATAAGTTCCTGAGTTC
This sequence comes from Nitrospiraceae bacterium, assembly GCA_003599025.1. Lineage (GTDB taxonomy): Bacteria > Nitrospirota > Thermodesulfovibrionia > UBA6902 > UBA6902 > UBA6902. Next base: position 11,665 of record QZIL01000042.1, on the reverse strand, counting down.
CCAGATCAAACATTCAATAGACCAAAAAACAATGACATATTTAGGATTTTATCCTGATAATTATATGCATAATCAAGCACGTCTAAAACAAACAAACTCATACCACGCTCTATTTTACATTGAAAATATCAAAAAATCTCAACGCACTGAACTGAGTTTTCATAAACACGTTTTTTTCGCTTGACCTTAATTCTAACGATACAATAAACTTGATAGTTCATAATTGTAAAACCGAATCTCCAGGAGGGACTATGATTAAAGGATCAATTGTTGCAATAGTAACACCATTCAAGGACGGTAAGCTTGATGAAAAGGCTTTAAGCGAACTGATCGAATGGCATATCGCTGAAGGGACCAATGCGATTGTGCCGTGCGGAACAACCGGTGAATCTGCCACGCTTGATTACGAAGAGCATTACAGGGTCATCGAAGTGACGATCAAGGTTGTAAACGGCAGGGTACCTGTTATTGCAGGCACCGGGGCCAACGCTACTGATGAAACAATCATGATTACCCGGAAAGCAAAGGAATTGGGGGCGGACGCGGTACTTCTGGTATCACCTTATTATAATAAGCCTACCCAGGAGGGACTTTACAGACACCACAAGGCTGTTGCAGAAGCAGTCGATATTCCCCAGGTCCTGTATAATGTGCCGGGAAGAACAGCAGTAAACATGCTTCCTGAGACAGTTGCAAGGCTCGCTGAGATAAATAATATAGTTGCCATTAAGGAGGCTACGGGAAATATGGCACAGGTCAGCGAAGTATTGCGTCTTTGTGGTGACAAAATAACAGTTATCTCGGGCGATGATTTTACCACCTTCTCGTTAATGCTGCTGGGAGGGAAGGGGGCCATATCTGTATCAGCCAATGTTGCTCCCAGAGATGCCTCTGATATGTGCAGGGCATTGCTTGAAGGCAGGATTGATGATGCACGGAAGCTGCACTTTAAACTTGAGCCATTAAACAAGGGAATGTTTATAGAGACAAACCCCATATCTGTCAAGACCGCCCTCAGCTTGATGGGCAAGATCCAGGAGGAAATGCGCCTGCCGCTTTGCCCGATGAGCAGCGGTAACAGGGAAAAGCTGAAAACCATACTTGCAAATTACGGAATTCAGCTGAAATCAGGTTAGGTTGCGTGATAGTTGCAGGTTGTTAATTGTAAGCACAACCTGCAGCCGTAAGGGTCCTGCTCACGACAGGTAATCTTGATTAATAACCTTACTTTCTGTTATAAAAGAGAAAAAAAGGGAGGTTTGCCTGCCTTGTTAGTGACAGAAGCAAAAACTTTTTCCTACATTCGTGAATCTGGAAGTCAGAGAAAGTTAAGTGTTGTGCGCCCTGAGAATTCGGGGATTATGCCTGATCTTGCTTTCGAGGCCTCCACCTGTTTGACAGGGATTCAAGTTTTTGTTTTGCACGGCAAGGTGGGTTTCCTGATTTCGCAGTAGCAGAACTGACCATAATTGATTACTTTGACAGTTTAGGGTTTCCGGAAATGAATAATTATAAAAGCGGCAGGCAAATTTCAATACCTCACAAAAAATTGATTGATTTTTTGTTCTTTACAGGAATCCTTGCGTCACATGAGGATTCAAAAGAGGTTAATTTAATAGATCCCGTATTATCACATAAATTATTCTTTCTTCCTGTGTAAGATTCCTTCTGTTAAAGGCATTTCTTCAGTCTCTGCACCTTGCGTCTGAGGGGCCCGGATCAATCCGGCAATATAATGGAACTTTTTAAATCAGACAGAAAAGCGCCCCTTGCCTGGAGGATGCAGCCAGAAAATCTGGATGAATTTGCCGGGCAGTCTCATCTGCTCGGTCATGGTAAACCTCTCCGGGAGGCCATTGAAAGGGACTCCATAGTCTCGCTCATACTCTATGGCCCGCCGGGCACAGGGAAGACCGCACTTGCCCATATAATCGCGAGAAAAACAAAGGCGCTCTTCTTATCATTGAATGCTGTTACTTCCGGAGTCTCTGACATCAAAGAGGCTTTAAAGAAAGCAAAAGATGCAAACCGGACAATCCTTTTCATTGATGAGATCCATAGATTTAACAAGCTCCAGCAGGACGCCCTGCTGCCTGATGTTGAGAGCGGCACAGTAACACTTATAGGGGCATCTACTCAAAACCCTTTTTTTTCCATAATTCCGGCACTCTCTTCAAGATCAATGATCTTTCAGTTCCAGCCGCTGAATGAATCCGAAATCAGAGGCCTGCTTGAGCGGGCCATGAATGACAGGGAGAAAGGATATGGAGGATCAGGCATTTCACTGGAGCCCGTAGCAATGGACTTCATCGCCACCTCTTCAGAAGGTGATGCAAGAAAGGCATTAAATGCCCTTGAAATGGGTATTTTTATTATGAAAAGCATACAACAGACAAGCTACGGAATTTCGCTGGCAAAAGAAGTCTTACAAAAAAAATCACTTTATTACAATGAAGATGAACATTACAACACTATTTCAGCCTTCATAAAGAGCATGCGCGGGGGAGACCCTGATGCTGTCCTTTACTGGCTGGCTAAAATGATAGAGGGGGGGGAAGATCCGCTTTTTATTGCGCGGAGAATTATTATCTGCGCTTCTGAAGATGTTGGCAACGCTGACCCCGATGCGCTTCAGGTCGCCATAGCTGCGATGCACGCAGTTGAATCAATAGGGATGCCAGAGGGACGAATTCCATTGGCACAGGCAGCAATATATATAGCGATGGCCCCTAAAAGCAATGCATCATATGCCGGCATAGAAAGGGCCCTGTCAGACATCAGGGAAGAAAGGCTCAGTCCTGTCCCGGACCATCTGAAGAGCACAGGTTATAAAGGCGCAGCACGTTTGGGAGCAGGAGTGGGCTATAAATATCCGCATAATTATAAGGGACATACCGTAGACCAGCAGTATGTATCAAAAAACAGGATCTTCTTTTTTCCATCAGAGGAAGGCTACGAAAAAATATTCAGACAAAGATTACGTGAAAGGAGGAGCAGATAATGAATAGTTCAGTATTGCTTATTGTTGTCGCGGCTGCGGGGCTTGTTGTTGGTTTCCTATCAGCGTACTTTTACTATAAAGTTAGTACAAGTAAAAAGATAGAAGAGGTGGAGGGTCAGGCAAGAAACCTTTTGCAGGATGCCCAGAAAGAAGCTGAAACCATAAAAAAAGAAGCCCAGCTTGAGGCCCGGGATGCCAGTCTCCGTTTAAAGACCGAGACCGAAAGAGAATTAAAAGAACGTCGTGCCGAACTCAACCAGCTCGACAAAAGGCTGAGACAGAGAGAGGAGATGTTCGACCGGAAACTGGACCAGTTTGATAAAAAGGAATATAATTTCGGCAAAAAGGAAAGAGACCTCAACGGCAGGGAAAAAGCCCTTCAGGACAAGGAGAGGGAGCACGATGCTATTCTCAAGAAACAGAGTGAGGTGCTTGAGCAGCTATCACACATGAGTCTGGAAGAAGCAAAGGCGGAACTCTTGACCCGTATCGAGAATGAATCCAGATACGAGGCTGCAAAGATTGCGAAGCGAATTGAAGACGAGGCCATAGAAAGTGCAGACAGAAAATCCAAGGAGGTCCTCAGTCTTGCTGTACAGCGTTATTCCAGTGAGTACGTAAGTGACCACACTATCTCTACTGTAAGCCTCCCGAGCGATGAAATGAAAGGCCGGATCATAGGTAGAGAAGGCAGGAACATCCGGGCGCTTGAAGCTGCTACAGGCGTGGAATACATCATTGATGATACTCCGGAGACGGTCCTGCTTTCCTGTTTTGATCCTGTAAGAAGGGAAATAGGCAGAATCTCCCTCGAAAGGCTTATCAGCGACGGAAGAATACACCCTACAAGGATCGAGGAAATTGTCGAAAAGGTCAGGAAAGAAATCGAGTCTACGATAAAGGAAGAAGGGGAGAAGGCCATATTTGACCTTGGACTTCACGGCATACACCCTGAACTTGTAAGGCTCGTTGGAAGACTTAAGTACAGGACATCGTATGGACAGAACGTCCTGAAACATTCCATAGAGGTCGCTTACCTGGCAAGTATAATGGCCGGTGAGCTGAGAGTTGACCCGAAGCTCGCCAAGCGGGCCGGCATCCTGCATGATATCGGAAAGGCCATTGACCACGAAGTAGAAGGGTCGCACCAGTCAATCGGTGCCAATATAGCTAAAAAGTACGGTGAAAACGCCAAGGTGGTCAATGCCATTGCAGTGCATCATGGCGAAGGGGACCCCTCGACTGTAGAGGCCTCTCTCATAGCAGCAGCTGACGCCCTTTCTGCTGCAAGACCCGGGGCAAGAAAAGAGACACTGGAAGACTATGTCAAGCGGGTGGAGAAACTTGAGGAAATCGCAACATCAGTTGATGGAGTAAATAAATCGTATGCGATACAGGCCGGCAGGGAAGTAAGAATTATCGTCAAACCCGAGGAAGTCAGTGATGAGGCCTGTGCCCAGATTTCACGGGACCTTGCAAAGAAAATAGAAGGTGAACTTACCTATCCGGGTCAGATCAAAGTTACAGTAATAAGAGAATCCCGGTATGTAGAATACGCGAAATAAGAAGCAATAAATCAAGTGGCAAAATGTATAATCTGTCATTCCCGCTTGTCGGGAATCTCATTGTGTATATGTTCAATACAAAAAGATTCCGGGCAGGCCAACGGCAGTTCGGACTGAGCCGCCGGAATGACCGCAACTCAGCACTTGACTGCCTGGTTAGGAAAACCTGACCAGAGCAGTCTGTATACTGCTTTTCTTTTATGAAAATTTTATTCATCGGTGACATCATTGGAAAGCCGGGAAGAAACGCTGTGAAAGACGGTCTTCCCGGTCTTGTCAATAAACTTAAGATTGATTTTGTAATCGCAAATGCTGAAAACGCAGCCGGTGGTTTCGGGATAACAAAATCCGTGGGAGAAGAGCTATTTGCTCTCGGCATCGATGTCCTGACTTCAGGCAATCACATCTGGGACAAAAAAGAAGCAGTCACTTATATATCAAAGGAAAACCGCCTGTTACGTCCTGCAAATTATCCCGGTGAGGTCCCTGGGTCAGGCAGCATTGTTATGAATTCATCATCCGGGGAGAAGATTGGCGTGCTGAACCTTTCCGGCAGGGTATTCATGCAGCCACTGGACTGCCCTTTTCAGGCTGCAAAAAAGGAGATCCCTGTCCTCAGAGAGCAGACAAAAGTTATTATCGTTGATTTTCATGCTGAGGCAACATCAGAGAAGTCAGCAATCGGTTGGTACCTTGATGGAGAAGTAAGTGCTGTTATTGGTTCTCATACCCATGTCCAGACAGCAGATGAAAAAATACTCCCCGGGGGAACAGCGTTCATTACAGACGTCGGCATGACAGGCCCGAAAGACTCGGTTATAGGTGTAAAAAAAGAACAGATTATAAATAAATTTCTCACCCATATACCCGTACGTTTCGAAACAGCAACAGGGGAGACCCTTCTCTCATGCGTTGTGCTCGAAATTAATCCCAGGACAGGATTGTCTACCTCTATACAACGATTGCAGTTTACTTTTTCTGACTGATACAGGACGAATAATAAACTCAGGGAATCCTGAAACAGGGATTCCCTGAGTTTATATAATTACTTTACTGCTTGCTTGAGGGCTTTTCCAGCAGAAAATTTAGGGGTCTTGCCAGCGGGAATCTTGATGGACTCACCTGTCCTCGGATTGCGGCCTTTTCTTGCTTTTCTCTTTGATATGGAAAAAGTGCCGAAACCGACAAGGGTGACCTTCTTGCCCTTTTTTAATGATTTAGATATTGCACCGGTAAAAGAATCAACAGCCTTTGCAGCAGCAGCCTTTGATATTGCTGCTCCTTCTGCCACTGCGTCAATCAGTTCTGCCTTGGTCATACATTCATTCCTTTCTTTTAATCGATTTTATCATGTTTAAAAAACATCACTGATGAAAGATACCAGCGTGAATGCGCCTTTGTCAACATATATACAAGTATAGTCATAAAAAAGATACGATTGATTGGCACTGACCTGTGATATATCATTCATATTCCTGTAGATGCAATATCCAAATTAATACTTCAGCTGTTGAATATAGATCAGAGCCTCTCTTCTGCGCGCTGTATTAGTGTCCTTTTCTGCTACTACTTCAAAGTGCTTAAGGGCCCTGGCCTTCTGGCCTGTTCTGAGATAGATTTTTGCCAGTTCCCAATGAGCGTCCGCATAATCCGGAACAACCCCTATGGCCTTTTTAAATTCTTCAATGGCCGACTTGTCATTGTTAGTCTCAACATAGACAAGCCCGAGAATATAAGTTGCCATAGGGAAGACAGGATTTCTCATCATGGCTTCCCTGAGTGACTTTTCTGCGTTAACAAAATCACCCTTTCTGTAATACGCATATCCCAGGTTTGAATATGCCTGCGCAGGAGTGCTGTATACCGGATTGCTCAGTGCGGCCTTAAAGTATTTGATCGCCTCATCCCAGGCTTCCATGTCCGCGTATGTCACCCCGAGATTGTGTACGGCCTCAGCATAATTCGGGTCTATTGATATAGCTTTATTGTAATAGGAGATCGCATCGTCATATTTTCTGAATCTTGTACTAATGTATCCAAGATAATTAAGAGTCTCTTTGTTCCTTGGGTTTAATGCAAGTGCCTTCTGGAATTCAACAAAGGCCTCATTTAATTTCCCGTCATTCAGATAAGCAGTCCCAAGATTATTGAGGGTCTCGGCCTTTTTTATATCTTCAGCCTTTGGTGCTGAGGCGCATGAACTTAACAGGCAAAGAAAAAATATGAAGCAGAGCAGCATGCCTGACCCATGCGCTATCAGCTGAAAATGAGGACCTGTATGTCCCCCGCCCTGATCTGAGTGATTCAAATTAAGATTATAACTCCTTATCAACATCAACTGGCAGCCTCCTGATAGGCTAAGTTACCAGAACGTGCAAAAGAATTCAACTTCATATTATTATGTATGAAATCATCTTTTCCGAGTGTCTTCAGTCCTTTTCAGATTAATGCATTTCATAAGCATGTCGTATCCGGCCGCATTTAATACATCGCCTTTCTCTATCCATCCCCTTCTTGCAGTGCCTGTACCATAGGCCATATAGTCAAACTGATGACTTACATGAGCATCGGTATTAATGGCAAAGGACACACCCAATTTTTTTGCTTTCCTGACATAAATATCACTCAGATCCAGCCTGAGCGGATAGGCATTAATCTCAATTGATGTCCGGGTTTCACTTGCAGTCTTCAAGATCTCTTCCATGTCTATGTCATATGCGTCCCGCTCTCCAATGAGCCTGCCTGTCGGATGTGCGATAATAGAGACATACGGGTTATTCATCGCTGATACTATGCGCTGTGTTATCTTTTCTCTGGCCTGTCTGAATCCCGAATGTATTGAGGCTATGACTATATCAAGCTGTCTTAAAACATCATCGGGATAATCCAGTGTCCCGTCACTTTTAATGTCCATCTCTGTACCTGACAGCAGTTTAAATCCTTTAAGCTTTTTATTTATGGCCTTTATTTTTCTGTTCTGCTCAAGCACCCGTTCAATGCTCAATCCGTGCGCAACAGCAAGCCCCTTTGAATGGTCGGTAATCGCAATATACCTGTAACCTTTTGTCTGTGCGATATTAATAAGCTCTTCTATTTCGTGGCTTCCGTCGCTCTCTTTTGTATGAATATGAAGGTCCCCTTTTATGTCTTTTATTTCAATAAGCTCAGGCAGGTTGCCCATTAGTGCCGCCTCTATCTCACCGCTGTCTTCCCTCAATTCAGGTGCAATGTACGGCATTCCAAGTATTCTGTATATGTCTTCCTCTTTTGCTCCTCCGAGTTTCTTATCTGTTTTCACATCGAAGATCCCGTATTCGTTTATCTTCAGTCCTTTTCTGACAGCCATCTCTCTGAGCCTGACATTATGTTCCCTGCTCCCGGTAAAATAAGCGAGCGCTGCCCCGAAGGAATCACCGCTCACCACCCGCATATCCACCTGGATGCCTTCATTTGTAACAACACTCGATTTCGTCGGCCCTTTCATGATCACATCTTTGACCTGCGGCAGGTTTACAAAAACCTCCATTACTTTTTGAGGTGCCCTGGAAGTAACAAGAATATCAATGTCTTTTATTGTTTCCTTCCATCGGCGGAGACTGCCTGCAACACTGATTTCCCCTACAGGAGCTCCCCTTCTGAGCCCATCCATGAACTCTTCAGCAACAGGCCTCATGCGTCCGATAGGATAGCGGCCTGAATGCCTTTTTATCATCGCGATCCCCTTTAGAATATTGCTCTCTGTCCTGGCCTTAATGCCGGGAAGACCTTTGAGTCTGCCTTCCTTTGCATGCATCTCAAGTTCATCGATATCTTTTATGTGCAGTTTGTCGAAAAGCAGTTTTGCGGTCTTCGGCCCAAGACCCGGAACAGACAAGAGTCCGATCACGCCGGCGGGGACTTCCTTTTTCAACTCATCGAAAAATTCGAGACGTCCGGACTGCGCATATTCATGTATCTTTGCGGCGAGGTCTGCTCCGATGCCGGGGATTTTATGCAAGTCATCGAGAGACATTGCAGCAACGTCTTTTGGCATACTGTCGATATTCTGCGCTGCCCGTCTGTATGCGCGTATTCTAAAGGGGTTGTCTCCCCGGATTTCGAGGATATCGGCGATATCATTAAACATCTTCGATACTTCCTGGTTACGCATAAAGAAAGTATATCACCTTGCAGAAGCACAGTAAGGGCACAACGCCTCGTGACACCACAGGCTTATCTGTGCCTGGCAACTCCTTCCCTGGAGCAGAACCTGCTAATATTACACCTGCTGCATATTGGAGAGATGGGCCTGCATATACCCTGACCAAAAGCTACGAGGAGCCCGTTAATCTCGAGCCAGTATTCTGCTGGAAGCTTTGCTCTTAACGCGAATTCCGTCTGCTCAGGTGTTTTTGTCTCTACGTACCCCCACCGGTTTGTGATCCTGTGGACATGCGTGTCAACGCAAATCCCCGGTTTTCCGTACCCGAGTGTAATTACAAGGTTCGCGGTCTTCCGCCCTACCCCTTTCAGTTTAAGCAGCTCATCCAGTTCATCAGGGACCCTTGAATCATAATCAGTCATGATTACCCGGCAGAGTTCCCGAAGCCTGCCTGCCTTGACCTTGTAAAAACCTACCGGATATATGGCCCTTTCAATCTTTGCTATGGTCAACCTGGACAAAGACTGAATATCAGGGGCCAGTTTGAAAAGCCTCTCTGAGGCCTCCCCTGTGGTCTTGTCCTGGGTGCGAAGACTTAATATGCAGGAAATGAGCACCCTGAAAGGGTCTCTGTTAATCCGGTCCTGGCGGACCATGTTTTCAAGCCAGGGCACATCAAGACTCTGCACCTGCTTTCTTAATATCGGGATGACGTTATGGATTACACGATTATTCATTGAATGGCATTATACGGATTTTGTTAATGCTGATATCTTGCAGCAGGGCGACTATAAGATGGCGTCACGATCTCTTTTTCGAAGTTTTCCCGGAGGTCTTTTTGACGGCCTTTTTCGGTGCTTTGGCGGCAGGTTTTGTAACGGTTTTTTTGACTGTTTTTGAAGCGGGTTTCCCTGCTTTTTTCACAGCGGTCTTCTTTACTGTTTTGGCAGCAGGTTTTTTCTTCTCCACTATTTTCTTTACTGCTTTGACCTTTTTCGCTTTAGGCTCTGAAGACGTCATTAGTGATTTAGGGATTGTGCTTTGAAGTATGGCCTTTAGCTCCTGTGCGTTTTTTGGGGCATATGCAAAGGCGTCATTATTGAAATAAAGATATACATCTTTACCCAGTTTCATATACTCCTTAATTTTCTTAGCATCAGTCTTCAACTGCTCGGGGGTATAATTCGTGGCATAGTTCCCCCCCTCTCCATGTCTGCGGATATATACAAAATCAGCGGTCGGCGGCAGGTCATCAATAAATTCGGGCCAGTCAGCCATGCAGATGCCTATATTAGCGGCAGACATAAGGTTATAGACTTTTTTCACAAGCCAGCTCTTGTGCCTGAATTCAAATACATGGCGGACAGGATAGGGCTTGAGATTTTCAACGAAATCTTCAAGGTTTTTCATGTTGAGTCTTAAATTCGGGGGCATCTGCCACAGGATAACTTCCAGCTTCTCGAGCAGAGGTGCTGTGGCATTAAAAAAAGTTGAAAGCGGAAGCTCTACATCCTTGAGTTTTTTTACATGGGTTATGAAGCGGCTGCCTTTAAGACTGAATCTGAAATCAGAAGGGGTTTCTTTATACCACCTTTCAAACGCCTCCTTCTTAAGCAGCCTGTAGAAAGTGACATTCAGTTCAACGGTGTCGAAATTCCGCATGTAAAAGGACAGCCATCTCTTATGGGGAAGCTCCTCCGGATAAAAGGAGCCTCTCCAGGAATCATACAAGAATCCACTGCATCCTATCCTGTACTTGGGCATTTGACGATAAGTATACACTTAATTAAGAAAAAATTAAACATAAAAAAATCTGTTCTTAAAAAAAACCGTTTTTTACTCAATTATGCCCCCACCCATGACCGTATCTCCACTGTAAAACACCGCGCTCTGGCCAGTGGCAGGGGCCCACTGAGGTTCATCAAACTCAACTTTGACGGTATTGTTCATCCCGGGGCTGATCGTAGACGGGACTTCCTTCATCGTTGAACGTATCTTCACATCTACCCTTAAAGGTACTGTAAGTTCCATAATGGAAATCCAGTTTAATTCCCTGACAATGAGGCTTTTTCTTAAGGAGTCTTCTCTTGAGCCGACTGTTATTGTGTTATTATGATGGTCTATTCCGGCAACATACAAGGGTTTTAAAGATGATATCCCGAGGCCCCTTCTTTGACCTATCGTATAAAACATAATCCCTTTGTGTTCACCTAACTGTTTTCCGCCTGAATCAATTACAGGGCCGGGCCGGAATGCATCGGGTGCTAACTCCTTTATAAAATCAGCATAGTTGTCCTCACCGACAAAACATATTTCCTGACTTTCAGGGCGGAGGGCAGTAACCAGCCCCGCGTCCCTCGCAATCCCCCTCGCCTGTTCCTTTGTCATTTCACCAAGGGGGAATATTGTCTTAGACAGCTCCTCCTGACTCATGACATATAAAAAGTAAGACTGGTCTTTCTTCGGATCAACTCCTTTTTTCAAAAAGTATCTGTTGTTGTCTGTGTTCTGTGCTCTGTGCTCTGTGCTCTGTGTTCTGTGCTCTGTGTTCTGTTTTTTTTCTATCCTCGCATAATGACCTGTTGCCACAGCTTCTGCCCCCAATTCCTCAGCCTTTCTCAAAAGGAAATCAAACTTAATGTATTTATTGCACAATATGCAGGGATTCGGGGTGGCGCCTTTTATATAGGACCCGCAAAATTCTTCAATTACATAACGGTAAAAGGCGTCCCGCACGTCAACAGTGCAGTGTTCAATCCCGAGATTGTCAGCTACTGACCTGGCAAGCTTAATCGTTTCTATGGAACAGCAGACATTGGAAGCTTTCAGGTCCCTTTTGTCCCAAAGCTCAAAACTTACCCCTATAACATCATGTCCTTTTTCTTTGAGCAGATACGCTGCGACCGACGAATCGACCCCGCCGCTCATGGCAACAAGCACTTTCATGGCATCTTATTT
>QZIL01000116.1 GCA_003599025.1 Nitrospiraceae bacterium | reverse complement strand
TTCCCCCATTTTTCAAAAAACAATCTGCTACCACTTTATAAATTACGTTTCCATTTATTTCTTAAAGACTTATCTTCGGATAGTATCTATTTCTGGGGGAACTCCTGTTATGGAAGGGTTGTGGAAAGAAAAACAATTTACCCGGCAAACATTGCTGATGCGTTCATCGAACTGCGGGTCAACGGTGATGATGCCACTGCCCTGAATCCCATCTCAAGGCCCCTGGCCCGGTACTTCTCAAACACTTCTGGTTTTATATATTCTGCTACTGCGATGTTAACTCTTCGGGGCCTCAGGTACTGTCCTATTGTCAGGAAATCACAGTCTGCTTCTCTCAGATCATTCATTACAGCCAATACTTCTGACTCTGCTTCACCAAGGCCGAGCATCAGGCCGGATTTGGTTTTAATATCAGGATACAGTTGCCGTGCTCTTTTTACCGTGTTAATGGACAACCTGTAATCTGCCATAGGCCTGACAACAGAATAGAGGCGGGGTACTGTCTCCACATTATGATTGAACACATCTGGACCGGCATCAAGGACTGTACTAAGTGCCTCCTGATCCCCTTTAAAGTCAGGGGTCAAAACCTCTATATTTATGACATTTATTTTATTTCTGACTGCATTAATTGTGTTTGCAAACTGTACAGCCCCCCCATCAGGCAAATCATCCCTCGTGACTGAAGTGACAACGACATATTTCAGACCGAGTTCCTGTACTGCATCTGCTACTCTTTCAGGTTCATAAGGATCAGGTGGCAAAGGATCAGCCGTTTCTACCGCGCAAAAAGAACAATTCCTCGTGCATCTGTCACCAAGTATCAGGAAAGTAGCAGTCCCTTGAGAAAAGCAAGCCCCCTGATTAGGGCACTTGGCTTCTTCACATACTGTCGATACACCATACCTCCTCAGGACCTTTCTGGTTTCATGAGTGCCTGTTGATTTGACTTTTATCCATTCCGGATGGCGCATAAAATTATCTGCTCCTGTTAAGAGTGACTGTTTTAACACAAGTAAGGCAGATGTTGGAAAATAATTTGTTTATCGATACAGCAGACTCATTTTCAATCAAGGTCAGGACGCATATTTATATTCAAAGCTTTATGCATAATACTAATTAATCATCGATTTAAACAAATTATTTTTCAATGTCTGCCTTACGTTATTGGGGCAACCACTTCGCAGTTGCATTAAATCGAGCATGAAAGCAGGTGGCCTTCCTGTAAAAGCCTTACCTGCGATAACTTCATGAGCACAGCCACTGTCAACTGTGAGTTTATAAATGCCATATAATGAATATGTTTCCTATACAAAAGACTGGTTTGGATCATATCGTATTGTACGACGGTAAGGCAAACCTGCTTATAAATATTTTAAAATGCTTGAAGCAATCCGGGTAAATACTTTTGACATTTCACCGACAGGCTTATTCGTAAAGGTAACGGTTCCAAGCAAAGGCGCACCTCCAAGCCTCACAATAATCTCGGGGTTTGTCTTCACTGAGATGTCCTTCCTGATCTTTGCCGAATGATTTATTATGACACCTAAAATATCTATACCTCTGTTTCTTGCTGCATTTATCGTGAGAAGAGTATGGTTAATTGTGCCAAGGCCCGGTCTTGAGACAATGATGAGAGGCAGATTAAGGTCTTTAATCAAATCAATGAACATATATTTTTTATAGACAGGCACCATGATCCCCCCTGCCCCTTCTACGATGATCAGATCATGTTTTTCTGACAGGTGCCGGTATACAGCGTATATTTTATTTTTATCTATTTTAACTCCTTCAATCTCCGCAGCAACCGCAGGGGCAAGCGGATGTATCAGCCTGTACGGGTTTACCGTGTCAATGGGTTCAATTGCACCTGATGCCTTCAGCAGAGTGACAGCGTCTTGAGGAAACAGTGCGCCGTTTCTTATCCTGCATCCTGTTTCCGCTGGTTTCATGGGACAGACATTAATCCCTTTCAGCTTCAATGCCCTGATCAGTCCGGCAGCAACAAAGGTCTTGCCGACGCCGGTGTCAGTGCCTGTTATGAAGATGCCTTTATGCAATCTTTTATCGTTCATAATACCCTACCGTCCAGATTAAACACCTGTCCTGATATCCCGCTTGTGCCTGCAAGATAGCAGATAAACTCAGCTACACTGTCCGGGTTGGAGTATTTTTTCACTATGCTCTCCTGAACAGCAAACACTTTTGCCTTATCGCCTGCTTCCACCCCCATATCAGTCAGCATATAACCGGGGAGAACGGCGTTTACCATTATATTATATCTGCCGAGTTCCCTGGCCGCGGTCTTTGTCAAACCGATCAGCCCTGCCTTTGATGCTGAGTAAGACGAAAGTCCCTCTTTACCTTTAACTCCAGCATAAGAGGAAATATTAATTATATGTCCTGACTTCTGCTTCATCATATAACGGCCTGCAGCGCGTGTAAAAAAAAACGGGCCACTGAGGTTCGTATTTATCATCTCATCAAAATCACTTTCAGAAGTCCTGATCAGCAGGGACTCTTTTGTAATTCCTGCATTATTAATCAGCACATCAATCCGTTTCCATCTCGAAACGACTTCGTCCACGAGGGACTTCACGTCTGTCGCCGACGTGACGTCAGCCTTCATTACGATCGATCCGGGAATCATCGAGGAAACATCTTCCGCTTCTTTCCTGCTGTTCTTGTAATGAACGACGATTTGGTGCCCCCTGCTTCCCATGGCAAGGGCTATCGCCTTTCCGAGACCTCTGGATGAACCGGTTACTAAACAGACCATAGTGCAAATAGCAACTTATTATTTTCTGTCATTCCGGGCTTGACCCGGTCGGATCGACCCATCGAGTAGACTCGATTCGAGAATCCAGTCTTTTCTGGATTCCCGCTTTCGCGGGAATGACGCTGCGATATTTATGCAGCTTTTCCAATACTAAATCAATATCGTCTGCTGTATGACCCGCGGTAACGGTAAACCTGATCCTGCACATTCCATCAGGAACAGTAGGAGGCCGTATCGCAGGGGCAAATATCCCGTTGTCGTAAAGATACTGCCCCAGTATCAGGGCATCCTTGACATCACCTGCAAGGACAGGAATGATCGGTGTTTCCGATCCAAGAGTATCATAGCCCAGACTTTTCAGGCCTTCGTAAAGATGCCTTCTATTTCTCCATAATTGCTGCCTTAATCTTCCTGATTTCTTATCAATAATATCGATTGCCTTTATCCCTGCTGCGGCCACTACCGGAGGAAGTGATGTTGAATATATAAAACTCCTTGCCTTGCTTATCAACAAGTCGATTAAATCCCTGCTGCCTGCGACAAAGGCGCCATAACATCCGGCAGCCTTGCTCAGGGTCCCCATCTGAATAATATTGTCAGACTTAATGCCAAAATGCTCAAGCCCTCCCCTGCCTGTTTTCCCGAGTACTCCTGTGCCATGAGCATCATCGATCATCAGAATTGCAACATGTCTTTTGCAGAGTTCTGCGATTTCCCTTATCGGAGCTATGTCTCCATCCATGCTGAATACTGTATCGGTAATAACCACTCTTCGGGTTACAGATTTACTTTGTGACTTCTTCAACAGAGACTCAAGATGATTCAAGTCTTTGTGCATGTAAACCATCACGTCTGCCTTTGACAGTCTCACACCATCAACTATGCTCGCATGATTTAGTTGATCGCTGAAGATGACTGAACCTTCCCCCGCTATTACCGGAATGATTCCGGTATTGGCTGCATAACCGGTGTTAAATACAAGTGCGGCTTCCGAGTTTTTATACTTCGCAATCCGCTCCTCAAGTTCAAGATGGGGCGGATATGTCCCGCTCAGCAGCCTTGATGCGCCTGATCCAAAGCCGTATTTTTTTAAGGCTGCTGCCGCTGCTCTAATTATTTGAGGATGGTTTGATAGTCCGAGATAGTCGTTCGAGGAGAAATTTGTAAAGGTCTTTCTATTTATTGAAACCTTCGGGCCGTGAGCTGATTCGATGGAAGCAAGTTTTCTGAGGAGGTTTGCCTTCCTGAGCCCTTCAAGTTCATCAAAGCATTCCGTGGATTTCAAGTCCGTGCTCTTGCTCTGTGTTCTCTGTTCTGAGTTCTGATGTATTATACCCCTTCACGTTCGTCAGGGGCCCAGATGTATTTATGGATCTGCAACTGGACCCTCACCTGAAGATTGTCCTGAAGCACCCATGTCACAAGCGCCTTGGGGGAAAGCTCGCCATAGGCCGGTGAAAAGAGAATGTTTTCGAATTTATCAAGAAGTTTATGCTCAGCTATTACACTCTTTGCCCAGATATAATCCGACTCATCCATAAGGACAAATTTTATCTGGTCGGTGGGTTTGAGAAAGTCAAAGTTCTTTGGCCTCATCCTCTCGCTCATTCCGCTCTTCGGGGTCTTGAAGTCCATTATGAGGGTAAGCCTTTTATCAAGACAGCCGATGCAGATTGAGCCGTTGGTCTCGACGAGGACGTTGTAGCCTTTATCCAGAAGGGTCTTTAATAACTTGGGGGTCTCTTCCTGAAGCAGTGGTTCTCCTCCTGTGAATTCAACGCACTTTACGCCGTACTCTTCTATCTTCCTTATTATTTCTTCGTCAGAAATTTCCTTGCCGTTATAGTACGCGTAATTGGTATCGCAGTATGTGCATCTCAGGTTGCAACCGGCGAGCCTTACAAAGGTGCAGGGCAGTCCTGCATAGGTGGATTCACCCTGAATGCTCTTGAAGATTTCGTTGATTTTCAGCATAAATAATGCAAGGTTTTACACTAATGATATCAATTAAACAAGAATAGTAATATCATAATGAAAAGCCTTGACAATTGCAAGGCAGCTAAAGTTATAATCCCCAATGATAAAGAATATATTTTCCCTTCTTCTGTTCCTCCTGATCACTATCTTCGCTGTTGAAAAAGTCAATGCTGAAATAGTTGTGATCAATGTAGAAGGGATCGTAAATCCGGTCATGTCGGAGTTCATTACAAAGAGCATTGATGCTGCAGAAAAGGAAAAGGCTAATGTGCTCATAATCAAGCTCGATACTCCCGGAGGACTCGATACCTCAATGCGGTCTATCGTTAAAAAAATCATCTCAAGCGAAGTCCCTGTCGTGGTCTATGTTTCTCCAAGTGGTGCCAGGGCTGCTTCGGCTGGTGTCTTTATCACACTCGCCGCACATGTTGCGGCCATGGCCCCCGGTACAAATATCGGGGCAGCCCATCCTGTAGGGGTCGGGGGGAAAATGGACAAGACCATGGCTGAAAAGGCAGTCAATGACGCATCTGCTTATATAAAATCACTTGCAGAGCAGCGGGGCCGGAATGCAGAGTGGGCTGAGCAGGCGGTAAGGGAAAGCGTCTCAATAACTGAGCAGGAAGCACTTAAACTGAATGTCATAGACATTGTGGCCCCTGACATGAAATCCCTGCTCGAAACCATCGACCAGAGAGAAGTACAGGGTTCTACAGGAAAGCTAATCATCCAGACAAAAGGGATTAAGATCAGCTATAAGGAAATGGGCGTGAGACATAAAATACTGGACATCATCAGCGATCCCAGTATAGCTTATATGCTTATGCTGCTTGGCATGTATGGCATTTTCTTTGAACTTACAAATCCGGGGGTGGTGCTTCCCGGGGTGCTCGGTGCGCTGGCCCTGATCCTTGCACTGTATTCCTTTCAGACCCTGCCGGTCAATTACGCGGGTCTTCTATTGATTTTCCTCGCAATTGTATTATTCATTCTCGAGCTCGCAGTCACCTCATACGGCATGCTGACCATCGCCGGACTCATATCATTGACACTGGGTTCGATCATGCTGTATGATTCTCCTCTGCCTTTTTACCAGCTTTCATTAAAGGTCATTCTCCCGGCTGTTATACTCACCACTCTGTTTTTCAGCCTGACGGTTTATCTTGCTGTAAAAGCATACAGGAGACAGCCAACAACCGGCTCAGAGGGGCTTATTGGACTTACAGGAGAAGCACGGACAGATGTTCATGATAAAGGACAGGTTTTCGTCAATGGTGAGTTATGGCAGGCATGGAGTGATGAACCTGTCAGTGCAGGGAATAAAATCATCGTCGAAAAGGTCGAGAATTTAAAATTGAAAGTGAAAAAACAAACTCAGAGTTAAGGATTATGAATTATGAGGTAAGAAACCGGATTTCACTTCTTACTTCCCACTTCTAACTTCTTACTTTAAATTAAAGGAGGGGCAAAATGTATCAGTTCGGTTTTCCGGGATTAATATTTGCAATTCTGCTGTTAGTGTATTTTGCAACCAGTGCGATCAAGATACTTCGTGAATATGAAAGAGGTGTAGTTTTCCGACTTGGCAGGCTCATCCCGATCAAAGGACCCGGCCTGGTAATCATCTGGCCTGTTATCGATAAGCTGGTAAAGGTCGACCTCCGGACGGTGACCTTTGACGTGCCTGCACAGGACATAATCACTGCGGACAACATCTCGGTCAAAGTCAACGCAGTCGTCTACTTCAGGGCAATTGACCCGACAAAGGCGATCACCGCGGTAGAGGATTTTCATTATGCTACATCCCAGATTTCCCAGACAACCTTGAGAAGTGTGCTTGGACAGAGCTCGCTAGACGAACTCCTGGCAAAAAGAGATGAATTAAATGCAGAGCTTCAGAAAATCATTGATGAACAGACAGAGCCATGGGGAATAAAGGTCTCAACCGTAGAGGTCAAGAATGTCGACCTGCCCTCAGAGATGCTCAGGGCTATCGCAAAACAGGCAGAGGCTGAACGTGAAAGAAGGGCAAAGGTCATTCATGCTGAAGGTGAATTTCAGGCAGCCCAGAAACTTGCTGATGCAGCAAGAATAATAGCCACTGAGCCGGGGGCCCTGCAACTCAGATTTCTACAGACACTTACGGAAGTGGCAGCTGAAAAAAATTCAACCACTATCTTCCCTTTACCAATAGACTTAATAGAGCCTTTTTTGAAAAAATTGAAGAAAGATGCAGATTAGTTAGAGTCTGTCCATAAATGTGCCTTTTTCGTCATGCCGGACTTGATCCGGCATCCAGAACGTATTGAAAAGACTAGATTCCGGCTAAAAAACTGCCGGAATGGCAGACATACAAATCGAGCTTATAGACGGACACTAATTAATGAGAAAATAATGGTCCATAAAGACAAAAAAAAAGGCCCCATAATCACAACAGTCCAGCAGGCCAAACGTCTTATCAAAATTGTTATCGGGTTTACTGTCCTATTAGTCGGGCTCATCATGCTTGTGACCCCGGGTCCCGGGATGGCTGCTATTGTTGGGGGACTTGCCATTCTGGCGACTGAGTTTGTATGGGCCAAAAGACTGATGAACCGCTTCAAGGATGGGGCGAACCATTTAAAGAATTCTGTTTTTAACAATTCCAAAAAAACGTAACAGACGAGAGAAGCATATTACTTAACAACAGCAATATCGCTTGCCTCTTACTTTCCGAAGGTTCATGTCCCTCTTTAATCAATGTGTTCTCTGGTAAAATCCGCAATTGTTAGTTCAGATGTCTTGTTTCTGTTAAAAAAACACTTGACAGAAAATTTATTTTCCGTAATAATTAAACGCTCTTAGCAATCAATTTCAGACTTACCAATAGCCACAGAAACGCAGCTGTAATGAAATATCTGAATAGCTGTTGACTTAATGTCTTATACATTAATATTAGGGGCATGGCAATCAAGATCATAACAGATAAAAGATTAGTGTCCGGTTTAACGGCCTTCATGCTTTTAATCGGATTCATGACTATTTCATATGCAGCGGCTGTCACCTGGACCGGAGGAGGCGCCGATTCACTCGCTTCGACTACCTCAAACTGGGACACGGCCCTTCAGAGCGGAGACAATGTCACTATCGATAATTCATCAAAAGACTGTACCTGGGATTTAAGTCTAGCTCTATCTTCCTTAACTACTAATTCAGGATACAGCGGCATAATTACATTGAGCACGGACCTTTCAGTGACCGGTAATGTTAACATTACCGGTGGGACTTTGATTTTGAACACCGACAATCTCACAATTGGAGCGGTAACAGCTCCTGATCCGGACAATGATAACGACGGTTTAACAGACTATGAAGAAGGGATAGTCGGCACCAATCCTGATAACCCGGATACCGATGGTGACGGCGTAGATGACTTAAACGATGCCTTTCCCTTAGATCCGTCAGAGACAAAAGATTCCGATGGTAAGGAGATACGTATAACTACAAATCCCGAATATGAAAGTCTTCCTGCAATTTCAGGTAGCCTTATTGTCTGGGAAGATTACAGAAATGGCAATGCCGATATCTACACGTATGACATTTCAACGCGCATCGAGAGCAGGATTACTGCCAACGGATTTGACAATTACGTTCCTGCTATTTCAGGAAATCGTATTGTCTGGGAAGATTACAGAAACGGCAATGCCGATATCTACACGTATGATATTTCAACGCACATTGAGAGCAGGATTACTGCCGACGGTGACAATTACGCTCCTGCCATCTCAGGAAACCGTATTGTTTGGGAAAAATACAGAAACGGCAATGCTGATATCTACATGTATGATATTTCAACAAGTATTGAATCACAAATCACTACGAATCTAGCAGATCAAAATCAACCCGTTATTTCAGGGAACTATATTATCTGGGAAGATAGTAGAAACGGCAATTATGATATTTACATGTACAATATTTCAACGGGTGTTGAAACACAAATAACCGATAACGAACAACATAGTCCTGCTATTTCAGGCAACCGTATCGTATGGCAAAATTACATGAGCGGTAATCTTGATATCTACATGTACGATATTTCAACAGGTGTTAAAACCCAAATCAACATGTATGCGGGCCAATATAACCCTGCTATTTCAGGCAGCCATATTGTCTGGGAAGATGGTAGAAACGGCAACCTCGATATTTACATGTATGATATTTCAACGGGTGTTGAAAATCGAATAACTACAAATGATCATAAGCAAGCAAGTCCTGCTATTTCAGGCAACCGCATTGTCTGGGCAGATGGCAGAAACGGTAACAGCGACATTTACATGTACATAGGCGACGGCATAGGGGACAACTCTGATAATTGTCCATCTATTTACAATCCTGACCAATTGGATGCTGATAGCGATCGAATGGGTGACGCATGCGATGACGATGATGATAATGACGGATTAACCGATGCAGAGGAAATGTCATTAGGGACAAATCCGTTAAATCCGGATACAGACGGTGATGACATAAATGACAGAGATGATGCATATCCTTTATATGCGGCAAGTGCGCCGACTGTTACAACCAATCCGCCGACTAATATAAACGGCAGTTCAGCAACATTTAACGCAACGGTCAATCCCAATAGCGTGGGGACAATAGTCTATTTTCAATGGGGAGCAGACACATCTTATGGAAATAATACGACTATTCAGTCTATAGGGAGTGGAACAGATAACCTCGGGGTTTCAATAAATGTGTTTGGACTTGCTCCTGGCACACCCTATAATTATAGGGTGGTGGCTACCAATGCTGGAGGAACGACCTATGGCGATAATATGAGCTTTATAACACCGCCAATAACCATATCTCATCCTTTAAATGGAGATACCATATCCAGACCTGATGTAATGGTCGCAGGAACTATTGTTAATTCCGCGGGTGATGAAATAGGAGTCACTGTTAATGGAATAGTGGCTACCGTTTACGGTACACAGTTTACAGCCAACCATGTGCCTGTGACAGAGGGGCCGAATACAATAACAGCTACTGCGACAGATACAACAGGCAACATATCAAACGCCACAATAACTGTGAATGCAGTGACAACATTACCATATGTGACTCTAAGGGCCAATATCGAATCAGGTATATCACCTATGACGACTTATTTCTCGGTTTCCACAAGCATTCCGCACTCAGCATCAAGTTATGCGTTTGATTACGACGGAGACGGGACTGATGATTACGTAGGCGCGACTTTTGAAGATATAAGTGTAACGTATTCTGCAGAAGGTATTTACTATCCGACAGTATCCGTGACCGATGATCAAAGTAATATCTATTCCGACACAATTGCAGTAATTGTGCTAAATCAGACAGAACTAGATACCTTGCTAAGTGCGAAGTGGAATGCGATGAAGACGGCGCTTGCAAATCAGGATGTTGAGGGGGCGGTAGAATATTTCATTGAAGGATCGAAAAATAAATATCGAACGGTTTTTGAAGCTCTCAGGCCTCAATTGCCAGTAATTACTGGAACATTTGTTGAAATTAATATCGTTAACTTATATGAAAACATTGCTGAGTATGAAGTAGTTGCATATGAAAATGGAGTTTTATATTCATACCCGGGTTACTTCATAAAAGATGGCAATGGAATATGGAAATTCAATGACTTTTAAAAGGAGACCACGAATGAAGAAATTATTTTATTTAACAGTATTGATAATAACATTACTACTGGCTATTACAGCAGGCTACGCTTATATGATTCGATATGACGGGCCATATGAGGGGAGGATAATTGACGCTGAGACAAAACAACCGATAGCGGGCGTCGTTGTGCTCGGCGTGTGGTATAAAGAAGAGCCTAATGTTGCGGGAGCAACCAGTACGTTCTATGATGCAAAAGAAACAGTAACTGACAGTAAGGGGGAATTCAAATTTCCGGGGTTAGGCATCAAAATATTTAGCTATGTCGGCACGATGAATTTCGTGATATTCAAGAAAGGATATGAGTACTTAGGTTTATGGCCATGGGAGTCATTAAAGGAAGACGTAATTCTTAATAGGATGATTCGATGGGAAGGGGATAAGGCAATTATTCTTCTAAAGAAATTGACAATGGAGGAGAGGAAGAAGAAAGGAACTCCTGATTTTTATATTGGTATTAGATATGACGAAAGAGAAAACATACATCATACTTGCCTCCCAAGAAACGTAAAACTACTACCAGAGGAAGTCAATAAGGAGTTGATAGAACAAGGACGTGAACCTTATGATTTAGAAGGAGGACGGTGCGAAAAATGATGAAAACGCACGTCAGTCTAATATTGTTGATCCTGATCGGATTTGTTTTCAATAATATTGCACTATCTTGGGATGATAACGTTACACATAAGAACCTTACGGAATATGCAGCAGAGAATTCTGTGTTAAATAAAAACAAAGGTGATTATCTGAAAAATATTGGTTTTGTTAATGCACTTGACACGCAAGTCAAATGGGGAGAAGAAAAGTCCATCACAAAATGGCTTCGAGATGGCACTCAGCTTGAAGATGCTGGCAGTGATTGGGATGCTATTATCGGTAGGGCAAGGTACGTTAATCACTTTCATAATCCGATCAAACAGTGGGACGATGCGGGACTCTCAGACATGCAAACTGGACAATCATCAATCCGCTGGGCACAAAACAGCGTAGGGCAGGAGAATGCCGTAGGAGGTAATTGGTCATGGCAGGCCATAAGAGAGTATTATTATATAGCATTGACCGGTAAGGCATTTGACGGAACTGTAATGGCTTTAACCGAAGAGGCAAGAAATAATTTTTGGGCTTCGACATTCAGGGGGCTCGGCCATCAGATGCATCTTATCCAGGATGCAGCCCAACCGGCACACGTGAGAAACGATGCTCATCCTATTGATGGTAAAGGATGGACAGACGGCTTGGAGACATGGGCGAAGCATAGTCCTTTTACTATTAACACTTTTGCTTCAAATCCTGCATTCCCTCAAGTAGCTCTAAATATTGATAATAATGATGCGTTGGCCCCAGTGCCTATTACACAATTTATTGATACTCGACAATATATATCAACTCTAATCCCGGACACAAGCCTCACATGGGGAATATCGGAATATACCAACTCGAATTTCGTCAGCGACGATACCATATTTACCGAAAATTACGGAGTAGACAAACATTCATTCCCTTATCCGAGATACGGTCTCCAATGTTATGAGTTATATGATGAGACTAAGCCAGATAACAAAAAGACAAGTTATTTGAAGAGGAAATCGGATAATGGATGTGGTGGTGAATCTATCAACCACTTTGCCGTTGCCGGTCCCTTATTTAGGTGGCTGGTTTTCGATTGGTCAATCCAGAGACTAACTTTAAAACTCGACTCGGCAGTACATCAGGACTACGCCAAAAAACTCATCCCCCGCGCCGTCGGATACTCCGCAGGGCTTTTGAATTACTTCTTCAGGGGTGACATAGATATGGTCCCTGATGACACCCTCGGTTCCGGCTATGTAATAGTAAATAATACAGAAGAGGATATGGACGGAACATTTGAGCTTTACTACGACAATGTTAATAATGAGAGAATACCCCTCTGGAGTCAGGACAACCTCGCTCTTGGGACAGCAAGTTCAGAAAACAACAAAAGCGGCAATATAAATATATCCATACCTGCAGATGCAATAAGATACATTCTTGTTTTTAGAGGAAGGCTTGGTAATGAATATGATGCAGTCGTAGGCCGAGTCCATGAACTTAAGAGGGATTTCCTATTTTTATTGAATTTATATGATCAAACGACAGTTTTTGAAATGAAAACTATAAACAATCATTATCAATTAATACCAGTATCTAAGAACGTAAATATTGCAATACATCACGATTCATCATCTTTAACAGTTCAGTCCCATCCAAATAAAAAAGAACATGTAGCTGCATTGCCTAAGTTCGGTTATAATGCAGATGGCAGCGTTCTCACAAGCTACGGGCCTTCTATGCACTCAAACAGCATTAGATATGGGGGAAGGTTTGATAATGCAAATTGGCAATATATAGTTAAAGGTTTTCCGCAGGCTTATATGCCGAGTGGTTTTACTACAGGGAGCCCTTATACTTGGGAAAGCGGGCTTGAATATGGAGAATGGGTATCTAAATACAATGGAAATTATTACGATATGAGAATAGCTAATTACATTCATGGCAGAAGACCATTTGAAGTGGCAAACAATAGGCTGGTAGCAAAGAATATTAGTATACGGAAAAATGATGATTATACGTATTCAGGTTCTGATTATTCCGGCCCTTTACATATTCAGTATAGAGATGAAACCGGCAACTGGGTTAGAGGCATCGATCTTCCAGAAGAGAATGTTTATTTTGCTGTATTGGACAGGAATAACACTATTTATACACAAACAGATATTCCAGATGATCAATCTCATAATTTGTCAGAAGATGTTGGAAATATAACAGAAGTAAATACTAAGACATATGAGTTCATTGAGTGCAGTAAAACTTTAACGAAAAGAAAGACAGAGTCCTGCACTGTTTCAAATACCTTAAAGACATCTGCTTCTTCTGAGGAGACCAAGTTAGTCGTTGGCAATACCATTATAGAAGAATTTATAAAACAATCAGACAACTATGCTGTATTACCTTATCCTAATAATTGCACGGTTTCAGAAGAGGTTTATGACAGCAACCCTAATTGTTATGGCGACAGGGAGTTAGTAAATTCATCTATTACGGCCACAATTTCCGGTTCTGGGAATACCTTAACGATGACCTCCACCGGAGGCGAACTCTATACATCTTTTATTGATGAGGGATATAGCAATTCAAGCGGGAGAACCTTAACCGGAATAATTGATTACGACAATATGGATGGAGACAAGAATTTTATCATTTTTTATGGTTATGACGATAACAATTTCCATGTCAGTTCTCAATCGTCAGCAGGTGTTGGAATCGTGAGTTCAGGCAGCGATGTATTTATGATAAGAGATTGCTGCTATAACGATAATTACTATTCAGAGTACTCAGATATATCCGATATCGGTTATATAATGGTTTATAAGATAGGAACCGTGTTAAATAAAATTGAGATAGGGATTAGTTATACGAGATCGGTTTTTGAACAGTACAGCGATGACGTCTGGACAAGAAATTCCAATTTAAGTGGCAAACGAATTACCGGAGTATCTTCTCAAATAAATGATACCAATATGGTTTATACGTATCTCATAGAGAGAAATAATTCTGATGGAAATAACTGGGTAACTGATTGGGGCTTTGAAAAACGCATCATTGGCATAATTAATATTTCTGATAATGCCTTACCTATAGGCTATAGACAAGAATTTGAATTTAATTATCCAGGAACAGGTTTTGATTTTTCACAATTGGCTGCGATTGGAGTAACAAGATAATAATAGGTTGCCAACTACATATCTACGCGCTTATATCCATATCACCTATCAACAGGCTGGGTGACCCGGCGCTGCCGTAAAATCTGAGGTCATTCCCAACTGCTTCCACTTTATTAAACATGTCGAGAATATTCCCGGACATAACTGCTTCCTTAACCGGATATGCTGCTTCGCCATTTTCTATCCACAATCCCGATATCCCGACCGAAAAGTCCCCTGAGATCGGGTTGGCTGTATGTACCCCCATTGCACCAAGGACCATTAACCCGCGCTTGACGCTTTTTACCAATGAGTTGTTTTCTATTGCCTTCCTTCCTGAGTTCTGACTACTGACTGCTGTCTCCTGACTTCCCGCCGGTTTTATATAAATATTTGTCACCCCGACACCCGGAAGACTCTTATAACCCCTCACTGCATTTCCGGTTGAAGAGACGCCGTCTTTTTTCGCGGTATAAGTATTATAAAGGTAGCCGTTCAGTAAACCCCTAGACACTACCGTCTTATTAAGCGCAGGGACTCCTTCATCATCAACCGGTCTTGTACCTGTCCCCCAGGCCATGGTCCCGTCATCAATAATATCGATAATGCCGCTTATAATATTCTTCCCGATCTTTCCGGTAAGGAATGAACGCTGCTTCTGTACTGCTTCAGAAGATAAAGAGGCGCTCAGCATCTCGAGAAAATCAACAGCAACCGCTGCACTGAGGACTACCGGCACCCTGACAGCAGAGATTTTCCTGGAGCCCAGCAGTTCTATTGCCCTTCTTGAAGCCTCTTTTCCAACCGCCTTTATATCGACATTATCCCTTCTCCTGCTACCCGAATAATCCCATCCCGTCTGACTGTCGCCTCCGGCATCCTGGGCCAGGGTAGTTACTATGGCAGAATAATATGTGCTTCTATATGAGGCATTGAGTCCCTTCGAATTAATGATAACCGTACTTCCTGCTCCTGAACTGACTTCGGCCTTCCTTACCTTTTTTATCCTTTCATCCAGAGTCATGGCACTTTCTTCCAGCAAAATAGCATCCTTAATAATGTCCTCATCTTTTAACGCTTCAATCTGTTTGTCAAATATCAACAACTCAGTTGAGGGCATAGAGTCCGGAATGCCGGCATATTTATCTTCATGTGTCCATTCCGCCCCATCCAGCGCTTCCTCTAATATCTTCCCGATTCCATCAGGACTTGTTGTAAAGGAGAATCCTGTCTTCTGTTTTTTTATCACGCGCAGGGCAATGCCAAAGTCAAGAGATGCCTTCAGCGCTTCCACTTTCCCGCTCTTCACCTCAACTGAAATGCCCCTGGCGTTTTTTATGAAAACCTCTGCTTCGTCACACCCCCTGTTAAGTGCCTTTCTAATAATGTCTTCTGCAATATTGCTGTTCATTTCTGTTCCTCGTTTAAACTTTGGCTGTTATTAATTGTCTCATAACAAGTTGGACATTCTTTGCGGTGTCATTCCCTCTTGTCTTTAGCGGGAATCCAGTAGTCTTTATTCTCTGGATGCCCGACTAAGGACCTAGGGCGTGACGGTCAAAGGTTGACGATTTATGAATGCTGCTCTGAGACGGTTAATGACTGCCTGTCAACAATATAAAGTATACAATAAAGTTTACCGATAAATATAACTGTGTAATCCGTTACATAATTTCATGAAAGCAATTACTCAAACTCAATAGAGAACGAGCCTAACATATTGAAAGATCAGGGACGTTAACTGAGCATCATATTTGCTTTAAATGTGTCTAAAGTAAGTACGGAGGATTTATGGATATGAAAAAATCGCTTTCAACATTTCTGTCAGCCCTTTTGATAGTAGTAGTGTCATCATATATTATGAGTAATGATGCACTTGCTGATGTCCCAACGGTCAAGGATTCCGGGACATTGACCTCAGTTGAGAATGATGGAACAGTTATCATTGATGAAAAAGGCTATAAGGTTGATCCTTCTGTTGTTGTTATAGATCGGAAGGGTAAGAACGTCTTACTTCGCAGTATTTCGCTTCCATCAGCAGTCAGATTTGAATATATATACGCAAAAACAGGATTTATAATCGTGTCGATTGAGGAAGTTAAAAACAAGGAAGTTAAGAAAAAAAGGAGTCCGCAATGAATCGTTATAATAGAAGAAAGCCAGGTGCATTATTACTCCTGATTTTTCTAATCATGCTGCTGCCTTCAACTCATGTTGAAGGCGCTATGAACGATTATTGCGTCATCCCTCCTTTCCTTTCCCAGAGCATACCGCCTAATGTTCTTATTGTCATGGACAATTCAGGAAGCATGTGCGATCAGGCGTATCCTGGTTCTTATAACCCATCCCAGTTTGACAATGGGCTATATTATGGATATTTTGACGGTGCAAAGAATTACAGATATAGCGGCAGCGGCAGGTGGGAGGAGACCACAGCTGCAATGACTACAGGCACTGCTTCTAACCCAATTGCAAGCGGAAGTTTTCTAAACTGGGCGACTATGCGAAGGGTCGAGGTGGCAAAGAAACTCATAATCGGTGGAAAGGCAAACCCCCGTTCTCCCAGCGCCGGAGTAACCGTAAAACTCGATGGGGAGACTGCCTGCGCGTCTTCATGGAATTTCCAGAAAGATTTTGACACCAGTGCAGGAAACCTTATATATCCATTTGTGGGCAACTACCGTTTTTCGAGGTCGAGCGACGATTTGAATGTAAGTCCGATCAGTGGCGGATCTGATACTTTCTATACATATCCCACTTCTGATATCTCCGTACCTTCAGGGTGGAGCGAATATCCGGTATCTGGTGCATTGATTGCCTATACTAAGGTTGATGAATCATCATCGGATGGAGATACGACTTATATCCAGAACAATAATACTGTGGACCCGGTTGTGATGGGCTTTAATTACACACAGGCTGAACCTGCCGGGATTATTAAAGTTACAGTAAAGATAAGGGCAAAAAAGACAGCCAGCGGCCAGACAAGATCTATAAAGGGAGTACTCAGGGTTGATGGTACGAATTACGAATCGAATTCTTCAAGCATAGATACTTCATATGATCTATATTCTTTTACATGGGAAAACAACCCTGTAACATCAGCGCCATGGACATGGAATGAAATTAAGAAAATCGCTGCTTCAGGAAATTTACAGGGATTTGGGGTCAAGGCTGCCGACAATTATACATCCAGATATCCACGTATCACGCAGGTTTACCTCGATGTTTCAGTTACCGTTCCCACAGGCGGACCTTTTAATACGATTATTGATCAGGGCATGGTAAAGGCTGAAGGGCTTATAGACACACTCCCCACGGATGTCCGATTCGGACTGGCTTATTATGCAGGCAGCAGTGGGGACAACGGTGGAAAGGTAGAGAATTATGTAGGTTTCGGTGTGGCAACAAACATGATTACCTCTATTCATAACATGACTCCTGACACATGGACCCCTCTGGCAGAGACCCTTTATGAAATGACTAGATATTTCAGGCAGGACAATCCATATTATTCCAACTCACCTGCTGACTACAGCAAGGGTGCGGGCGGTGCCAACATCATTCGCGATCCGTATTGGTACAAGTTCAGTGATCTGGACAGCAGCCTTACGGACATGTATGTCCCCTGTGCAAAGTCATTTGTCCTTTTCCTGACTGACGGGGAGTCCACTCAGGACCAGAACATCCCCGGAACAGGTTCTGGGGCCTGTTCACTTACAAATATAAAAGGTTGTTCCAGCGGCTACAGATTTGCAGGCACCCCTGTTGGAAAAACCTATCCAAGCAACGGGACAGATTATATGATTGACGTTGCCTTCTGGGCAAGGACAAATGACATGCGTCCGGGCACAGAAACTGATGTGCCTACGACATGGCGGCAGAGCCTACCTGGTACTCAGAATGTAATCACTTATCCAGTATTTATGTTCGGGACAGGCTCTACCCTGCTTAAGGACACTGCTATAACCGGCGGGTTTATTGATATGAATGGCAATGGGTTGCCTGACTGCAATACAATTCCCGCTGAATGTTACAGAGATACTGACGGAGATGGGGTAATCAGGTCTAATGGTACGGATGACCCTCTTACTTATTATGAAGGAGATGATGGTTATTCCCTTGAGACCAGCATTCGTAACGCGATATATGCCATCCTGAAAAGGTCATCTTCCGGCACTGCAGCATCGGTCCTCGCCTCAGGCGAAGGAAAGGGTGCGAACCTTGCGCAGGCAATATTCTATCCGAAAAAGACCTTTGATAATTCAGCAGAGATTGACTGGACAGGCACTCTCCAGACCTTCTGGTACTACATTGATCCATTCTTCAATAACAGCCAGATAAGAGAGGATACTGACAGCGACAGGGAGCTGGAGCTTATCAATGATCACGTAGTACAATTCTACTTCGATTCCAAAACCATGGCACGACGCTATGAGGACACTGATGGTGACGGTGATTATGATACTGAGATATTGCCGCGTATTGAATTCGAAAAAGTCAAGACACTCTGGGAGGCCGGAAGGACCTTATGGAACACGTCTGCCTCTGACAGGACTATCTATACATTTGACCCTGCTGACACTTCACCTCCATATTCGCAATACCAGTTTGACAAAGTCAACAAAGCAGCTCTCAAAGATTATTTGCAGGCAGGGTCCAACGATGAAGCAGAGGCGATCATACGATATATAAGAGGCGAGGACAATCCAACAACAGATTTAGGGGTAACGTATACATATAGATCAAGGACCGCAGCAATCGACCTGAATGATGATGGAGACATAACAGACACGGTAACCATAAACGGGACGCCGATCAGTGAAAGCGCCAAGGTCTGGAAGCTCGGAGATATCGTGAATTCGACCCCCAAGATAATGTCCTGGACCTATTTAAACAACTATGACCAGATCTATAGTGATGTAACATACGGACAATTCCTCAACACAAGCGGATATAAGAACAGGGGAATGGTATTTGTCGGGGCCAATGACGGCATGCTCCATGCCTTTAAGCTCGGTACCCTGGAGTTGTTCTGCAGCAAATGCCCTGTCCAGGCAAGACTATCAGGTACAGACCTCGGAAAAGAGATGTGGGCTTTTATACCGAAAAATGTTCTGCCCTATCTTAAATACAACGCAGACCCGAACTACTGCCATATCTATAATGTGGACCTCAGCCCGTACATATTTGACGCGAGTATAAACGGTAACCCTGACGACCTGAAGGACGTCAACAGCTGGAGGACTGTGTTGATCGGGGGTATGCGTCTCGGCGGTGGTTGCAAGAATGCTGCTACCACAAATGGAGTCCAGGTCCCTGCAACAGGCAAGGGCTATTCCTCATATTTCGCGATTGATGTAACGGACCAGAACAACCCTGTTCTTCTTTGGGAATTTTCTGATCCGTCCCTCGGTTTTGCAACAACGGGCCCGTCAGTTGTCAGAGTCGGCGATTCAGATAAGGCAAAAAACGGCAGGTGGTTCGTCATTTTCGGATCAGGACCGACAGGCCCGATAGACACAACAACACATCAGTTTAGAGGTTACTCGGACCAGAACCTGAAGCTCTTTATTATCGACCTTAAAAACGGCCCCACTGTAGGCAATTTATGGACATTGGACACTGGAATTACCGAGGCCTTTGCAGGTTCAATGATCAACGCTACCAATGACCCTGACCTTGACTATAATGATGACGTGGTCTATGTCCCCTTTGTAAAGCGTAGTGGCACTGGTGTGTGGGAAGACGGCGGTGTAGGGAGGCTATTTACTAAAGAAAGCCAGAACCCGTCTGACTGGGTGTGGAATAAGGTAATCGACGGGGCCGGTCCTGTTACCTCTTCGGTACAAAGGTTGCAGCATGAGAATAAAGGGCAGCTCTGGCTCTATTTTGGCGCGGGAAGATATTATTCAACGCTGGACGCAGGTGCAGGTGATCTGACAAAACGCTGGAAAATCTACGGGTTTAAAGACCCATGTTTCTCCTCTTCAGGATATGATACAACTACCTGTAACACTGTTTATACTCCGGCCAACCTGGACAATGTTACTGATATTGCCAATGTCAAAAGCGACCCTGATGATGTCGAGAAAGGATGGTACATCAATCTTGATACTGCAGGGACAGGATATGGGGCTGAACGCGTAATTACAGACCCGCTCGCAACCACATTAGGAATTGTATTTTACACAACATATAAACCGTACTCTGACATATGCTCATACGGCGGTAAGACCGTTCTCTGGGCAGTAAAATATGCAACAGGAGGGGCTCCCTCTTCAAGAGGAATTGCCCTGATACAGGTATCTACAGGGGCTATTGAACAGTTAAATCTTGAAGAAGCCCTGACAGAACATGACGGCAGAAGCTCTGCAGAAATGGAAGGAGTCCCGCCGACTGCGCAGGGCCTGTCAATTCTGATACCTCCTCCGCCCATCAAGAGAACATTGCATATAAAGGAAAGATAATATGAGTACGCAGGTCAGGAAGAAGAGGCTATGAGTTCACAGGGGAAAACATATCGGACATGTTGCCTGACAGAGAAAGGTTTCACCTTAATAGAACTCTTAACAGTAATCTCCGTTACAGGCATTCTGGTCACTGTCCTTGTATTTTCATTTCAGCGATGGAACAGCGGTTATATTGTTGAAAGCCAGCTGAAAGAGATGCAAATGGACTTGATAAATACTCAGGCCAGGTCAATGCAGAGAAGCAGGATGCATTTTGTTGATCTGACTGCAACACAATATACCCTCTATGAAGATACAAACCCGGCGCCCGACGGAGACGGGATACCCAATGCCGCACTTGACACCCAGATTAACCAGAGAACACTGAATGCACGTTATCCGGTTTTATTCACGAATACCCAGCTCCAGTTTAATACCAGCGGGATCTCAGTTAACGATACTGTAATATGCAGCAGTGCAGTTGCTGATGCTGATTATGACTGCATTGAGATATCAACGACAAGAATAAATATCGGTCAACTGGCGACCCCTGTTGCAGAAGGAGGAGCATGCGATGCCGCAAACTGTATTGAAAGATAACAGAGGATTAACGCTCGTTGAAGTTACTATTGCCCTTGTAGTGCTTCTCCTTGTCATGCTGGCGCTGATGCAGACCGCGCTTGTGAGCATTGACTCAAACATGTTAAACGTACTGAGGGACAATGCGGTAAATATTGCAGAGGAGCGGATGAAAGAAGTAAGAAGTACCTCCTTTGATAGTGTAGTATCATCTGCTGCCGAACCTGTACAAAGAAACGTCAGAAACGTGGCTAATTTTTCTTACACTGTCACAGTAAATGTTACGAATATAAACATTGATACCAGACAAATTGTAGTTACCGTCAGCTGGGACTGGAAGCAGAGAACAGCGGCCAACGGGAACCCTTATACTCATACAATTTCGTCTATATTGAGCAGATAATGATACTTAATAAGATAGTAACTTCATTAATTACACGTCCTTACCGCAAGCAAAGCGCGTCGGGAATCCTTCTTTTAAAAAAAGATTCCGGACGAGCCGGAATGACAAAGCGTGCTAACATTATATCTGTATATATAATTGGGAGAAACGGCAGATCAGAAGCAGGTTTTACACTGGTCGAGCTTATGGTGACTATGGTCGCTTTTGTACTTGTAATATCAGCCGCCTCTCAAATGTTTACCAGTCTTTTGACCCAGTTCAAGCAACAGAGCAAGATAGCTGAAACCAGCATTGAAGGTATTGTCGGACTTAATATTTTGCGGCAGGACATTTCACATGCAGGTCTGGGACTGCCGTGGAATGTAACAGGAATAGTAGACAGCAACGGTGACGACAACATTGATTTTCTCGACGTTGTACCCGACTATAGTGAGACTGCGGAAGCTGGATACTCTCCCTATAACGACGCACCTAATAATCCCCCGAGCGCCTTCAGGAGCGGAGACGGTGCCGGACCGGTAGGGGCCGGATCTGATTATCTGGTAATCAAATCAGCCAGCGCTTCAACAGATATTGCAGCTGGTAAAAATACACGGCTGACGTCAGCCCTGCCTCCGGATCACGTAAGAAACTGGGGGTTGTATACTGAAGACCTGGAAAACACTGACAGGGTCATTGTACTGTCACCCGGAAACAGCGATGATACCTTCCGTTCCCTGATAGTCACAGGTGGATCATATCAACCGCAATATAGTACGGTAGCTTCCTATTCCCCTGCTGACAATACTGATGTCCGTATGGTTTATGGCATATCTTCTTCCGGTACACTTCGGGCGCCTTTCAACAGGTCGGATTACTATATCTCGGCAAATAATGTTCCGAGATGCGCTGCCGGCACCGGGGTCCTTGTCAGGGCGACCCTCGTTCATTCTACGGGCAGGTTTACGGAAATGCCAATCCTCGATTGCGTTGCGGACTTTCAGGTGGTTTATGCCATGGACAATGATGAAGACGGTGATTTCGAAAATGGCGTCGGGGGCGATGCCTATACAAACTCCTTAGCAGGGCTGACAGCCGAGATGATAAGGACAAGGGTCAAAGAAGTGCAAGTCTATATTCTGGCCCATGAAGGCCAGCGGGACCCAAGTTTTACCTTCAATAATTTTACCGGGGCATGCGATACATGCATGCTGGTAGGAAGGTCCAATGTGTTCGGCCATGATGATTTCGATCTTTCTAATTTGGCTGATTTCGATCAATACAGATGGAAGTTATATACATTAGCTGTACAAACTGAGAATTTGAGGTAGTAATGAAAATACTAAAATCAGCTATAAGCTATCAGCTATCAGCTATCAGAAACGAAAAGGGAATAGCCCTTGTAATGGTATTGATACTGTCCCTGATCTCGCTTGTCACAATGTCAGGTCTGATGTATATGGTCACCTCAGGGACTCAGGTATCAGGTGTCGAGAAGAGATACAGCACCGCACTTGAAGCCGGCAGAAGCGGCAGGGACATCGCTTCCCTGGTCTTTTCTGCAAGAGGAAACCCATATAACGCCGGAGAGGCCGCTCTGATAGATTTCAGCATTACAGCATCGGCCACATGCCTGGAAGACAAACTCAATAAAGCGACAAGTGACTGGGACCCATCCTGTCAAAGTTCCCTTACTATTGATCCAGGTTCAGCAGGCACATACGACATGACTTTTCAACTCGGCAACGACCCGACATTTGCAGTATATTCAAAAATAGTTGATACAGTCGAGGGCAACTCCGGCGCAGATGAAGGCCTGATAAAAACCGGTGTAGTTTCGTCATATCCCGGCGAAGTGACTGTTATGAAGGTCTCCTATCTCTATACGATGGAAATAGATGCTGAAAATATCAACAATCCGACAGAGAGGGCCAAACTTTCAGTCTTATATCAATACTGACATTTTGAATATTATCATGAATAAACTGATTTTGATCTTTTCTCTTCTTCTCATTATAGCCTGCTCTGCTGAAAAACCTTCTGAAAACGACATACAAAAAGTCTCAGGAGAAAATGCAGAGAGTGTTTCCAAAACAACCGGGGCACCTGCTTCCGACACAGGAACAACTCCCTCAGAGGCGGCACGCAATATAACAGGAAACAATCCGCCCGTACTTGGCAAAGTCAAGATCATGCCTGAGGTCTTCAGGCCCGGAGATAGACTGTATATCGATACCACAGGAAGCGACGTTGACGGCGATGACGTAACCATTCTATATGAGTGGACCTTAAATGGCGAGCCGGCAGGCGAAAGCAGAGAGATCGGTGCTGAGATCAAAAGAGGAGACAGGATATCCGCTAAAATAACCCCTTATGACGGTGCGGCTTACGGCAGTCCCGTCACAATAAACAGGGAGATAGGGAATATGCCTCCTGTGATTACAGAAGACAAATCATTTGTTTTTGACGGCAAGACATATACCTATCAAATTAAGGCCTCCGACCCTGATGGTGATAAGCTGACCTATTCTCTCAAGACAGCTCCTGACGGGATGACGATTGATTCTTCAGGACTGATAAGATGGGATGTCCCCTCTGATTTCAAGGGGAAGGTGACTGCAACTGTCTCTGTCCTTGACAATAAAGGCGGTGAGGCGTCGATGACATTCGACGTCAAAATCACTGCTGATAAAATTAAACCCTGAAAAGGCATTCCATTTTCCGCAGAGAAAACAACACCATATCAGAGACTAAACATACAGCCTTACTATTCATAATACGTCGCTGAAGACGTCTCGTTCTCCCAAACAGTAACCGAAGAGATTTCGCAATTCTTTTTCAGTATCTTTTTTCTTATAGATTCATATATCCATTTGGCCATATTCTCAGATGAGGGATTTATTTCTGTAAAAGGAAAAACATCGTTCAAAAAAGCATGGTCCAGCGACGCAAGGACCTCTCCGGTAATGGCCTTCAAGTCATGAAAGTCCAGCACCATTCCGAGTTCATCCAACTTCTCAGAAGATATAGTAACCTGGACCCTCCAGTTATGGCCATGCAGGGCCTCGCACTTGCCTTTATATCCTCGCAGCTGATGCGCTGCGGAAAACTGAGACTCTATAGTAAGATCAAACATTCATACCTCCAGCAGGGAAAAAATCTAAATTAATATCATCTGAAAAGAATTATTGTGTTAACTAACTGGTCGAGATTCCCGTAAAAACGGGAATCCATTCTTTTAAGTATGCAACTAGATGCCCGCTTCCGCGGGCATTACAGTCATAATAAACTGATATCAGTAGTGTCCGGTTAAAAAATGATTAAATATTAACTTGTTGTCATTCCGGCTTGTCCGGAATCTTTCTTCAAGAAGGATTCCCGACGCGCTTCGCTTGCGGGA
>QZIL01000048.1 GCA_003599025.1 Nitrospiraceae bacterium | reverse complement strand
AGAGTATCGAAAGAATCGTCTATGCAGTGCTAAGTCACCTAAACGAACAATGGGGTAAGAAGCCCTTAAAGGAATTTACACAAAATGATTGACATTACCGAGGTCCTGAAGAAATTGACTTTTTAAACTGCTATTTATTATAAAAATAAGTTGCATGCATAAATCTATTTAAAACTAAGGAGTTTACCCATATGACGAAAGAAAACCTCGAATTCAAGACTGAAGTTAAACAGCTGCTTGATCTGATGATCCATTCCCTTTATTCTCATAAGGAGATATTCCTGCGTGAGCTGATTTCAAATGCCTCAGATGCTATTGACAAGGCGCGGTACGAGTCCCTGACGAACAGCAGTCTTATGGAGAATGACAAGGAGTGGAAGATTAAATTGACAGCAGACAAAGAGGCCGGGACCCTAACAGTTAGCGACAACGGGACCGGTATGAGCAAGGATGAAATAATAAGCGCGCTTGGAACTATCGCCCATTCCGGCACAAAGGAGTTCCTGAACGCCCTTCAGAGCAAAGAGGTGAAAGACAATCCGGAACTTATTGGCCAGTTCGGGGTAGGGTTTTATTCATCATTCATGGTCGCTGACAGGGTGACTGTCCTGACTAGAAAGGCCGGATCAGGAAGCACGAAGGGGGTAAAATGGGAGTCTGCCGCAGATGGTTTTTATACTGTTGAAGACGCAGAAAAAGAGAGAAAAGGAACAGACGTCATTCTGCACCTGAAGGAAGATGAAAAGAAATATCTTCAGGAATGGGAGATAAAAGGCGTAGTCAGGAAATACTCAGACTATATCGAACACCCTGTTGTTATGGACATCGAAAAGGAAGAAGAGAGCACCCTGAAAAAAGGGGAGAAGGTCAAAATAAAGGAAGAGGAGACCCTGAATTCGAGAAAGGCGATATGGCGCAAGGACAAGGCCGAGATAACCGACGAAGAGTACAAAGAGTTTTACAAGCACGTGTCCCACGATTTCACTGACCCTGCAAAGGTGATCCACTACAAAGCGGAAGGGACGTCCGAGTTTGTGGCGCTCCTTTATATCCCTTCAAACATGCCTTTTGATATTTACTACAAGGACTATAAGATGGGGCCTACCCTTTATGTAAAGAGGGTCCAGATCATGGAGCACTGCGAGCAGCTGCTCCCGAGATATCTGAGGTTTGTAAAGGGGGTCGTTGATTCTTCTGACCTCCCTCTGAACGTGTCAAGGGAAATACTGCAGTCAAACCGTCAGGTTGATATCATAAATAAAAGCGTGACGAAAAAAGTCCTCGACACCCTGGCAGAGATGAAAAAGAATGAATATGACAAGTACCTTTCATTCTATAAGGAATTCGGCAGGGTCCTCAAGGAGGGCATACACTTTGATTTTTCCCGCAAAGAGGCCATCTCGGAGCTGCTTCTGTTCCAGTCCATTAACAAGCCCGCTGACACTTATATATCTTTGCAGGAATATGTTGACAGTTTGAAGGACGGGCAGGAGAATATTTATTACATCACAGGGACGTCTTATGCTGAAGCAAAGAACTCCCCATATCTGGAGGCATTCAAGGACAAGGGATATGATGTCCTTGTAATGCTGGATGAAGTCGATGATTTTATCGCTACGGGGCTGGAGTACAAGGGCAGGAAGTTCAAGTCAGCCATCAAGGGAGAAATAGAACTTGATAAATCAAAAGAGGGTGAAAAGAAAGAGACAGAGAAGAAGTTCAAGGCCCTCATTGAGCTTATCAAAGAGCAGCTTAAGGAAGAAGTGAAGGATGTCAGGCTCTCTGGCAGGCTCAAAGACACTGCGTGCTGTCTTGTAGGTGATGAAATGGACATGGACCCGCAGATGGAGAAGCTCCTGAAATCCATGGGACAGGACGTTCCTCAGCACAAGCGCATTCTTGAAATCAACCCGGCCCATCCCATATTTGAGGCCATGAACAAATTATTCGAAAAAGAGCAGAAGAGCGTAGTGCTTGAAGAATACGTCAAGCTGCTCTATGATCAGGCGCTCCTGCTTGAGGGATCAAAGCCCAAAGACCCTGCTGCCTTCGCAAACGCGATAACCAGATTGATGGTAAAGGATGTGGAAAAGGCCGCCAGCTGATGGGCTAACATCGTCTGTCAGACATGGAAGCCTGCTCCGGAATTTCTATAATCGACAAACGGCATCTTGCAATTTTGCTTCAGGGTAATTCTATGCATGTTGTTTTCTGAATGTTGTTCTCCTGACCCTGCCCTCTTTTTTAAAGGTGTCGTATAGAAATTCTTCCACAGACTTCCATGCCTGTCTCCATTACGATGACTTGATATTTAAATGGCTCATCGTGTAAGAGAGTGGGTAAAATGTTAATGTATCAATGATGTCACCCCCCCTTTTCTAAAGGGGGGCAGGGGGGATTTGAAGACTTGTCGGGCGCCTGTGCTTCTATACAATAATAAATTAAAACCATTTTCGAGAAGCCTGAGAAGCAATATGACAGATGCTGAGAAATTACTATGGTCAAAGATCAGAAGGAAGCAATTAAAAGGATTACAATTTTATCGGCAAAAAATTATCGGCAATTATATTGCTGATTTCTACTGTCCTAAATTAAAGCTGGTCATAGAAGTAGACGGCGGCCAGCATTACAGCTCTGAAGGCAGGGAGAACGACCGTGTAAGAGACAATTATATGACAGGGGCAGGGATTACCGTTATCAGATTTTCAGATAAAGATGTATTGACGAATCTCGAAGGCATCCTTGAAGAAATATGGAAGAGATTTTAATTAGTTCCTGTTGCGGAAGCTATAAATTACTTCCTTAGCTGGGTTGTCATTTCGACCAGAGGGAGAAATCTTTCGGTATTGCAACTAATTAAGATTTCTCGCTTCGCTCGAAATGACATGTTAATATCAAATTATCACTTTCCGCAACAGATACTAATTAGAAAATCCCCCTTCATCCCCCTTTTTCAACCAACAGTAGGTGCTTTAAGCAAGGGGGAGACAGAAATCATCCCACACTCTTGCACGAAGACCCATTTAAATAAAAATGACCCCTATTGCTTCCGCTGCTTTGCAATTTCATGGCAGAAGATTGCACAGGCCATTGCAACATTAAGTGAGAGCTGGGCACCTTTCATCGGTAGGGTAACCTTCATGTCGAGGTGCTTCTGGATCCCGTACCGCAGTCCCTTACCTTCAGAGCCCAGCACAAGCGCAAGAGGGAAGGGCAGGGAGACACTGTTCAGATTTTCTCCTTCTTCAACGACCGTACCTACTGCCCAGTAGCCCGCCTTTTTTGCATTCAAAAGGGCTGAAGTCAGGTTTGTGACCTGCGATACAGGGACAAAATTTTCCCCGCCTGAGGCCACATGAATGACGGTTTCATTTACTTCAACTGAACTGTGTTCTGGTATAACGAGCCCGAGGCCCCCGAAGCAGGCAGCGATCCGGATTATCGAGCCGAGATTGTGCGGGTCATTCAGATTGTCCAGAAATATCAGGGAGGGCCGTTTTTCACCGGCTCCATCCAGCAATTCTTCTAACTGAGTATATTTATATTTATACACTTCAGCGACGATTCCCTGGAGACGGTCAGCGCGTTTGATCCTCATGAGATCATTCTCGCTGACCATTTTTACAGGGACTTTAGCGGCCCTTATCAGGCCGGTTATGTGCGGCGCATTAAAATTGTCCTGCAGATAGACCTGCCGTATGCTTCCGGGGTCTGCCTTTAAGCGTTCATTGACGGAATTTTTCCCGTACAGGTACATTTTATTTCTCGCCAAGTCGTTTCTCCAGATAATAGATTCGGGTGATCAACAGTAAAGGTATAGCAAAATATGAAGGGAAGTCAAGAATTCATGATAATACGCAAAATCCCGGCAGTACATTCGTCTGCTGTTTTTGTCCCGATGGCATATGGTACACTTTATCGTTAACATGAAGATCGCTTTAGTCATTCCAAGGAACAGTTCTGATACGGGCAAGAGCTTTTACGATTATAAGTTCTTCTCCGGATTTCTGCTTTCAAGGAAGTATTTTTCTTATCTGCTTGCCATTCCCACTATTGCTTCTCTGACTCCTCCTGAGCATGAGGTCCGGGTGTTTGATGAAAATATTGAAGATATTGATTTCAGCTGGGGTGCTGACCTTGCCGGTATCAGTGTAAGGACCATGTTTGCAAAGAGGGCGTATCAGATATCTGAAGCTTTCCGGAAGAGAGGAGTTAAGACTGTGCTTGGGGGGATCCATCCATCCATGTGCAGTGAAGAGGCCCTTAAACACAGTGATTCCATAGTGGTTGGTGAAGCTGAGGAGGTATGGCAGACCCTTCTGCATGATGCACAGAATGGCGGGATGAATAGAATATATAAAGCGGAGAAGAAGGTGGATTTGACGGCCTCTCCTGTTCCTGTCAGGACATGGCTCTCGAAAGAAAGATATTTTTCAGATATTGTCCAGACAACGAAGGGTTGTCCGTTTCATTGTGAATTCTGCTCGGTCCATGCCTATGACGGGCAGAAGATCAGGAACAGGACCATCGGGCAGGTATTGAATGAGATAACGGACATAATCGGTACAAATGCCGGGTACAAAAAGAGGTCAATTTTTTTTGCAGACGACAATATTATTTCAAACAGGGAATATGCAAGGAAACTTTTTATCGCGTTGAAAGAATATAACATCAACTGGTCGTGTCAGGCCTCCATTAATGTATCAAAAGAAGATGAGCTTCTCAGGCTGATGAAAGAGAGCGGATGCGGGTCTATTCTGATAGGACTTGAGTCAGTATCCAGGGAAAACCTTTCCACAATGGGCAAGGGGATCAACCTCCGGCATGATTATCATGAGGCGATCAGAAAGATCCAGTCATACGGGATTCTGGTGCACGGGTCATTCATTCTCGGATATGACTTTGACACCCAGGAATCATTTAGAGAGCTGACTGCGTTTATTGATGAAACACGCCTGCTGATGCCCCTGATCAACATCCTGACACCTTTTCCGGGCACAAAGCTTTTTAATCGACTTGAGGAGGAGGGCCGGATACTTCATAAGGACTGGGACAAATACGATGCAAAAAGCGTTGTGTTCTCTCCTGACCGCATGTCACCTGAGGAACTGCTTGAGGGACACAAACGTGTGCTCAGGGAAGTTTATTCTTTCGGTTCCATTTATAAAAAGCTGGAGTATTACTGGGGCTCAGATTTCTGGCGGCATTCAAATGAGGTTGATCCGATACGATTCAGATACCGGATGCTGTTTGCTTTAAGGCTCTGTACCCTGCTTTTCTCATCCAATTTCGAAAGGGCAGGGTTTATTCTCAAGATACTGCCGAAGGTTTTTCAGAGGCGTGTGAGGATATCTACTATCCTGACATTGATGGCATACAATGATTATGCTTATGCATAAATTGTGAACTAACCATTTTATATAAACCCTGCTATCTTTTTGATAGCCTCCTGAGGGGTATTGACATGAATAACGCCCTCGATAGTGTCCCATGTTCTGATTCCTATTACAGGTTTCCCGAGCTTTAAGGCGATGGCTATTTCTGATAGCGTGCCATATTCCCCTGCAATGGCGATTAATGCATCAGCTGAACGTGCGATAACGGCATTTCTCGCATGGCTGAGCCCGGTTGCTATCGGAATGTCCACATAGCTGTTTGCCTCATCTTTACTTAACCCCGGGAGTATCCCGACAGTGATGCCGCCTTCTTCCTGGGCACCTTTGGATGCGGCCTCCATTACGCCGCCAAGGCCCCCGGTCATGAGTACGGCCCCGTTCATGGCGATGAGCTTCCCGGCTTCCTCGGCGATGCTGTATATTTCTTTGCTGCAGGAACCTGCACCTATAACGGCTATAATCATGGTAATAATTCTAACCTATTGTCTTCATGAAGACAAATAGAAAATATCATATGATAATATATATCTTACTACCGGATTCCAACGATTTCTTATGCAGGGGCTGTAAATCATATTCGGCTGGGCTAAGCCGGACATGACGTGATTGCCTATGCAGGGCAGAGAAGTTGTCTGGTAATTATTTTTATACACTCAGGAGGGATGATGACTCACAGATTTGAAAACGCAGCTGCCTGCTGGAAGGCCATACTATCGGATGTATCGGGAAACAGAGGCCTGCTGTCAGAGATAGAGAGATTTGCCAGGGAAAATAAAAGACCGACAGAAGTGGTTTTCGGCACCTCCGGATGGCGGGGAGAGATCGGCACAGATTATACATTCAACAATGTACGGATAGTGGCTTCGGCAATTATAGCTATGTTTAAGGAAGGCGCCCCCCCTGTTATGGAGGCCATGGGTGTGTCTGATTATGAAGATATAAAGAAAAGGGGGGTGATCGTCGGACACGACAACCGTTTTCTCGGACCGGCTTTTGCCCGGGAGGTGATCGGGCTGCTCCAGAAGGAGGGTATCAGGACATTTTATGCGGGA
This sequence comes from Nitrospiraceae bacterium, assembly GCA_003599025.1. Lineage (GTDB taxonomy): Bacteria > Nitrospirota > Thermodesulfovibrionia > UBA6902 > UBA6902 > UBA6902. Next base: position 19,042 of record QZIL01000048.1, on the reverse strand, counting down.
GAGGCGGCCACGCCTGAATTTTCAGCCGGGATAGAGATGCTGAATGCAGCGTGTTCTATCAATCTGACGCCTTCACACAATCCTGCAAATTACGGAGGATTTAAGTTTAATCCCTCTGACGGCGGGCCTGCAGGTACTGAAATCACGACAAAGATCGAAGAGATCGCAAACAGGATGATGAAAGAATCGCCTGTTTTAACTCCAGTGGAACCGGTGCATGTTGAGAAAACGGACCTGACATCCCTTTATATAAAGTATATTGCAGAGAGAAAGACCCTGGACATTCAAAAGATACGGGACTTTGTTGAAAGAGAGGACTGCGTCATATGTATTGATAATGTTCATGGGGCGACCAGGGGACGCATCGAGAGGATCATAGGCAAAAGCCTCAAAATAAAATATCTTCGCACAGAGGACGATTATCTTTTCGGCGGGGTCGCTCCCGAACCTTCTGACAGCAATATGAAAGATCTCTGGAAGGTTTTGAAGGACAGCAAAGCGTCATTTAAACTTGGAGTAATCCTTGATCCGGATGGCGACCGTATACGCCATGCCGATGACAGCATGATAATCCCGATGAACTATTTCGGGGCAATGGCATTACACTTTCTTAATGTCCACAAAGGTATTACAGGCGTGGCAGCCAAGTCAGTCGGGACCAGCAATCTTGTTAACGCGATAGCGAAGAAATTAAACATCCCGGTCAGAGAGACGAAAGTCGGGTTTAAAAATTTCAGGCCATACATGTTAAGGAAGTCTGAGGAAAGGGCGATTGTCTGTTTTGAGGAATCAGACGGAATATCCGGCTTTAACCATACCCTGGAGAAGGACGCCCTGTTCGGTATACTGATCGCTCTTGAGATGATGTCGGTCACAGGTAAAAACCTGAGCGTATACCTGAAAGACATTATGGAGGAATTCGGCCACTACTATCCTGACAGGTCCGGGATTGAGGTGGACAGGTCCCTTGCCGGAGAGACACTGGTAAAGAAGCTTTCGTCAATAAGGGAGAAGTATAATGTGGGGTCTGCTCTCAATATAAACGGCGACCGGAGGACCATAACAGATGTTATCACTGTGGATGGCACCAAACTTGTGTTTGATGACGGGTCATGGCTGATGATAAGGCCATCCGGTACAGAGCCCAAGGTCAGATTTTATATTGAGGCAAGGTCTGAAGAGGGGAAAAAGGCGGTTTTTGTGACTGCTGAAAAAATGACCAGGGATGCCCTTGGACTGGCTTAACGATAGTTGAGCGCCAGCTGCAGTTGATGAAATCCTGTAAAGAATAATCGGGGAAACGCCGTTAATATAAGTGCTTTTGTGATAAATCAGAGGAGTGAAGGGATAGCAGTATAAGACTAACTGCATATTGTAGGATGAAGACCCGGCAATGAAGAGAATTTTACTGGTCGCAATTCTGTTTTCTATTGCAGGGTGTGCAACCTTGCCGCCTGTGATGCATAGTGTTCAGTCAACGGCGACTTTTAACGCAAATTCCGGGGATGTTTTTGATTCAGTAAATGAATACTTTGATAAAGAAAAGATCCCGGTGAAAAAAAAGAGCGGAGATTCCAGCCTGCTCGAGACAGAAGAAATCAGGGTGCCTTATGAAGGATTTGATTATCTGTCGGATTATTGTGACTGCGGCGCCCCCGGCGGATTTTATGTCTATCATGAGATTCTTGGCATAATTACAACTTTTATCCAGGAAGCAGATGAGGGCAAAACATCCATGCACATTGTGGCCTCATACAGGGCATCATTATGGCTTAATGATACCTTTATCGGATGGGTAGTATGCCAGTCAAAAGGTCATATTGAGAGCAGACTGATCAAGCATGTTAATACTGACCTTAAAAAGCGAAAAAAGTTAAGGTGATGTCGAGATGAGAAACCTGCCTTCTGCTGTTGACCTTCATATCTGAACATTATTCCCTCTGAAGCTCCTGCTGGCCGCCCCATTTTACAAATAAAAATTCTTTGCTGTATTCTATACCATGGCAATAATTCAAAGGAAAACATAAATTAAAAGGAGAAGATCATGTTAGATCCAAAAAAAGTAATACTGTATACAGGCGGCCATAAAGGCACCGAGGAATACTTCGGTGAGACCGCTGAAAAGTGGGGCCTGCAGGAGGTAACGCTTAACTTTGAAGGGCATGAAATAAGCCGTGACAGGGGCCTGAAGATATTGTCTGATGAGGAACTGTCCAGAGGTGGTGTAGGGCCGGACATAATCAGAAAACGCATGGAGCGCTCCTTTGCCACTACTCCCATGATGCAGAAGATATTTCAGGTATTGTTCCATATCGTCAATAACGGCTACCAGGTCTTTGCTGCCGGCTGGCTTTTGTCCAACGGTACAGTCAAGGGAGGCACCGGCTGGGGAGTGGAACTGGCAAAGCTGTTCAACAGGCCCGTGCATCTGTTTGAGCAGGACAGAAAAGAGTGGGTCTCCTGGGTGCATAATGAATGGGTAACAGACGAACCGGTCATATCTCATAAGACAGTAGCTGTCACCGGCACCCGTTATCTGAGCGATGAAGGAAGGCAGGCGATTGATGAGCTGTTTGAGCGTTCATTCAAACCTGCTGCCAGATAAGGTTGTGGGCAGGGGAATGAAAGGAAATTTTATTGAATTACATTAAAATTGAAAACAAGGCCGGGCTTCGCTCATATCTCGAAAAGTTCAAGGAAAAAGGGCTTCATATTATTGCTATTGATATTGAAGCAGAGTCCAATCTGCATGCTTACGGAGAGAAATTATGTTTAATACAGATCTTCGATGGCGTCAACAGTATAATCATTGACCCCTTTAAGATAGATATTGAAACACTGAAACTCCTCTTCGGGAATAAAGACATTCTGAAAGTTATGTATGATGCAGGGAGCGACCTGTCTTTACTGAAAAACGCTGCTGATATTGAAATAAAATCAATACTGGACCTCAGACCGGCTGCCGAGCTTCTTAATTATGAAAAGAAGGACCTGCATTCATTGATTGCGTATGAGCTTGGCATATTCCTCGAAAAGAAAAAGAAGTATCAGAAACACAACTGGGAAAAAAGACCTGTATCTGATGATGCAATTGAATATGCCCTCAATGATGTAATATATCTGCTTGCATTAAAAGATGTCATTCTGGCGAAACTGTACGCAAAAAAACTGATGGAGCCCTTTCTGCTGAAGAACCTTCAGATACAGAACAAGGATTACACCAGGGGCCCTGAAGACAAATACAGGAAGATAAACGGTTACAGCAGGCTTCGAAACGGCAACAAGGCCGTTTTCCGCAGGGTCTTTGATATCAGGGAAAAGTATGCAAAGCTTTATAACATGGCGCCCCATAATGTCATTCAAAAGTCTGATCTGATCAATATAGTACAGGAGCCGTCATATATTGATAAGATCCGGTTCTCAAAAAGGCTCGGGACCGACCTGATTCAGGACATTTTGCATGAACTGAGGACAGCAGCTAAACCGGTCAGGTGAATAACTTATTAGTATAGTGAGGAGATTATCATGAAATATTACTATTTGATTGCGTTGTTAATTGCAGGCCTTTGCCTTTCAGATTCCTTTGCCGCGGATTCATCAGCGCATAAGGCAATGTCTCTGCATGAAGATGATTTTTCAACTCAATGCAATCTTGAAGCGAGAAACGCGCTTGTAAACGGTGACCTGGCACTGGTGGAGAGGGTATGTACACAGGCCATTACAGAGCTGGAAAAATCCGATGAGGACAGGGAGGCGCTGGTCAATCCGATAATGAACCTGGCATTCTCATATACTCTGACAGGCCGGTTCGATAAGGCAACACCACTCTATAACAGGGCAAGGAACATAAGAGAGAAATTATACGGGGCTGACAGTAAGCAGACAAAGGAAATTGACGATATGATAAAACGGCAGGAGGAAATGAGGAAGCAGCGTAACCAGTAGCAGTGGTTTATTGCAGGTGTATAAAATAATGTTCCGTTGTCATCTCCTGTTACCAGACTGTGTCACAATTGTCATCCTGAACTTGCCTGTCCCGACTTGTCGGGGATTCAGGATCCAGAGACTTGTAATACTTTGAAAAAATGGATTCCGGATCAGGTCCGGAATGACGTTAATCAAGCTTTGTTATGTCTTTGTGTATGAGCGTTTTAATTGATACTTCCCACTTCTTTCCTACAAGCCTTTCAGGAATTCCAGCAGCAGCCTGACCCCGATACCTGTTGCACCTTTTGGAATATAAGGCCTGTCCTTATCAGTCCATGCAGTGCCTGCGATATCGAGATGGGTCCAAGGGACATCTCCGGCAAATTCCTTCAGAAAATAACCTGAACTTATCAGCGAACCTGCTCTGCCACCGGAGTTCTTCAGGTCGGCTATGTCACTTTTTATATACTCTTTGTATTCATCAAAAAGGGGCATCTGCCAGACCCGTTCCGCAGTATCATCTGAGGCCCTTTTCATCTTTGCCATAAGAGAATCGTCATTTCCCATCATGGCAATCACCTCATTTCCAAAAGCGATCGAGCATGCCCCTGTGAGAGTTGCTATATCAATAATGGCTGAGGGTTTGAATTTCTTTACATAACCGATCGCATCTGCAATTGCGAGTCTGCCTTCTGCGTCCGTAGTTATGATCTCAATGGTCTTACCCTCCAGTGACATAACAACATCTCCCGGTTTTGAAGCACTGCCTCCGGGAAGGTTTTCGGTGGCCGGAAGGACCGCTATTATGTGAACTGGTAAATTCATTTCAGCAGCGGCCTGCATAACACCCAGCACTGCGGCTCCGCCTGCCATGTCGTATTTCATCTTCTCCATACCCTCGCTCGGTTTCAGTGAAATACCCCCGCTGTCAAAGGTTATTGATTTCCCGATGAGGGCGACCGGCCGGACATTTTTCCCCTTGTAGGTAATGACTATAAATTTCGACGGTTCCATTGAGCCTTTTGCAACAGAGACATATGCGCCCATGCCGAGGGCTTCCGCCTGTTTTCTTTCTATGACCTTAACAGAGACCTTTTTCAGTGTGCGTGCGGCCTTGACGAGGCCGGAGGGAGTCATGTCGTTTGAAGGGGTGTTGACAAGGTCACGGGCCAGATATGCTGCCTTTGCAGCTGCTTCTGTCTGCTTTATCTGTTTGCTGATATCTTTTCCTGAAAGGACAGTGATGCCTTTCAGCCCCTTCCGGTTCTCTTCTTTTCTGTATTTCTCAAAACGATAATCAGAAAGCAGACAGCCCTCAACGAATACCACCGGGGAAATATGCAGAGGTCCGATAGTCCTGGTCGACAGCCCTGCATTTCCAGTCCCTATTGAGCGCAAATACGAAGCGGCCCTGCCTCCTGCCTGTCTCAGTTTATCAGGGTTAATGTCTTCTTTTTTGCCGAGTCCTGCAAGGAGGACCCTTGCAGGCTTTATCCTGCTTTCTGTATGAAGGAGAGACATATCACCATGCCTGCCCCTGAATTCCCCGGATGAAATGGTCTTTCCCGGTAGACCGCCCAGTGCCTTGTCTATATCACTGTACTGTTTTATACCCTGATTTTCGAACAGGGGAAGAATCAGTACATCGCATGAAAAAGTTGTTTCTTTAGTGTCCCTGACAGTTACTTTCATAATATGGCCCTCGCTTCATCTTGCCTGCGCTGAATTCTATCACACATACTGACAGCAGTTCAATCCGGTTTGTTGCATTAAATACGTTTTTCGTATAAATTCTTAACTGAACAGAGTCAGTTTATAAACTATTGAAAATCTCAAAGGTATGTCATTCCCGCAAGCGAAGCGCGTCGCGAATCATTTCCGGAGAAAGATTCCGGACAAGCCGGAATGACAGCGCAACAGAAACATATTGAGTTTATAACCATACACTAAATAACCAGTAGTCTCACTCAATTGACACTATGCCTATAATCAGGGTTGAAAATCTTGTAAAAAGCTACGGCAGCCTGACTGCCGTAGACGGGATTTCCTTTGAGGTCGAGGAAGGGACTATATTCGGTTTTCTCGGTCCTAACGGAGCAGGAAAGACCACCACGATTAATGTCCTCTGTACTCTTATATCAGCAACGTCTGGCAAGGCCTTCATTAACGGATACGACTGTTTAAAAGAGCCTTCAAGAGTCAGGAAATCCATTGGCATTGTTTTTCAGGACACCACTCTCGACAAGGACCTTACGGCCTATGAAAATCTGGTATTTCATGCATATCTCTACGGGGTCAAAAAGTCAGAAATCAAGGGCCGTGTCCATGATGCCCTCAACTTCGTCCAGCTTTATGAGAGAAAAGACGACCTTGTCAAAAAGTATTCTGGGGGCATGAAGCGCAGGCTTGAAGTGGCAAGGGGCCTTATACACCAGCCGAGGGTATTGTTCCTTGATGAACCCACTCTCGGACTGGACCCCCAGTCAAGGGCAAATTTGTGGGGCGTTATTACTGAGATGCCGAAGAAGCACAATGTGACAATTTTTATGACTACCCATTATATGGAAGAAGCAGAAGTCTGCGATAAGATAGCCATTATAGACAACGGGAAGATAATCGCGGAGGGCAGCCCTGAGGAGCTGAAAAAAACTGTAGGCGGCGATGTCATTTCTCTCAGGACGAGGGACAACGAGTGGTCAGCAGGGGAAATAAGGAAAATGTTCGGGATCGATTCAGTAGAGAAAGACGGCGAACTTTACCTGACGACCGGCAGGGGAGACTCCTGCATTCCTGAACTCATCAGGGGGCTGGGAGATAATGTGCTGTCAGTAAAACTCCAGAGGCCGACTATTAACGACGTATTTCTGAAACTGACCGGTAAGGCCATAAGGGACGAGGACGTTTCAGGGATGAGTAATATAAAGGAAGAGGTGAGGGCGTACAGGAGGAGGCACTGAAAAGTAAAATCTCCCATTTATAAGGGGAGGTTTAGAGGGGTAGTGGTAAGAATGTTTCATTTACCTCCCCTGACCCCTCCTTATAAAAGGAGGGGAAATAAATGTCATGAACTAATATTTATGGAATTCAACGCTATATATGTTTTAGTTGCCAGGGAGTTTAAAAAGTTCATCAGGGAACGCAGCAGGCTTGTGTCTGCAATCGCACGTCCCCTGTTATGGCTTTTTCTCGTCGGTGCGGGGATGAGCAGGCTAGTCAGTCCGGATGCTGGTATGCCGTACACCCAGTTTATATTCCCCGGCATACTGGGGATGACTATCTTGTTCAGTTCCGTATTCTCTTCCATATCTATTATATGGGACAAAGAGTTCGGCTTTTTCAGAGAGATACTTGCCGCACCTGTATCAAGAATGTCTATTGTTATCGGGAAAGGTCTTAGCGGCACTGTTGTATCCACAATACAGGCGGCCATAGTGCTTATGCTGTTCCCTGTGCTCGGCCTAAGGCTTGGCCCGCTTCAGATAGTTGAGGTGCTGATTATCTCGATAGCCCTGTCTTTCTGCATATCGACCTTCGGTATTTTACTCGCCACATTTTATGAGAGCTACGAAAGCTTCAGCGTAATCATGAATTTTATTATTATGCCCATGTTCTTCCTCTCCGGGGCCATGTATCCCGTCAAACTGCTGCCGAAACCCCTGGCTGTTGCTGCCCAGCTTAATCCCCTCACATACGGAATCGATGCATTAAAGAACGTTATCTTCCCTGTTGAAGAAGGGCCGATGAGCGCTGATTTCGGCCTTGTTACTGATATGGCAGTTATATTAATCCTTTCCTTCGCATTTGTAGTAATTTCAGCCCGGCTCTTTGAGCGCAAGAAATAAACTATTTTAATCAAAGGAATTCCCCGAAGTCTGCTTCTGGGTTATCGATCTGTTCCTTTGGCCGTCATTCCCGCGAAGGCGGGAATCCAGGTCACATATTATCTGGATACCCGTTTTCACGGGTATTACGTCAATAGCCCGCAGTTCTGAAGAGGGGCAGTTAATTATAAGTATAGCAATGTCTGTAGTGACGGTGTCATATCTACCCTTTTTTTCTGATATAATGAAGCCAGGGAGTGAGCAGTATGGACACAAAAAAGCAGGGTTCTGAAACACTGGTAGCCGGTTCTTTTAAAGAACTGAAAAAGATGTACAGACGCAAAAAAGCGCAATCTTCCTTAAGGCCGGCACCGGGAAAGGAAATCAAATCCCCCGATGATGAGGAACTGTTCTTAAATACAATGAAGGAAGTGCAGGAAATCAGGGAATACAGGGCCATCCCGCTGTATCATAAAGAAGTCGCTTCTCCACGGAAAAAGGGCTGTCCTGAAGATGAGGCATTGAAGGCCCTGAAAGAAACTGTAAGGGGCCGGAGCCCCATCCCTCTGCCTGATACACAGGAATATGTAGAATGGATTGATCATGAGCATGGAGGTGATATCATAAAAAACCTTCATGAGGGGAAGTATTCAGTCCAGGACTGTCTGGACCTGCATGGTGTAATTGTTCAGGAGGCAGAAAAAGCAGTCGATGATTTTGTCCGGAATTCTGTTAAGAGGGGACACCGTTGTGTTAAGATAATCCATGGCAGGGGGCTCTGCTCTCCCAACGGTCCTGTTCTTAAAGAAATGGTAGTCAAATGGCTGTCCATGCGTTACAGAAAGTACATCAGGGCCTTTGTCAGTGCAAGACAGTGTGACGGCGGGCTTGGCGCAGTATATGTTCTTTTTAAGTAATTGACCGCAATCTCACCCGGGACGTAACGTTACATTTTTACGTGTTAACGATGCTGAAAATGGTTTGAATTTAAGTGCTGTAATTGTGATAAAATTACAGTTGTAAATTGTAGAGGATATTTTTTAACAGAGGACAGAGACTGGGCAGGTTTAATAAAATGAGTGATACCAACTATATAATTAAACGCGTTGAAGACAAGAAAAGCGATTACAGGAATTATGACTTCACTGAAGAGGAAAATAACGCGCTTAAGACCTTTTTCGATCTGGCACAGGAGATAGACGATATAGAGGATTTCTATAAGCTATGCGTAGCAATCCCTGAGTACTTTTTTAATCTGCAGGCATGTCTTTATATAGTGGACCCGGCCAAAAATGCCCTGGTGCTTATCTCAAAGACCAATGCCGGGGACTATAAACTGCATACCCCTCCACCCGAAGAAGTTAAACCCGCGGACAAACCTTATTATACCAAGATGAACAGTCTGATACTTACGATCCGGGGGAAGGAACCCCTCATAGAGGAGCTTCCATTTAAGGTCGAAGATGATGTGCTGGGCATACTTGCGATATATCCGGTCAGGGATCTCTCAGAGCACCGCGAGCTATTTTTCCAGAAATATGCCAACCGTATCGGTTTCAACATTCATAACAGATTCCTGGTCAGGAAGAATATTGAGCATCTGAAGTTCATACGCTCCCTTGTTGCTGACATTGAACATAATATTATAGTCCCCAATATGGTGTACAAGCTTTTTCTGAAGGGCCTCAGGAGGAAGATAGAAAAGAATATCGAGCTGGAAAAGGAATTTTCCACCAAATCAGCTGCCGGCTTGTGTGATGTGGAGTGTATGAATAATTTCATGAAGGATTTAAACGATAACAATCAGGGGCTTGCAACTGAACTCGAGAACATAGAAAAACATTACAAGAACATGAGCCTCTTTATCGAGACACTCTTCAGGAAGAGCCACTTTGATCAGGGCCGCCTTTCCCTGCGCACCAAGCCCTGCAATATGAAAAAGGACGTACTCCAGCCGCAGCTTGACCGGTACAGCGAGCAGTTAAAAAAGATGGGGATTTCGATTAATGACCGTATAAGCGGCATCCCTGATTCTGAAATCATAACTGTTGTCGACGTAGGCCTTATTGCTCAGGTCTATGCCAATCTCTTTTCAAACGCAGTTAAATATACCCAGGAGATCATTACTGAATCAGGCGAAGAAAAGAAATATATTTCTTATGGACACGAAATGATAAGGGACATCTTCGGTCATGGAAAAGACGGAGTAAAGTTTAATGTGTTCAGCACCGGGCCGCATATAGCACCGGAGGAGAGAAGCAGATTGTTTGATGAGGAATTCCGCGCATCCAATGTTCTGAGCCAGCCCGGTACAGGGCATGGACTGTCTTTTATAAAACATGCTGTTGAGATCCACGGCGGGATTGTTGGATATGAGGCCACCCAGTACGGGAACAATTTTTATTTTATCCTGCCTAAGTAATTCAGAAATTAATGTAAAATATCCTCCTGATGACAATATTAGCCTTATCATTTGCATCCTACCTTTTTGCTCTATGGAAAAGACCGCTATTATATCTCGGTCTTGTCCTTCAGGTTGTATATATATTTTCAAGAGGTGCTGAGCTTGGAAGGCTGCCGCTTGTCGGGCCGCATGATACTCTTATATTTCTTGCTGCGTCTATGGCGGCCTTTGCAGCCGCTTTTGGTTTTGCTTTAAAGGACCGCAGCCGCTTCCTGAATGCTGTTACCATCGTAGTTGCAGTATTTACCGCCTTTGCAATGACTGCCAAACAGCATAACTCTCCTCTGCCGCCGGTCTTAAAGACCTTCTGGTTTGAACTGCATGTTGTCCTGGCCTTCATGTCTTATGCGCTTTTTGGTATTGCAGCGGTCTTCGGAGGGGTGTATCTTAAGGACAGGCAGAACTCTTCTGAAGGTCTTGGTTACAGGGCTGTTCTGATTGGCTACTGCCTGTTTACACTATCAATGATATTTGGAGGCATTTGGGCGTACCTCGCGTGGGGGACTTACTGGATATGGACGCCCAAGGAACTCTGGACCAGTATTTTATGGGCATATTACAGTTTATACCTCCATGCCCGGTTGAGGCCGTGGTGGATGGGCAGACCTATGGCAGTGCTCGGGATAGCGGGTTTTGCAATAACGATGTTTACCTATCTGGGGGTGAGCCTTCTTATGAAGAGCTCGCACAGTTTTTAATTGGATAACAGGATGCTTGTATTCATGGGAATCAGCATGCCGACAAGTCGGCATAAAGGAGCATGAAAATACCTGTTAATGTCATGCCCCGACTTGATCGGGGTATCCAGGAATACGCTGAAAGGACCGGATTCTCGAATCGAATATACTCGACGGGTCGATCCGACCGGCTTAAGGACTGCCGGAATGACGCCATTGAACTGAAGTGTTTTCTGGTCAATGACTTAGAGAGTGCGAAAATAATCTGACACAATAGCAGCTATGAATATTTTGAAACAAATATTAAATTTCTTGCTGTCTCTGAGGACCACCATTTGGCTCCTTGGCATTTCTCTTGTCCTGCTTTTTGCAGGGGCCTTTATAATGCCTGCCAGCGAGGAGTTTCAATTGCTTCATTCAACTCCTCTGTTTGAATGGATTCAGAATCAGCCGTTGCAATTAACATGGTGGCTTTGGAGCCTGATCGGGATTCTGGCTGTGCTGGCCGTAAATACTTTATTCTGCAGTATTGAATCCATTATCAGTAAAAGAAAAGTTACGCACTGGTTATTGCTGATTTCACCACAGATCATTCATGTCGGGTTTCTCTTTATACTTCTGGCACATTTATTAAGTGGTATTGGGGCTTCACAGGGGATGACCGGGGCTGTTGAGGGCTCTGTAATCATGTTGTCTGGTGATGATACAGAATTACGGGTCAAAGAAATAAATATGAATTATGACTCCTATGGATACCTGACTGACTGGGATGTCAGTGTGGAATATCTGTCAGCTGGGGATGTTCTTTATCGGGACATGATCAAGCCTAATCAGCCTTCCACAAGAATGGGTTTTAATATCAATGTAAAAGACCTCAGGCCTTTTCCGGTTGAGGCAGTGCTTTTACAGATAAACAGGGAGCCCGGCGCTTTATGGGCATTGATCGGAGGAATCCTGTTTACGGTAGGTATTGTTACATTAATCCTGTTGAAGATCAGGATGGAGAGATAGCTGAAATAAGGCTGCCGTGAGATCATGGTTTATTGACAGCGGCATTGATTGCGTTTAGTATTTGATTAGAACATATCTCAATATAGGTTTGTCCGATAGTAAAGTCATTCCCGCAAGCGAAGCGCGTCGGGAATCTGACTGAAAACAAAAAGAAAGATTCCCCCGAACAAGTCGGGGCAGGCTCCCAAGCCGGAATGACAAAGTGCTTAAAAATGGTCTTGTTTGATTTTGAGATAGGTTCTATTAAAATATCGGAGATTTTATGGGAAACAGCTTCAGGACACATGCCGATCTTGTAAAAGAACTGGAACAGATGCGCAGGCAGGTAAGTGAGATTGAGGACTGCAAGCTGGAGTTCCAGAAGGTTCAGGAGAAATATGAACGACTTCTGGATTCTGCGCCTGATGCACTCGTATTTGTAAATACAGACAATAAGATAGTCCAGGTCAATGCGCAGTTTGAAAGACTCTTTGGATATGACCATGGTGAGATAATCGGCAGGGAACTCGATGTATTGATTCCTGAACGTTTTGCAGGTAGACATCGCGGATACGTTGAAGGCTTTTTCAGGGAACCCAGGGTCCGCCCCATGGGCAGTGGTATAGAAATATATGCCAGAAAAAAAGATGGAGATGAGTTCCCTGTTGACATAAGTCTCAGCCTCCTGCAGACGGATGTCGAATTGCTTGTTTCAGCGGCCATCAGAGACATTACTAAGCGCAGAGAGGATGAGGAGCAGATAAAGTTGAATTTCATGATTCAGAGCACATTGAATTCCATGCTGAAAATATCACTGGAATCCGTGCCGCTGGAAGCGCAGTTTGAACGTGTTCTTGATTTGATTCTTTCAATTCCTCATCTTTCCCTTCAGTCCAGGGGGGCCATATACATAATAGAAGAAGATCCCGGCATACTGGTCATGAAAGCACAGCGTGGTTTCTCAGGGCCGGACCAGTTGCCGTGTGAAAAGGTTCCCCTGGGCAAATGCCTGTGCGGTCAGGCCGCAGCGCGTTCGGAAACCGTTTATTCAAACCATGTCAATGACAGTCATGAAATAGGGTGTAAAGAGGATTTCCCGCACGGGCATTATTGCGTGCCGATCCTGTCGGGAGACAGGGCGCTTGGTATAATAAACGTATATGTAAAAGAAGGACATAAACAGAGCAGCGGAGAGGAATCCTTTCTCGCCTCAGTGGCGAGCACACTTGCAGGGATCATTCAGCATAACAGGACTGAGTACGAAAAAGAACACCTTCAGGCACAGCTTGCCCAGGCTGAAAAGCTTGCCGCATTAGGCAGATTTACCGCAAACGTGGCCCATGAGATCCGTAATCCGCTGACCGCAATCGGCGGGTTTGCAAGAAGGCTGGACAAGGTCATCCCCGAACAGTCGAAAGAAAAGGAATATGCCAATTTTATCATATCGGAAGTAGCAAGGCTCGAAGGTATTTTGAAGAGTGTACTTACCTTTTCACGTGAAGTTGCTCCCCATATTGAAGAATATGACATTCACGAGATCATTGACAGGGTATTAAGAATAAAGGAAGAAATCTGCAGGGAGAAATCAATATCGATTCATAAAGCATACAGTGAGTTGCCTCCGATACTTGTTGACAATGCACAGCTGCACGAAGCGGTCGAAAATCTGGTATTAAATGCCATAGATTCAATGCCCCATGGCGGTTCGCTGACTGTTGCTACCAATAAAGAGGTCCATGACGGTTTCCCATATGTATATGTAAGCGTCCATGATTCTGGGACAGGCATCCCGGAAGAAAAAATGAATCTGATTTTTGAACCTTTCTATACCACAAAGATTGCGGACAAGGGGACCGGCCTCGGTCTTTCAATAACGAAGAAAGTCGTGGAAGATCACGGCGGTTTCATGAAAGTCCAGAGTGAAGTCGGGAAGGGGTCGGTATTTACACTGTATTTTCCTTATAAACTGAGGCAGTGAAACAGGGATGAGTGTTTTAGGCTCCTGCCCGGGAAACACATTTTTATTGAAAGGCCAGAATCAGTTCATCCCGCGTAAACTTCGCCTATGAGATCGAACACTTCTTCATCCTCAAGCGTTAGACCTGAGTTTTTAATGGCATAGGCAGCGGCTTCTGCTCTTTCTTTGGTTGACAATGTTTTCCACAGGGAGGAGTTGCTGATGATGTCTATTGTCTCTTTTGCAGTCATGGTCTTTCCTTGCATGGACAACTCATTTATTCCTCCTGAAGTTCTTATCGGCATTCTGATTAAAAACTTCACTTCTCTATCCGGATATAAAGAAATCTTGCAGAGATGGCTCAAACATGATATAGCTCATATTATTTGAATCAGTATTTATGTAAAATTTAAACATTCCTGTAAAATTAAGCGGAATTATGTAACTATTTAAAGGAGGTTGGACGATGGGAACATGCGGCAGTTGCGGTACCGGAGGAGGAGGGCCTTTTTCTGAGGGCAAAGAACTTGTAGAATTTGTGGCCAATGCACATGGCGGGGCTATAAAAGATCAGCCTATACCTGGAGGCGGACTGGAGACGAAATGCCGTGGATGCGGAGAGAGTTTCACCCTGAAAACGTTTGTGGGTAAATGTCCGAAATGCGGAGGTGTACATGCCGTATCACCCCCGAGATGTGATGACCAGGCCAATATCCAGTTTGCAGGCGCTGGATATAAACTGCCTGAGGAAAGGTAAATCAAGAAAACGAATAAGTTTGTCAGTCGTCAGCTTTTAGTATCAGGCATAGAAGCTGATGACTGACAAATGACTGCTTTTGCTGAATCTCTCTGGTCCCTGAAAGTTTTTTTCTGATATATGTCTGAATTTCATGCTCAAAATTATCACTCAGTGTCCCGTTTCCGATGTTCCGTTTGATTTCATCCATGCTCCAGGGCCTCACCTCGTCAATCTCTTCCTTTTGAAAGTTTATTCTCCCATCGTGAGAACATGAATAGGTATACACGAGTTCGGTTTCATATTCGTTTGAATGAACGTAATGATATAAAAATTCGAGGGCGCAGGTGGTGATGCCGAGTTCCTCCTCCATTTCGCGCATTACAGCTTCATCAAGCGTTTCGCCTGCATTTACATGGCCTCCGACAGAGGTGTCCCATTTGCCGGCTGCAACGTCCTTGTTCATGGAGCGTTTCTGAAGCAGCAGTTCCCCTTTAGAATTGAACACGAGGACATGCACCACTCTGTGCATTAATGAGGGATTACCATGTATCTCAGAGCGAGGGAGGGTTTTTATTATTTCACCTCTATCATTGACAACTGCCAGGAGTTCGACTTTATTATTCATTTTATTGATTTCCTTGAAATATTATAAACAAGTTGATATAGTCTTTCCATGCAAAGACCCAGGACAGCCCTGACTATTGCCGGCTCTGATCCGACAGGAGGCGCCGGATTTCAGGCAGACCTGCGAACATTTCATTCCATGGGTGTATATGGACTAAGTGTTCCGGCTGTACTAACCGCGCAGAACACAGAGGGAGTTCATTGTGTGCATGAACTAACGGCTGATTTTGTTTCAGAACAGATGGAAGTGCTCCTGCGGGACATCAGGCCGGACGCGGTCAAGACCGGAATGCTTTATTCTTCTGATACCATTCAGGTAATTGCCAGTAAAGTTGGTGAATATTCTCTTGACAGACTCGTAATTGACCCTGTTACAGTTTCATCTACCGGGGTCATGCTTGTCGAAGAAAAAGGGGTGGAAATAATCAGGGATGTACTGTTTCCACTTGCAAAAGTAATTACACCGAATATTTATGAGGCGGGCGTATTCACAGGTATGGAGATAATCAGTCCGGATGATATGAAGGGGGCCGCTATTAAGTTGAAAGATCTGGGCCCTGAAACAGTGATAATTACGGGGGGGCATCTGAAAGATAAGGCAATTGATATGCTTTTTGACGGAGAGGAGTTTGTATTTATCGAAAATGAGAGGCTTGAAGGAGAATTTCACGGTACAGGGTGTGTTTTCTCAGCATCTATTACAGCCGGACTTGCCTTGGGATATAATGCAAAGGAAGCGTTTATTAAGGCAAAAGACTTTACTTACAATGCAATGAGGGACAGTATTTCTGTTGGTATCGGCATGAAACTGCTGTATTTCTGATCTAATAAATAGCCAATATTCCTTTTTAATAATAAAGGAACTATTATTTTCTTGCTAATTCATTTACTTATATTGAGTAGCTCTGTATAATTAAATCCGGCGATAACGTTGTTCAGGGTACTGCAAATGGTGTCCTTGGGACATTATTTGCAGTTTTTTTTGCAGTGTCGTAAAAAGTTACACTGAAGAGTTTTTGTATGTTGATGTGTATAAATAATTTACAAGAGTTGTGGTGATAGGTACACAGAAAAAAAATAAAAATAGATAGTTATGGATTTGGCAAGTAAATTGCGTATATACCGAATTGCTGGAGATAATATGTGCAGGTCATAACTAATCCATTAACCAGTTATTCGAACATAAAGGAAAAATAAGTTGAGTTCATCATCAATAGTAATTGAATCAAAACATATTGCAGAACACAAACTAGATAAGTACCCAAGTTGTGCAATCCCCCCGAAGTTGCCGATAAAAGACAAAAAATATGAAGCGATAAAAATACGTATTTATCGTCATGTCAGGGAGACAATTATATCCAGTGCGGTCGTGTTTGCATGTCTGGCACTTTATAAAATATCCGGATTGTGTGACTGGTGGCTTGCGTTTGTGAGTAGAATTCTTTTTACCCATTGAGTTTCTTAATTAATATCGGAATTGCAGTCATTGTCTATGACTTTAAGTCCTGTCTGTTTGCAATTAGTGTAGAAATAACTAGATAAGCTGATCAAACCATATCTTATTCCTCTCTCTGTTCAATACATTTGCAGTATATATGTCCTTGAATAACTTGCGAGTGCATTAGTGTGAATATATAATTGCATACTCTTTTTACATAATATATTTTCATAAAATATGAATTTCCGTTATCTCAGTAGAAATAAGCATACTATTGGGTTATAATCGTTCTAACAGCGGTACTATAGAAATTAAGCATCTATTGAAATGAAGAAAATAATAGTAATGATAGCGGTTGTTATATGTATTCCCATTTTCTTAAGTTATGCTGATGTTAATGAGCATTCACGCAACCGGCGATGGCTTGTAGATTCATACAATTACGGTAAAGACGGTAGGAACTGTTCTGACATTTATTATAATTACGGCACGGACAAATGGACATTTAATTCAGACGATCCTGCATTACTGAAAAAGCTGTATGAAACTTGCCAGGCCGGAGAAGAGGACAAAATTTCTGGAAGGAACAGTCTTCCTAAACTGCTTGATGCATTTAATAAACAAAAATAGAGACAGTTTGACATGATTAAGACATGCAAAGTTATAATACGTTCAGACTAATAAAAAAAAATATTTACTTCGCTGTCTGCCTGTCAATTATTATAGTTAGCATTTTGTTATTCCTATTAGTCTCCCCTGTCTCCGCAGAACCTAAAAACATCATCATTCTGATTGGTGATGGTATGGGGCTGGAGCATGTAAAAGCGGCCGGTATGTATTCTTACGGATCAGCTGGTACCCTTAAATTCGAAGCCTTCCCCTATCAGGGTCAAGTCACTACACATTCTGCTGATTCTTCTGTTACAGACTCAGCTGCAGCTGGTTCAGCAATTGCAACTCACACAAAAGTAAATAACGGTGTAGTAAGTGTGAAACTTCCGGGTGACGGCAGCGAGCTCCTGACAATTTTGGAATACTTCAAGGGCATCGGGAAGAATTCAGGACTTGTTACAACTGATTCAATGACAGGTGCTACCTCTGCTTCATTTGGTGCCCATAATGAAAGCCGTGTTAATACATATGACATAGCTGATGATTATTTGAATCAGACAAGACCAAATGTGCTGTTCGGAGGGGGCAGCTATGGAATGTCTGTAAGTGCCGCTCAAGCTGCCGGTTATACAGTTATTACAAACAGAGCAGATATGCAGAGTCTGAATACTGAAACTTCCACTATGGTATCAGGACAGTTCGGTACCGGTGCAATGCCTTATGAATATGATGGAAATTATGCTACATTGCCTCACTTGTCTGAAATGACTGAAACAGCGTTAGCAATACTTGATAACGACCCGGATGGCTTTTTTCTTATGATTGAAGGTGCGAGAATTGATCATGCAGGACATGATAACAATAGAAACAGAAACATATTTGAAACAGTAGAATTCGAAAATGCAGTTCAAACGGTACTAGTCTGGGCCCAGGGGAAAAGCGATACCCTTATACTGGTAACCGCAGATCATGAGACCGGCGGATTATTGGTAACGCAGAATAACGGCCAGGGGGTTTTCCCGACTGTATCATGGTCAACATCTGGTCACACCGGCGTAAATGTAGGCATTTATGCTGCAGGTGAAAACGCTCAGCTATTTACGGGCACAATTGACAACACAGACATATACGCGAAAGTCACGGCCACAACTAACGACCCGGTTGATTATTTCTGTGATTACGATATTGACGGTTATTTTTCTTCTTCAGTCAGCGGGTCCTGTACAGGAATGGGCTGTGAACCTTATGGATGTCAAATTGCAGCGGGACTTGACTGTGACGACGGAAACGACTCGATCTATCCTGGTGCTGAGGAAGTGGTTGCAGACGGTATAGATCAGGACTGTAACAGCGAGGACCGGTGTTATGAGGACGTGGACGGAGATACTTACGGAAGTTTTATGGAGACGGATGACGTTGATGGTGATCTTAACTGCAACACTGGTGCGAATGTATCGGGCAGCAGTACGGACTGTAATGATGGCGATGCTCTGGAGTATCCTGGGCAGACATGGTATGAGGATGCGGACGGCGACTTATATTCAAGCGGCAACATAATCGTACAGTGCCTGAGGCCTGCAACTTACTATGTGGTCTCTGAATTAACAGCTACTTCTGGTGACTGCAATGACAGTGATATCAATATCAACCCCGGGGAAGCGGAGGTGTGTGACGGGACAGACAATGACTGCAACGTTGGGACAGCAGACGGGAGCGGGGAGAGTGCACCGTTAAATACGCTTCAGGCGGGGGTGTGCAGCGGGAGCCTGCAGAGCTGTACAGGCGGGGCGTGG